>JAUIKE010000391.1 GCA_030430845.1 Bacteroidia bacterium | reverse complement strand
AGGTAGAGTTCCACCTTCCCATTGGAGTTATCGAGAATGCTTTCTTTTTCGCATCCCGTCATTGCTAAAACAAATGCTCCTATCAAAAAACAGAATAATGACTTTTTCATAATAATTAAAGTTCGGGTTTAAGCTTTTCGAAATTTAAGGCTTTTTCACAGGTAAAATACCAAATTCCCCTGACTGTCTTTCTACCATATACTAACTACCTACTACTATATTAAAAAAACAGGCACGTCCTTTCAGACGTGCCCTAAGTATGTTCACTTGATATTTATTGTCAATGTTTGATGTTTACTTAGCCCCTCTGCCTAACATTAAAGCTACAACCCCACCTACAATTGCAGTTACTATGGTCATGGCAATGATATCCACAATGACTCCTGTTAAATTCATGATATTCGTGGTAGAATACATGATCAGGTCATTAGCAGCTCCCATCAGCAAACCGATAATAGCTCCTGCTTTTGCCCCAGTTGCAAAGGTACTGATACCCGCCCAGCGACCAAAAATAACGGCCAGCAACAGACCCATGGATATATTACCCAGGATCATGGTAATCCAGTTAAATTCGCTTTCGCTTCTGGCGACTCCGGTGGCGGATCCTACATTTTGCTCCATAAGACCTGCCAGGGCAAGGCCCCAAACTAAATAACCCAAAATGAAGAAGGCAATGCCTCCTACCAGTCCGGCTACGATGATTTTAGAGGTGTCCATCTGTTGTTATAGTTTATGAAAAAATAAATTTAGTTCTGTAAAATAAGGAATTTAACAGATTTCACTTTGTTTTTTTAGTGAAAAGTGAAATAAAGAACTATTAAGTGGGTGTTGGGCAGGAAATTGTTTTAGTCGTTAAAAAGACCGCTTATAGCTTCATATTGAGGTAGGATTTGCACCAGGTGATGCTCCAAATGGAAAAGATAGTCCCAAATCAGATAGGAAAGCGTGCTTGTCTCACCTTCCTGAAGCCGGTTCATACAAATTTGGTGGAAGTTGTGATGGTTGGTTTCTTCCTGCATGACCGATTCCGGAATTTGCTCAAGCAGGAAACTCAGGTGCTGGTTAGCCATAAACCAAGTGTCGATGACCTCATCCTTGTCTCTGTTTTGATAGTTGTTTTGAACCACCCAGTCTGCCTGGTCATAACCGGAGAAAATCAAGTTGCCCTGCCCTTCAGCGCGGATGAATCTTTGATGATTGTTGTAGGCTGAATCTATGAGATGGCCCAGGATCTCTTTTTTGGACCATTTATCGGGTGCAGGCTTTAGATTGAAAAGCTCTTCTTCAATAACGTGCAGAGCCGGCTGCGACATTTGAAGGATTTGTCTGAGAATTTGAGCGTATTGTTTCATTATTATATTTGTAACATCATTTTGTAAGTAATTGGGCACGCAGATTCCACAAATTTAAATCTGCCGCATTTGCGTAATCTGCGTGCCCAAAAAGATCTTCAAGGCTCAGTAAGATCCACATTTGAGCAACATCTTACCAGCGGATTATTCCACTACAATGTTATACTTTTCAAGCAATCCTGGCAATCCCTGCATCGAAAATTTTGCTTTTCTTATATTATTCACTTCAGGATCGATCCGGAAATGAAGGGAGGTTCTGAAGTCTGCTTTTCCCAGATTGGTTTTTTCAAAAAGGGCTCCTCGCAAGCTGCAATTTTCAAAAAGGGCTTCCTCCAGATCAGCCTGAGCAAAATCTACTTCTTCCAACTGGCAATCGGTATATGAGGTGCTCTTTAGGTCCAGGCCGAAAAAAGAGGATAGATTAAGCAAGCATTTTTCGAAACGCATTTTGAGGACCAATTTGTTACAGTCTTGGAATTGCAGGCCTAGCATCTTACAATTTTGGAAAGTCACTTCTCTGAATGCCGTCTGGTCCAAATTGACCATGCTCAAGTCGCAGTCCCTGAAGGAGCACTCTAAAAATTTAATATCCGATAAATCACTGTTGGCAAAATGGCAATTAGAAAAGGTACAATATTCGTACTGGCCTTTTGGAAGTGGTGCCTCCGAGTAGTCCTTTTCAAGAAAATCTTCGCTATCGAAATAAGTCATGAGCTGGGTTTTGTGTACGCATTCAAATATTCTGGCTAATACCTCCTTCTTTTTGTTCACTTAGGTCGATAAATAGCTCTGGGATAATCGAGGATATTCACATCCTCTTTTGTAAGCTCCCTAAGGGCGTCTTTTGCAATCCATTGAGCAGCTTTAGAGTCAATGGTCAGAATTTCTTCGGCCATTCTGATAGCCTCTTTGTTGAGGTCAATATTTCTTTTTCCGATACTCCTCAGCGCCCAGTTGACGGCTTTTTTTACATATAATCGTTCATCCGCCGACTCTTTTTTTATTAGTGAAAAAAACTGCCTATAGGTATCGTTATCAGCTTTTTTATCCGCGATACAGAAAGCAGCCATAATCACGAAAGCGGCTCTTTTTTCAAATTCTGGCGCTCTTTCTACCCATTCCAAAGCCTTTTTTACTGCTAAAGGACTTCTGGCAAAAATAGTCATGCAAAACGAATCAC
>JAUIKE010000009.1 GCA_030430845.1 Bacteroidia bacterium | reverse complement strand
GAATTTGCTTAAAGTAATTGTTATAGAAAGGGAGGTAACACTACCGTCAAATCAATTTCTCCAAAGCTTCGACAATATCTTTAAACAATGTTGCTACTGGCTTCGTATTTCTTTTTTGTTTATCCAGCTTCTCCAATATTGAATAAGGAATTTCAACGACAACCTCGAACCCCATTGAAACGGTCAAATAGGAGCGATCACTATCTAGGAATTTGTCTTTCCATTGGCAGGAAGAACGCCAGTCAAAATTAATATTGTCATCAAACCATGCTTCTAATTTAGGCCAATCTTTCCTGTCCTTCTTCCCAGATACATTTGTAAAGTTATCATAGTTATGCAGTTTTGAAGGTCCTTCCTGCATTGTAATTTGAGAAATGAATTTATTGAAATGCCGAAAAACAATTTCTGGAATAATTCGAAGTTTAAATTCATTGCCATTAACCTTGAGCGATTTGGTTCCTTGCCATGATTGATCTTTCTTATAGAGGCTCCTTCCCTGACTCTTTGTATTAGCGGGCCATACATAAATCTCTAGTATATCTTTGTCTGGGTCTTTTGAGAAATACGGAGTTACTTCAGTCGCCCATTCAACATTTATTGGAATAGAAGTTCTGTCTCTAAACTCGACTAATTCAACTCCCATTTCTTGTTTAACCTGTTCTAATCTTTTGTAGTGCTTAGAAAAGTTTTGTTCTTCCCTGTTTTTGGGGAATGGCAATTGTGAGAATGGTAATACAGGAAGCCAATCTATGTAGTGGATCTCAATTAATTGAATGAAGTCTCTGAGAAAAAGCGAAGATCCACCTAGAAGACGGTAGATGTTATCGGTTGAGATCAACATTTCTAAGACCTGCTCCCATGTAAGTGACTTTAGGAGAACAATTTTTTCTAGTGAAATATCGCACTCTTCCATCTGCTCTTTCAGTTGTTTTGAACAGTTTTCCTCAGTGCGTTTGGCCTCGATAATTAGAGCTATATTTTTTAATTGGATAAAAACATCTGTAATCTTGGAGCCTGGTACTTCTGTTGGTTTGTAGTCCTGCCATTTAGTTAGCTCTATTTGAGTTGTAGTTAGTGTGATACCAATGACCTTCTCAAAATCATCCTGCCGATCTCTTATATTTGCTGTATTTACTTGGATATTTATCTCGGCAAAGTCTCCTTCGTCAATGTGGTTGAATAATATATTACTTTCATCAGGACCGACGATATTAATTAGAAAGGTTTTAAAAAAGAGAGGGTTGTTTTGAAGGCAAAGAGCCAAAGATCGAGTTAGGTTGTTTTCGTTTCTTTCATTATTGCTAAAAAACTGATATAAATTCAGGTGACGATTTCTTGAATATTGACTCATGGGGCTTCTTTTTTTGTAAAAGAATAGAATACTATATATTACCTATTTACGGTAATAGCTGGGAGAAGTTATAAATAAACCAGAACTCAGGTTAGATAACAAATTGAGATTTTTTGTTTAGTTTGTCATACCCCCATCCCATCATCAAACGTCCTTACAAACCCCATTACCTTCTCCGTAACCCGCTCCACGATCGTCTTGCGTTCCAGAATGCGGGGCTTGACCTTCAAGGCCCCTACAATGTGATCCCGCAACGGCTTGCGGCCGGTGAAAAGGTAGGATTCGACTACATTGTTTAACTGCTCCGATAGCAACTGCTCTTCCCGGCAGAGATTCTCAAAAGCGGCTTGCCTTTCTTCGTTCCAGAAGGCTTCGAAAGCGTCAGGGATGTCGTCTGCGTCAGGTAGGTTCTGATCAATAACCTTTTTGGTAAATTACTCTAATGTAATGTGTAGGACTTTATCAAAGTAGATTTGGGCGATTTACAAGTGCCAGTATTCGGTAGCTCATAAAGCTTCCTGATTCTTCTACCTATTCTTTTATTCACTTTGTGTTGGTCATAGTCATTAACCAGGTTGTTGTACCGAGTCAAGAATTTATCATTTTTCTCAATGAAGTAAAACAAGTGGCCTGTTATGTGCCGATCATGATCAATGAATGGATATACATCTTTGATCATCTTGTCAATTTTGGAATTTAGCATAATGAATGATTTTTTGAAAGCTTTTTAAATCAGCATTAGAGTCATATTTCATCACGGCAATACTCTATTCAAAGGAGGCAATTCACCAAATTGCTCAGAATACGCATGTAACAATCGGCTTTCCAAATCACTGTAATCCTCTGCCAAAATAACTTCTATCTCCATGTCCGCTATCGGGTAAACCTCCTTTAATAATGGATTTAACCTGACTCCTGCTTGGTGGCTGGTATCAGTCTCATTCAAGGAGTTAATCAAATTCCCGATTCTCTTATATTCAATAATGTTCCTGCCTTTACCAATATAGAGGACGCCTTGATTGTCGGCGCCAATTAATCTATGTACGGGGCGATTAGCATATAATACATATACACCATCTATAATCTGGGTTTTTTCCTTGATTTGATCTCTCCATTGTCCAAATTTCTCGTAGAAGAGTTTATGAATAACGGGAAACTTATTTCGATAATCCATTCTATATCAGTTAAAAAGTTTCAAATCTTCACAGCAAAAGGCAAAAAAGTTAAACCGAAGGCCCATCATTCAACCGCTTAAAGACCTTATCCAACAACATGGTCTTAACAATCGAAGCCATCTGATCATCATCCATCAGCTTGGCGAAAAGTTCCTGGTTTTGCTCCATGCGCTCTATCACCGCGTCCATGAACTTGTCTTCAAAGCCGTATTTGAAGTTTTCCTTGGTGTTGCTCTGGGCTTGCTTGGCTAGTGTTTCATCCTGAACCATTTCTTCTTCGATCTGATCAAAGAATAGCTGATCGGCAGGGGTAAAATCGGTGCCGAGTTTGTCATTCAATACTTCGATGATCTCGGATATGGGAGCCATTTCCTCCTTGTCGTAACGCATCCCGGCTTCCTTGACGCCTGATAGTTGCCCCTCTTCTCCTTGTTGCAAGGCGATCTGCCCTTCTTCAATCTTTTGAAGGCGATAGTATTCCAGAGCGACTTCATCGGTTAGCTGGAAACGTTCCGTCAAGCTCGACTTGGGGAGTTTTTTCTGGAAAAACCGCAAATAGGTAAACAACTTTTCTAATTCAATGTCATAAAAGGGCATGATCTGAGATAGGAAGGAATAGAGGCGCGTAAACGCCTTGACTGAGTTTTTTAGCTCGTCCTGGGCCTCTTCTGGTAAGCCCTTAAAACGTTCGATGGCCGGATCAACATAGGCGTTGAGCTTGGCCTGATCTTTGACGTTGAAGGCTTTGGTGTTCGAGAAGTACACCTCTACAAACTGATCAACCTCTGTTTGCCAAATGATTTGGGATTTTTCAATCTCTGTCTTTAGGTCGTATAGATGATTAGGGTCAGTTGTTTCCTCTACGGTCGTTACCTCGTAATAAGGCTGGAAAGAGGCCAGTATGACTTCCCTGTCGTTCACGAAGTCCAGCACAAAGGTATCTTCTTTACCGGACGCTGTTCTGTTCAACCTGGAAAGTGTCTGCACGGCCTTCACGCCGGAGAGCTTCTTGTCTACATACATGGTATGCAAAAGCGGCTGATCAAAGCCGGTCTGGTATTTATCGGCGACCAGTAAAATCTGGTATTCGTCTGTATCGAATTTCTTGCGCAGTTCCTTGTATCCGAAGCCGTTCATTTGCGGCTCGGTAAATTCCACGCCTTCATCAATCACTTTTCCTGAAAAGGCCACCAGTGTCCTAATAGCATTGTCTCCTTTGTCGTATCCCTTTTCTTTGATGTAGCGATCAAATTCTCTTTTGTAGCGCACGGCATGAAGGCGTGATCCGCTTACGACCATGGCCTTGGCCTTACCGCCGATCTTCTTGCTTACGACCTGCCGGAAGTGTTCGACCATAACTTCCGTTTTTTGGGACAGATTATGCGGATGGAGAGACAAAAACCGCCCGATGGCCCTGGCTGCTTTTTTCTTGTTGACTTCTGGATCGTCCTCGATGGCCTTGGAGAGCTTATAGTAGGTTTTATAAGTTGTGTAGTTTTGAAGTACGTCAAGAATAAAACCTTCCTCGATGGCCTGGCGCATCGAATACAGGTGAAATGGCCTTGGCTTACCGTCAATGTCCTGCGTTCCAAATACTTCCAGTGTCTTGGCCTTTGGAGTAGCCGTAAAAGCAAAAAAGCTGAGGTTAGGTTGACGGCCACGGGACAGCATCGACCGCCTGATCTCATCCAGAGCGGTGTCTTCATCCTCTGTATCGGCTTCCTCGGCCATTGCTTCTTCTAAAGAGGCACCGGCCAGCACTTCTTTCATTTTTTTGGTGGCTTCCCCGCCTTGCGAACTGTGGGCCTCATCAATGATCACGGCATAGTTTCGGCTGGGCAGGTCTCCGATTTTGTCCAGTACAAAGGGGAACTTTTGCAGGGTGGTAATAATGATACTGCCTCCTTTGGTCAGGCTGTCTGCAAGCTGCGCCGAATCCTGATCGATTTTCTGGACAACCCCTTGCTTGTGCTCGATCTGATATATGGTGTTTTGAAGCTGTGAATCCAAAACGGTGCGATCGGTAATGACAATGACCGCATTGTAAATCCGTTCGTTCTCTTGACTGTGCAAACTGAATAGCTGATAGGACAGCCAGGCAATGGATTTACTCTTGCCGCTCCCTGCGGAGTGCTGGATCAGATAGTTTTGTCCGGCTTGGTTTTGCCTTACGTCTCTGACCAGCTTCCGCACGACGTCCATTTGATGGTAGCGTGGGAAAAACATGGTTTCCTTTTTTCTGATCTTTCCCCCGATCTCGATCTCTTCGGTTTCGATGTGCATGAATTTGCCGATGATCTCCATCAGACTGTCTTTGCGCCAGACCTCGTTCCATAGATATGCTGTTCGGTATCCGTTCGGGTTAGGTGGGTTGCCCTTACCGTTGTGGTATCCCTGATTAAAGGGGAGGTAATAGGTCTTGGCGCCGTTGAGGCGTGTGGTCATGAAGGCCACATCGGTATCCACTGCAAAATGTACCAGTGCCCGTTTTTTAAACTGAAACAGCAATTCTTTGTAATCCCGGTCATAGCGGTACTGGCGTTTGGCGTTCTCGGCTGTTTGCCCGGTAAACTGGTTCTTTAGCTCGATGGTGACAATCGGCAGGCCGTTCAGGGACAGCAGCATGTCCAGGCTGTTCCGGTGCTTGGTGCTGTAATATACTTGCCGTGTGACGGTAAGGATGTTTTGCTGGTACAGGGCTTCGGTTTCAGGGTTGAGCGTGGTTTCAGGGCGAAAATAGGCCAGGTTGAATTTTACCCCGTAATCGGTAAAGCCTTTGCGCACGACATCAAGCATTCCGCGCAGGTCAATTTCATTGGTGAGGCGATTTAAGAGCTTCTGCTTGACCGATGCGCCGTGTATCTTGCTGATCTTCTCCCACTTCTTTGGTTGTGTGGTTTGTAGGAAAGAAAACAGGGTTGTGGGATCAAGGGCTAAGGCAGCATCGTAATTGTCTGGACCGCCTTTGATGTAATCGCCGCTTTCGATCAGAGCGGTTTCTATGGCTGATTCGAAGGTTTCTTCTGTGTGTATTCCTTTTGCCATGGGGTTGTTCGTTTTAAATTAACAACTGCTATCTTTAATTGTACGGATAAATTGGCCGATCTGATCCGTTTCCTGTCAAAAAAAAACATTTTGCCAGGTAGGAATAGAACAACTACACTCAAATATTGCTTTTCACTGTAATAAATACTTATTTTGAAGATAACAATATTAGCGAGGGTTTTACAAAACCTGGTTTTTAAATAAACAAAATGACTCCATTCCGATCCTTTGAGGTAAGACTATCTGGTATCCATGATGCGCAAGCCCTTCGTCCGGAGGATATTGACGTGGATGAGATGATCGCCATTATGCAGAATGGCCGGGATTTGTTGTATCCTGATGGAAAAAAGAAGGAGAAGGTCAGTGTACGGGTGTCGGAAGGTAGTGTGATTGTCTCTTTCCTGGCTGCAGCCGGCAGAGTCATCGAAGTGCAAGCCCTGATGGAAGAAGTAGAGCATACTCGTGATCTCGGATTGCTAGCTCAAAAGCAGAGGGATGCCATTGCTTTCTTTCAAGAGGTTGCCATCAAGCATGAATTCTCTATCGCACTGGGGGCAGAAGGAAAGCCCAAAGCCCAAAAATTGCACATCAGTCAGAAAAGTGCCCCTTATTGGAAACAGCCGATTCCTACCTGGGTAGATGCAGAGCTTTACTTAAAAGGGAAAATTACCAACATTGGTGGGAAGTCCAATCCAAACATTCATCTCGATACCGATGAATACGACCTTCGGACGGTCATCATTTCCGCTACAGAACAGCAGCTCGCTTCAGATGATAAAAATCGGCTCTACAAAACCCAGCAAGTACGCGTAAGCATCAAACAAAATATCGAAACCGGACAGTTCGACCCGAGGTCATCCAGGCTTATTGAATTTATTGATCCGGAAGAAATGGAGGAATCAGATGAAGATTATCTTGATCGCCTGATAAAAGAAGCGACAGAGTCCTGGTCTGAGGTGAAAAACAGCGATTCCTGGTTAAAAGAGATCCGAGGCTATGAAGAATAAGCGCATCTTTCTAGACACCAGTTTTTTGATCCGACTCCTGAACCGGGAAGATCCGGACCATGCCCACGCCCGCGCTTACTTTGATCGTTTTCGAAAAGACAAGGCTTCTTTATTGCTCTCCACCATCGTGATGGCAGAATACGGCATAGGTGATGAGATCGATCACCTGCCCTTCCGACACACTCAAGTGATCCCTTTTAACAGCAACCACGCTCGTAGGGCGGCTATATTTGCAAAAGCGGCCTTTGCTGCACGCCGCAAAGGTGCTGTAATTCTTGAAAAGCGAATCGTTATTCCCAATGATACTAAGCTAATGGCCCAGGCACAGGAAGAAAAAGCAGATTTATTCATCACCCGTGACGATAACTGCACGAGTCTCCACAATTTCCTGAAATCAGAAATGCTGGTAGACTTTGACTTGCTCGATCTACGTACACCACCAGCTACTTTCTTCGGGGAATTGTTCTAAAAATAAGGAATTGTAGCATATTGAACTTAATATAATACGGCTAACCCTGGCCAAAAATGTCACATTTTTGGCTTTTAAATCAATCCTCTAACGGATAGTCCCGTACGTCAATCTTTCCGGTGACGGCTTCCGCGATCAGGGCTTGTCTGTATTCTTCCAGTAGGTCTATTTCTTGTTGGGCGAGGGTGATTTCTTCGTCGATACGGGTCGTTTCAGTTTCGATGTATTTTGCAATTTCTTTTTGTTCTTCCAATGGGGGAAGGATAATTCTTAGATTTTTAAAATCTCCCAAACTAAATCTACTCCTGGTAGACTCTACAGTCACCGTTTTGATCATTGATCTGCCATAATCTGAGTTGAATAAATAGACCAAGTATTCGCTTGAAACTAGGTTTTGTTTTGTTCTTATTCTTACCACATCTTGAGTGACAATGCCCTGCGGCTCGGAACTAGGATAAATTGCTGCTGTACCTGGTGGGTCTCCTACCTTTGCTATTAATAAATCATTTGGATCAACCTGACAAAATGCTAATTGATCTGCTTTTTCGAAAGAAACAAAGGCTTTACGTTCTCTCTTATAAAAACCGTGTTTTATATCCCTAATATAAATTACTGGGACATCCCCATCCTTACTTATTTCACTTGTTAGTAAATCGCTTCCAAAGGGGCCATTTACAAATGAATGCTTCTCATCTTTTGCAATGTATAGCAACTTGGTGTTTTGCTCCCAATGCCCAGGAATCTCCCCAATCCACTCAATCCCTGAATCCTTCATCGGGGCGTTCGGGTTGATGCCCTTGGTCACGGCTTCATTGATGATGGCGGCGCGGTGTTCTTGCAGCAGCTCGATCAGCCGGCGGTGCTTCTCGATGGCAGCGTCTATCTGGGCAGTTTTGTGATCGAGGAAATTGGCGATGGCGGTTTGTTCGGAAGGGTCTTTGGGAATTATATGCCACAGTTTGTAAATCTCAGAAGGATTGGCTCTTTGGTGGCTTTTCGTTGCAGATTGGACGGTTGAACAAATCCTCTCCCTTGTTGGATGAGCCTTGAAAAGGAAATAGGCAAAATTTAAGTCAATGTTTTGGGGCTCAAGAACTACAAACTCTGTTGAACAAACTATAAGATTATTACTTTTTTCTGATATACAAATAGTCTCTTTTCTTGGGTTAAGTTTTGAATACAGAAGTTCACCCCCTTCTAAAATATATTTATTACTATCGATTGTAGAACCGTCTTCGAAAGTTCCATTGCCGGTTTCTTGAACAACAGGAATGCTGTAATGAAAAACAGTCTTCTCATTCAGGTCTTCTTTGGAAATGCTATTTCTAGTGTTTTCAAACAAATGATCACCTCGAATAGCCTCCCAATGCTCCGGCACCTCCCCAATCCACTCAATCCCTGAATCTTTATATGCTGGATAAGGTTTCATCAGTTGATTGCTTTTAGAGTTTGGCCAGTCATCTGGTCTTTGAGTTTCAGAATATCAGCACGGATTTCAGACGTTGAACGTAGTGGTGTGTACTCATAGAAGTAGCGCGTGAAGTTGATCTCGTAGCCGATCTTAGTCTTACTGTGATCGATCCAAGCGTCCGGTACATGGGGCAGCACTTCGCTGTTAAAATATTCCTCAATGTCTTCTTTAAGCGGCACATTCTCGTAATCTCGCAGCGAGCTATCGGCTTTAGGATTACCCTTGCGATCTGTGATGATCTCCCCATTATCATCCCGCTCTGGTCGTTCAACCGTTATCCGGCTATACCCAAAGTCTTCATTATCGAAAATCTTGCAGTATTTTCCCTCTTCAAAGTCTCCGTAAATCTGGGTGATTTTTGCGATCTGGGCTTTACTGATCATATTCCTTTTATTTCCCAGGCTCTTACTCATTTTCTTGAACATAGAAACCGCATTGATCATTTGTACCTTTCCTTTGCGCTCAGGGCGTTTCCTGTTGTCTACCACCCAGATATAGGTCGAAATGCCCGTATTGTAAAAAAGCTGATCAGGAAGCGCGATAATGGCTTCCAGCATATCATTTTCGATCACCCACCGCCTGATCTCGCTTTCCCCGCTTCCTGCACTACCTGTAAAGAGCGGTGATCCATTAAAGACAATAGCCAGGCGGGTGCCCTGCTCGTTCTGTTTCATCTTAGACATCATGTGTTGCAGGAAAAGCAAAGAGCCATCACTCACGCGCGGCAGTCCTGCCCCAAAGCGGCCGGAAAAACCCAGGTCCTCGTATTCCTTCTTTATCTGCTTTTGCACCTTCTTCCAGGACACTCCAAAGGGCGGGTTGGAGAGCATGTAATCGAATTGGTGATCTTCCAGTCCATCATCGGTAAAGCTGTTGCCAAACTTGACGTTTGAGGCATTCTGCCCCTTGATCAGCATATCGGCCTTAAAGATCGCATAGGATTCCGGGTTGATCTCCTGTCCGAATAATTCAAGGCGGGAATCCGGGTTCAGTTCACGTACGTATTCATCGGCCACGGTCAGCATTCCCCCTGTCCCTCCTGCCGGATCATAGAGGGTTTTCACGATCCCTGCCTGCGTCAGAACATCCTTATCTGCCATGAATAGCAGGTTAACCATTAGCCGGATCACCTCACGCGGGGTAAAGTGTTCCCCCGCAGTTTCATTAGATATTTCCGCAAACTTCCGGATCAGTTCTTCAAACAGGTATCCCGCTTCGACATTGCTCATGGTATCCGGGTGCATGTCCACTTCCTGAAAGCGTTTGACCACCAGGTAAAGCAGGTTGGATTTTTCCAGCCGGTCGATCTGTTTGTCAAACTCAAAATATTCGATGATCTCCCGGGCATTTTCAGAAAAGCCATTGATGAAGTTGCGCAGGTTGGCCGCGATATTATCAGGATCGGCGACCAGCTTTTCAAAGTCGTATTTGGAGCGGTTGTGAAAGTTATGCTTGGCCACCTTATTGAGTATCGGGTCGACATTTTGGACCTTGGTGCTTTGGAGCTTGGGCAGATAGTCCAGCACCTTTTGTTTTGTGGGGGACAGGACGCAATCCAGTCGCCTGAGTACGGTCAGGGGTAAGATCACCTTACCGTAGTCGCTTTGTTTGTAATCTCCGCGGAGCAGGTTGGCTATTTCCCAGATGAAATTGGCGGTTTGTTTGAAGTTGATCATGTGTGTATGCTTGTTGTTGGTTTTATGGCTTAAAATATAGCAATTTTTTCATTGGTCAACCAAGCAACGCACCCTAATATCAAACCTCTTTTAAACCTTCTTATTTTATTGATTAATTCGTCTTCAATCGGATGAAAGAAAGATTCAACTAGCAGTCCATTATGGATTGTTTTTTGTGGAGGTCGTTTATAGATGGGATATTCCCAATCATATCTTACCATATTCCAATCTTTCTCATTTAAGTTATCAAAGGACATAAGCTGAGTTTGGTTAATATTTTTGATAACTA
Source organism: Bacteroidia bacterium (assembly GCA_030430845.1). Classification (GTDB taxonomy): domain Bacteria; phylum Bacteroidota; class Bacteroidia; order Chitinophagales; family Saprospiraceae; genus JANQPA01. The sequence goes on along the minus strand of JAUIKE010000009.1, from coordinate 74,738 downwards.
TAGCATACGAGGATTTAATAACACATGTTACTTCATTAGTGTCTCATATGGGGCCCGGCTGGTTTATATCGACCTGGAGTTCCCCCCAAACCACGCCCCCAACTTCCTCTCCCCATACCCCTTTGCACTCATATCCATCGCCATCACATGCAGGAAAAACTCGATCGGGCCAAACCGCTTTTTACCCATCAAAACCGAGGCCAGGCGCAGGGTCAGCCGCCGCACCCAATCGGGTATCCGGGTGATCTTTACCGGCTTGCCGGCTGCAGCGAAGGCTGCCTCGGCGATTTCCTGATGCGTAAGCGTTTCCGGCCCGCCGACTTCCAGTACGCTTGCAGTGCCGGTCACGGCACCTACGCAGACCTGGGCCAGGTCGGCTCCGTGGATCGGGCTGGCTGGGGTTTGACCGTCGCCGAAGAGGTAGATCCTGCCTCGCAGGGCCATGTCGTAAAATTCCTTCATGTCGGAGAAAAAGCCGCTGGGCCGGATGATGCAGTACTCGAGGCCCGATGCCTGCACCTCCCGCACAAAGCGCTCCTTGGCCTGGCAGATCTCCAAATGGGTGAGCTCCTCGCCGTGCAGGACGGAGATGTAGATGAACTTCCGCACCCCGCTTTTGACGGCCTCGTCCAAAAGGTTTTTATTGGCCTGATAATCGACGTCCATATAGCTTAGCCCGTCTTTCTGCCGGGTGATGCCGACCGTGGAAATAACGGTGTCCACACCCTCGCAACAGCCTGCCAGACTCGATCGCTGGGTGACTTGTGCTTCTATGATCTGATCAGAGGTCAGGCCCAGCTTTTCCAGCTTTTGAGGGCTTCGGGCAATGGCTTGAAAGTCGGCCTGCCGGGCTATTAATTCTTTTACAATATAACTACCCAGGTATCCCGTGGAGCCTGCAACTAATATTTTCATGATTTTTTGTATTAAAGCACAGAAAGTGAGTCACATCGCTTTTCATTATTTTTAGAGGTGTTTTTAGTGGAAAACGAAGTTTTTCACTAAAAACACCTCTTTTTTACTACCAACCCAGGGGAATCATATATCCGACCGAAAGTGTGCAGCCGCGGTTGGTCGTTTTTTTCCAGTCGGCCGGTTCTTCGTTGACGAATCGGGTGTCGTCGCTGAGGCCGAAGCTGTAGCGCACGTCCATAACAATAGAGCCAATCCCTGCTTTCATCGATGCACCTACGCCCCCGATGGCGCTGAATTCCCAGCGACGGTGCCGCACGTCTCCCTCATCTACAAAATCGATCTCTTCTTTAGCTTTTTCCACACCCCCCAGCTCTTCGGTGGCGGTTCTTTTAAGGGCATAGCCTACGCTAGGTCCCGCAAAGGCGTAATACCCGAATTTACCTAAGCTGCCGTTTACCTTGAACAAAACCGGTAGCTCCAGGAAATTGGTTTGGAAAGTGATGGTTTGGTTCTGCCCGTCTTCAATGCCTTCGAATGCTACCCCTTTTTGCGTGTAGTGCAGCTCCGGCTGAATGGAGAACAAAGGCGATAGTTTTAATTCAAAAGGAATGGCGAGGTCTAGTCCTTCGGTGTAATCGGCCTCCTCGTCAAGCAGATCGTTGTGGACGGTGTAGTATGATGCGCCGATTCTTAAGCCGACGGACGTATTCTGAGAAAAAGCAGCGCCGCCCATCAGCAGCGAAGCGAATAAGAGCATGAAAATTTTTCCTTGGTTCATAACAGATGTTTTTTTAATGAATGTGGAATCAATGATCTGTTACAAAGATGCAGGAGTATGCCACGGCTTTCGTTCGTGATTATCTTTCCGTACTTTTTAGTGAGATGTGGTACTTTCTTTCTAATCTCCAATCCTCCCCAAAAACAAAAACACCCGGTCTACTTAAAGACCGGGCATCTCTTCCGTAAATTCACCTCTAATTATCTGATTTATCCAGTTCAATGCTTTTTGGCAGAATTAACGCTGACTACCAGACATTTTCCTCCACTGGATATGATTAAATTTGCTGTTTTCATTGGGATTAAAATTGGGGTTATTAGATCCTATCACCTGGCCTTTAGCGTTCATGTAGTAATACTGGTATCCGGATTTGACCTGATGTGATTTGTTGTCCCAGGGGTTGGTCATGGTATTCTCTTCATGAATCATGTTCACTTCCGCATTTCTCAGGCGATCCTGGCTGGCAGACCGGTCCCGGTATCCCTGCATACTGATGTCGCTGATTTCATTTTGAGTATCGACATAATGTTTTTGCGTTGCCTGGAAGGCCGCTTCATTGTTTCGCATTCTTGCATTGTGTGCGGCTCTGCTTTGCGCCAGCCTTGCTTCTGATTCCCGGTCCATCTGCTGTAAATTGGCTGCATGAGCCATGGCTGCCTTCTGGTCTATCTGCCAGTTTGCCTGGGCAAACAAGTACGTTTCTTTTGCGCTTTCAAAATACTGGGCCGGTGCTTCCATTTTTGACAGACTGACTCCCCAGCTGCTTCCTCCCTGAGAATGCATGATCATCTGAGTAAATAGGACCAAAACTTTAATACCATTGGGTTTTTCCCATTCTGAAGCAATAATATCATAAGACTGAACTCTGGAACGATTCAAGGCTCCTTGTACCAATTGGTGACTTCTTTGTGCAATTTCCGGTAAAGGGTATTGTTTGATGAGTTGGCCACCTCCCTGCTGGATAGCCGGGATAATACGATTCTGGAAATTGGTCTGTATGGGTTCAGGATTGGCCACTTTTTTACCGGCCGCACGAGCTACATTAGGATCGACATTGAAATAATAGACTTCGGTAGGCAGGCTGTTTACTATAATTCCATTAGGACCCTGAATTTCCTGCGCGCCGTTCGCTCCTGTCACCAAGCTCCAGTTGGCTGGATACGGTGCATAAGAAGTGATGCGCCCGGTTTTGGGATCCCTGATCGGTTTCATTTCAATAGGACTGTTATTGGAACTAACTTCGTTGTTGCTGAAATTGCTTTCCGGATAGATACCTTGTTCGCCGTAGGCAGTGTTCTCAACCTGGCCGTACTCAGCATTATAGGTGTCATCTTGATAGTATTCAGCATTATCTTGGTAGTGTTCAGTGCCATCTTGATAATATTCAGTATCGTCTTGGTAATACTCAGCATGATCTTGGTAATATTCATTGCTATTGTTCTGGTTGCAGGCTGCAAATAAGCAAAGAACCAAACAGAATAAAATTGAGGTGGAAGCTTTCATGATATTTTTTTTTGAAGTAATAATTGATTGTTTACTTCTATATCGTAGCCATTTGTAAAAGGTCATCAAAAAAAATGAGATTTATTTAATTCCCCCCGTTGGTGGCGGTCTCCGTTGGTGGCGGTTTCCAAACCGCCTTACCCAATATCTCGCCAGTTTCCAAACTGGCGATCCCTAAACCTCTACCTCATTTAAATTTCGGCATAAAAAAACCTTCTGTTACCCCAAGGTCCAAAATATCAACCTCTAAGGGCCCTCGCTGATCCAAATAATACAAAGCGCTGCTATACCAATAATCCTCCGGATTAATCACCCATCCTTGAACAACTGGATTAGCATGGATATAAGCAAATTTTTGTCGAATCACTTTAGGGCTAAACAATATTATGGAGTGATTTCCCTTTTGCCAAAACTGATACATTTTATTATTTCTGTTATGCTTCCCTTTATTTCTGAAATGCCACAACATCCAATCTCTTCGACTTTCATACGTGTTCTTTTCTAAATCCTGGGTTATCCTTTTAGCAGTATATTGTTTGAAATCTCTTAAAATCCCAGACAATGAAGTTTTTTCTGAAGCTTGTACAATCATATGCAAATGATTACTCATTATCACATAAGCAAATATTAACAAGCCTTTTTCCTTTTGACAATAATGAAGACTCTCAATAATGAGGTCTTTGTATTGTTTTCTGATAAAAACATCTACCCAGTCAACAACCGTTAGAGTAACAAAATTTAAACCATGCTGGTCAAGAATCTTATACCTCGCCATAATCAATTGATATTTTAGGGATATGAAAAAGTAATTATGGCTGGCATTGAGGTAACATGATTTATGGAAGATCCAGTTCCGCAAATTGGAAGAAATTGGGCCGGAACAGGTACCTTATTAATTTTTTGGAGTGAACTCAAATATTAATGGTTCTTGTTACGTACATTATCTCGCCAGTTAGGAAACTGGCTGGATATTGCGTTCGGCGGTTTGGAAACCCGCCACGAGCAAGTTCCGTCCCAACCGTAGGTCGGAGACCGCCACCAACAGACCGGAGTTGGTTTTATATTTGCCTTTCAGGCAAAAATATAATGTCAGTTGATTTATTTATACCCCTACCATCCTTCCAAAATTTCCCTTACCTTTGCGGCTTCAAATCAAAAGGCTTAGCCCTTAAAATCAGAACATTCATGATATCAGTTCAAAACATAGCCTTACAATACGGCAAACGCGTACTATTCAAAGAAGTAGACCTCAAATTCACCCACGGCAATTGCTATGGGGTGATCGGTGCCAACGGCGCCGGCAAATCCACTTTTCTCAAGATCCTGTCCGGCGAGATTTCGCCTAACCAGGGGCAGGTGTCCATCGAGCCGGGCAAGCGGATGGCGGTGCTCAAACAGGATCACTTCGCCTATGAGCAAGAGCAGGTACTCAATACCGTGATCATGGGGCATCAGGAAATGTATCGCATTATGGAGGAAAAAAATGCGATCTACATGAATCCGGATGCTACGGAGGAAGAGGGTATGAGAGCGGCCGAATTAGAAAATAAATTTGGCGAAATGGGCGGCTGGAATGCCGAGAGTGATGCAGCCCTGCTGCTTAGCAATATGGGCGTAAAGGAAGATCTGCATTACCTGACAATGTCAGAATTGAGCGGATCTGATAAAGTGAAGGTGTTATTGGCGCAGGCACTGTTCGGAGATCCGGACCTGCTGCTGCTGGATGAGCCTACGAACGACCTGGATGCTAATACCATCGTTTGGCTGGCCAACTTTCTGGCTGATTTTAAAAATACCGTGATCGTGGTGTCGCACGACCGCTATTTTCTCGATATGGTCTGTACCCATGTAGTGGACATCGATTTTCAGAAGATCAATATCTACACCGGTAACTATACCTTCTGGTACGAGTCGAGCCAGCTCAAAGCACAGCAAATCGCCAACAAGAATAAAAAGGTGGAGCAAAAGCGCAAAGAAATGCTGGAGTTTATTCAGCGCTTCTCAGCGAATGCTTCAAAATCGAAGCAGGCGACCTCCCGGAAAAAAGCTTTGGAAAAACTCAATTTGGAAGATATCCAGCCTTCCAGCCGAAAATATCCCTTTATCCACTTCAAACCAGAGCGAGAGCCTGGCGACCAGATCCTCCGGGTCGAAAAGCTCAGCAAGCGCGGCGAGCAGGGTGAGCTGCTGTTCTCGAATGTGTCTTTTACCCTTAATCGGAATGAAAAGATTGCCTTGTTAGGGCAAAACACAGCCGCTATTAACGCCCTGTACGACATCCTCTCCGGCGATCAGGAACCGGATAACGGCATCGTAGAGTTTGGCCAGACCATTACTACTGCCTACATCCCGAACGAAAACGAAGCTTACTTCAGCGGAGCGCAGGATCAGGACCTGATCAACTGGCTGCGTCAGTATTCAGAAAACAAGGACGAACAATTCATTCGGGGTTTTCTGGGGCGGATGCTCTTTTCCGGGGAAGAGGTACATAAACATACGAGTGTGCTGTCGGGAGGAGAAAAGGTGCGTTGTATGCTGGCTAAAGCCATGCTGGCACATCCGAACTTCGTTTTGCTAAACGAACCGACGAACCACCTGGACCTGGAGTCGATCACGACCCTGAACAATGCTATGCGCGACTTCACCGGGAATATGATCTTCACCTCACATGACCACCAACTGACAGAAACGGTCGCGAATCGAATCATCGAACTGACACCCTATGGCGTTATTGACAGCCTGATGTCCTTTGATGAATATTTGGTTTCGGAACAGATCGCTGAGCAGCGGAAGGAGCTGTGGGGAGCTGTAGCGGTGTAAATGATGGTTTGACGCATTAGAAAACGGAACTAACAGTCATTTTCAATTGCTTAGCCATTACTTCCGCCCACTTCAAGTATCCTTTTGGGTTGCAATGCAGGTCAATTGGCCAATAATATTGTTGATAGTCGCTCTCCTGCATTTCCAGGAAAGCGTCGTACATATTTAAAACTAAGGAGCTGTCTACTTTTTCCAGTTCATCATATATTTCAGAGAGGTGGAAAGAACGCTTGCGAAGCTCAAATTCCATTGGGGTAAATACAATCAATAGGTCAAATTGATTTTCCTCTGAAAAAGGGACCAAATCTTCTGTAATACATTTTAAAATGATATTCTTCGTTTTCGCAAATGCTTTTTCGTACCCTTTGTCTGTATAAAAGTGCCATCTGACCTGAAAGACCCTATGGACAACCAGCCTGAAAACATGGGAAAAACTGTATAAATATTTCCAGGTAGGGCCGGAGTTGTATTGTAGTTTCTGGGCTGAAATAAATCGTTCTTTCCCGCCTCTTACTATGATGTCATATATATCGCTTTCATTAATGGTCAAAATAACCAGGTCGGGTTGATAAATATCATAAAGTAAGTGCTTTAGTTTATAGGCTTCAAAAACCACATCACTTCCTGAAAAACCTGCATTCACGGGCAAAATGTTCGGAATATCATCTCTTAAAAGATCGGCCAGAAGGTTGACCCAGGTAGAATCAGCGGGCGTTCCAAAGCCCTCTGTGAAAGAGTCGCCCATGGCCATGACCACAAAAGATGTGTCAAGCTGGGTTGTCGATATTTCTTTTTCCCTTAATCCCTTTGAGTTATAGGTGTGCAGATAGCTGAATTCCTGATTGCTTTTAAACACGCTGTCCGATAAAGGACCTCGCATCAAACGAACATCCTTTTTTTGGTATGCGGCCTTGAAATTCTGCCCTTTTACTTGATCATACGGGCATTGATAATTGAAGCGGCCATTGGCTTCAGAGTAAGAAAGATGCGCTTTTACGACATACCGCAAACCGAGTTCCAGAATTAAAAGACTGCAAAATATCGACCAATATGTAATTCTCCAGTTAGAGGTTTTCCATTCTGAGAATATTTTAGTCAAGATAAAATGACCGCTCCAGAATATAAAAGAATACATAAGGATGCAGGTGATCACATTAGCTTTCCCTATGTATAATAAGGTAAAACTTCTTACGAGAGCCATTATTACGAGGGTTATAACGATTACCTTGATGGGTTTTTTCATACCTGGCCATCGGTTTTTTAATTGAAGTTGTTTAAAGGACCTGGACAAAAATATTTAAATATAGATAATGTCTGGTCTTGACTGTTGTCACAGTCAAACTTTCCATTGCAATATTCATTTGGCCACTTCAACTTCTTTTGGAGAAGTGACGATCCTCAGTGACACTTAGGCCTATCTGCATAAGGTCAATGAATTCATTAAAATATCAAAAACTCAACCCTTCTGTTTTGCTGGCGTCCATACTCCGTACGATTATCCGCCACGGGCTTTAGTTCTCCAAACCCAAAGTAGGACATGCGCGATGGATCAATACCGTGAGCCACCAGATAGTCGAAGCAGGCTCGGGCTCTTTGTTCCGAAAGCTCCTCATTGTCTTCGCTACTACCGATACTATCCGTATGGCCGTTGATGTACATTTTATAGCTGGGGTAACGCTCCAGGATGTTCCTAATCTGCTCAAGGTATACAAAAGAGACGGATAGGAAATGAGCACTATTGGCCTGGAATTGTATACCCGATTGCAGGCGCGTGATCTCTGTTTGAATGTCGGCTCGATTTGGGCATCCGTTTTCTGCTGTGGTTCCTGGTAATTCCGGACAGGCGTCCCGCTCGTCGGGTATTCCGTCCTGGTCAGTGTCGGGGCAGCCATTATGGGCTGCACTGCCGGGCAGTTCCGGGCAATGGTCAAGGGCGTCGGCCAGTCCGTCCTGATCGGTATCGGGGCAACCGGAGAGGGCTATTGCGCCGGGTATGTCCGGACAGAGGTCCTGCTCGTCGGCGATGCCGTCCAGATCGCGGTCAGCCATTACCGGCGCCTGACTGGAATAGGCGTTACTCCCGAGCCGAACGACTACGCCCGCACGTGCCACAGCCTGTCGTCCCCATTGTTCGACTCCAAATCGGTACTGAACGCCGGCTACTAAGGCAGCTCTGGGGTGAAACTGGTAACCAATCTCTGCTCCGACCAGGCCGGTGAGGACCGATAGGCCGCTAGTTTCGTAAATAAATCCGGGACCGGTATAGAGCTTGGGCTTAAATTTATTGTGGGGCTTAGTCAACTGAAAATGTATCAGGGCATCCAAGGTGAGCATTTCCGAATCGTCTTCCTGGCCCAAATGATCACTGATGGGATAAGAGCGGGCGAAGGTGAAAGGAAGCGAGAATTCCAGAAAGCCAGGCTGGTCAAAAAGATATTCTACCTGTAATCCGTTCTTTAAAGGCACGTCAAAACTGTTGACCATCGACTTGGTGTACCCGACATATATACCCTGGGGGAATTGCATGGCCTGGGCCGATAATTGGCTTACTTGAATCAGGAGGAGAAGCGTCAGTGCAGTATAAATTATCTTTTTCATGGTGCTATTTTGTTTTTTTATAAAACAGGAACACTTCTTAATTGCCGGATATAGAAAAAGGTAAACCAGATTTTTTTTAACTTAAACCGGATAACCTCAAAAACACAATAAATGAAAAACATCCTTGCTATCACTTTACTACTCTGTTTGGGTTTGCCGTGCTTATCTGCCCAGGACCCCACCGCCCCCATTGAGGCGACCCAGGCAGTTGATTTCCATACGACTTCTGCTAGCTCAGGCCTGCAGTTTGTTCCCGACCTTCAACCCCTGACCGGCCTGGCCGGTGCGCCGCCGCCCTTCTATGAATATTTCTGGATCTTTGGTGACGGCCACTTCAGCAGAGAAGAGTCGCCCATCCATGTGTATGATCAGGCAGGTAGCTACGATGCCTATTTGCTGGCTACCGGTAATTACGACAAGGGAAAAAAGCCGAAGAAAAAAGGCAAAAAAGTAGAGATGGTCGCCTCCCTCGCTCCTCAGGATCAGGATTACCCGAATGTAATTAAAGAGCGAGTAAAAAATATTGGCATTGCCGCTGCCCGGAACCCCTCGCCGGAAGAGGAAACCATCATTATCGTTAGTTACCGGAATAATACTTCGGATTATCAGTACGGTAAGCTGCACCTCTTTTTTAATGAAAAACGCTTCCCCACCTCTCATTTTAATTATCAGGAATCGCTCATGTATTATGGGGAAGAAGAGGAACAACAGGCCCTGAGCTCGATTTTGTTTTATCCGTATGATAAAAAAACAGCTCTAGCTTCCATTGACGAAATGGTGCCGAAAAAATCTGCTTTTTTGGAAAACCCTCGAATTCGCGAACAGGAATTGAACGAAACACTCGAAGAAGCTAAAAATGAGTTTCACGAGCAGCGCTCCTGGTCGTACTACAACCTCGCACCCGGCGAAACCCGCAATCTGTTCATCAGCCTGGACGCTACCCCGGAAATGGTGAAGGATACAGCCGTCACCATATTCCTGCAAACAGTACTGGAAAGCAACGACGGTCGCCTGCTCGATACGGAGCGACTCGAAATAGAGATCGTGGCGGCACACGACCCCAATATAATGTCCGTATCCGATCGAAAAGTCGGCTTCCGGGGCATCCGCCGCAATCAGCTGCAATACAAGGTGCAGTTTCAAAACACTGGAGAGGGCCCGGCCGGGACCATCAGAATCACGACCGATATCCCCAAAGGACTGAACCTGGAAAAACTGGAAGTGCTCGGCAATTATCCCGAATGCCCGATCTGCCCCGAAGAGGAAGTCGACTGGAGTTGTATGGATACCCTTATCAGAAAAAATGAGTTGATCTTTGTGTTTAAAAACGTGTATCTGCCCGGCACCAGCCAGGAAGGTGTTCGCGACCGGGATTCCACCAAAGGCTTTGTGGCTTATAAGATCTATCCGGGTAAAAAAATGAAAAAACGCCCCTTCGCCAGCCAGGCCGGGATCGAATTCGACCAGGAAGAGCCGGTGGTCACCAACTGGGCGCGTACCCGGTACAAGTATGAACCTTCCCTCGGTGTTCAGCTGGGCTACCGCTTTTTTCCGGAGGATAACAATATTATCGGAGGAGAGGCCATCAGCCAACCAAATGTGTTTTTTATGGGGCTTTCCCTGTCGGATTACAAAGCTTTCAAAATGTACCTACAGCCGGAGATCCGGACCGGACTTTCTGATAAATGGGAAACTTTCGTTCGCCGGCCCGTCGAGTTTAAGTCGGATACCATGGGGGTTGCAGGGGCTGATAACTTCATCGTTTTTGATTCCATAACTCGTTTTACGGGCAATAGCACCCATCGCCGGCTCTCCGTTGAGTTGGTGCCGCTGCAGCTTCGAAAGAATTTATCTGACCTCTTTTCGATTGGGGTGGGAGCAACCTATCTGTTGACCTTCGAGCGGTCGGAAGATGATCTGCAAACCAATTCGCAGTATTTCCGAAGAGTTTATGCGCGCTTTGTCAATGCCGACGGCACGGTCGAGACCCGCTTGATCGATGAGGAGCAGACTGGCGAGAATTCGGGTACCTCCCTTGAAACGCAGACGTCCACCTGGGGGCGGCTGGGGCTGTTTGTGGATGTCGGCATCGGCATGGTACGGGCCGGGCCTTCTTTAGGACTGCGTACTCACTTTCGCCTGGGCGATCAGACGCGCTATGCGGCGGAGGTGTATGCAAGCTGGAAGTTTTAGAAGATTAAAAATTAAACAGCGCTTGGGAAAAAGGCGAAGGCCTTTTTCCCAAGCGCTGTTTAATTTTTAACTTTAATACAGGACAATTTTTCTAAAGACAATCTCACTCTTCCATATGCTCCCAAGATGTTCTTATCTACTGTTTTTTTTAATAATGGATATCCTTTTTTTATCCCAAGCCCCCCTCTATGCCCAAAACACCTCCTCCTACACCTCCCAGGACACTACCTATTGGAGAACTTTGATCAAGCACATCGATAGAGTAACGACCAGCGGCTCGGCCGATAGCGTCGATTTTTTTTATGAAAAAAAAGTGGACTTCCATCGCCAAAAAGATGACCTCACAAGCTGGCTGGATACCTACTGGGATTGGCAGTACTACTTCGATGAGCCGGAACGCTCCCTGGAAGTGATCGAAAAAGGCCTGGCTGACCTTTGGCGGGCTCCCAATGACTATGCCGAATGGGAGTCTCTAATGTGGGTATATGCCAGCGAAGGATATGTTCATTTTGAACTGGGGCAGATAGTGGCGAGTATCAGGGCCCTGGAAGAGGCAGAACGCATTTTTTTAGAGCAGGAAATCGAAGACTTTAATATCGTCGAATATGTTTACCAGCTCATGGGTACCTGCCTAACCATGATCGGAGACAATGAAAAAGCCCGCTATATTTACGAAAAAGCCTTGCGACACACAGATTCCTATGATATCAAAGGAGGGCTGTACAATAATATTGGGTTGACTTATTGGAATGAAGGGAATAACGAGCTAGCCATTACCGAATACCAAAAAGGCTTGTCCATTGATTCTTTGCCGATGATCAGACGGGGGCAGCTGCTGTCCAATCTGGCCAAAAGCCGACAGGAGACAGGGCAACTCGATGAGGCGCTCAGTACGGCCCGATCGGCTGTCGCTATTTTGACGGGCATCCGGGAGCCGGAACATTCGGATTACCATGAATGGGTGTCTGGAGCGTACTATATTTTAGGATATATTTTGATAGACGAAAAAGCCTATTCCGAAGCTAAATTTGCCTTTGATCAGGCTTTGTCTTTTGCCGTCAAGGCGTATGGGACTCAAAATCACCGAACTTCGGCCAAGATTTTCATAGCCTTGGGGCACTTGTCAATGCTGAATGGTCAAGACCAGGAAGCGGTCGGTCATTTTCATGAAGCACTGAGCTGTGTGATCCCTTCTTTTCAGCCTGATGACTTGCTGGATGCCCCCTCACCAGCGTTTTTTTATGAAGAAAATACCATTGCTGAAGCTTTAGAAGGGAAGGCCGATGCCTTGTTTCGTCTTTACAAGGAAGGGGGAGATCAACAACTTTTAAGCGCGTCATTGAGTAGTCATGATCTCGCGTACCAGGCAGAGAATCTGTTGCGCCAGGTTTTGGAAAATGAATCTGCTAAGCTATTGCTTCAGGCCTACCGCCGGAATCGTACCGAAAAAGCCCTACAGGTGGCTTATCAATTATATGAAGCAACAAATGAGGAGGCTTATTTAGAGAAGGCATTTTTGATTACTGAGCGGAGTAAGGCCAGTCTTTTGTTGGATAATATTCGGGAAAATTTGGCTACGGCTTCTTTTCAACAACAGGACAGTTTGTTTATTCAGGAAAAGGAATTGCTGCGTTATTACTCCTTTTATGAAAAAGAATACCAACTGGCTACAGAGGAAGGAGCCAAAAAACGCTTTTTATTCGAAAAAAATGCGGTAGGGGATCAGTTGGAGGATTTGCGAGAGGCAATCAGAAAGAAGTATCCGAGTATAAATGCACTGGCCCGGCAAGAGCTGATCTTCGAACAGGTTCGACAATGGATGGAAAACTCATCTTCAGATCGCTTGATCGAATACTTTGTGGGAGAAGAGAATGTATACATTTTTACCATAGAAAAAGATGCCAGGGTAGATCTCCGGGTGGTGCGTCAAAGTGATGAACTTTTGGGCATGGCCCAAAATTTTATCCGCCGCTTTAATTCCAGAGAGCTAATTAGCAATGAAAGAGCCGCTTATTTGACAGAAGCACATGAACTCTATACCTTATTATTAGGTGAAAATCCGCTTAGAGATGACCAATCCATTACTGTTATTCCCGACGCTTGGTTGAACTTCCTTCCTTTTAGCGCTTTACTGTACGAACCGCATACAGCTAACTGGAGCACAGCCCCCTTTCTGCTCAAAAAATGGAAGATCGGGTACGGATATTCCCTGGCGACGCTTTTTTATTTAAAAAACTTATCGGTCGATACCAAAAAGAACTTACTGGCTGTAGCGCCCGGTTTCGAAGAAAAACCCCGGAACCTGCCTCCTCTGGGGTTTAGTCGAGAGGAGGTGAAGGCCATCCGGATACCGGCTAAAAAAATCTTGGTAGACGGCGGCGCTAAACTGGCGTCTTTTCGTCGGGAAAGTCCTAATTATCGAATCCTTCATCTCTCCACCCATGCTCAGGGAACCGGACTGGAGGCTCCTCCCCATATCGAATTCATTGACAGCACGCTATACCTGCCGGAAATTTATGCACTCAGTTTGCAAGCCGACCTGGTTACGCTCAGTGCCTGCGAAACGGGCCTTGGCCGCCTGGCTGAAGGCGAGGGTGTCATGAGCTTGTCGAGGGGCTTTACTTTTGCCGGCGCTGCCAGCCTGATCGCGAGTCTATGGACGGTTAACGAGGCATCTACAGCTCAGTTATTTGCTCGATTTTATGAAGCCCTGGCAGTGGGAACGCCCAAGTCGGAGGCTTTACAACAAACAAAACTTGATTACCTGGAGGATCCCAATATTCCCGCTTTTCAGAAGTCGCCTTATTATTGGGCAGGTTTTGTGTATTACGGGAATGAAGGAGTGGTGGAATTGGAAAGTGGGAAAGGGAATCATTCCTTGTTGTTAGGATTACTAGTCGTCCTTTTAGTGGGGATATTTGTTATTTATAGGAGAATAAAAAGGTAGGCTGACGAAACCCGTCAGCCTACCTTTTTATTCTCCTATATTTTTCAGCAATTCTTGTGCTTGAGTATACTTCTCTGAACTCTGCGGAATAGCATTTAAAATGCCCCGCGCCCGCGCTGTATCTTTCTGTTTCACATACGTCAAAGCCAGGTACCACTCCCCCTGCTCCTGAACATCAGAGGTACCTGCCCGGATATCGCCAAAAATACGCTCCGCCTGAGAAAAATTATCCAATTCCAATTGACAGATGCCCTGGAAAAGCAAGGCCATCGTATCTGTCGGATTCTCGGCGAGGTAAGCGGATAATTCCGTCTGGCTTACTTCATAATCTCCTTGCTGAAAGGCCGTTTCGGCTCTTGAAAGATCATAAGACGGCGCTGATGACATCTCCGTAACCGAAAATGAAGGGTGCCGGCTGTATTGGTCATACAGCGATTGACTGCCGTAGGACAGATAGATAAAATAAGCCGCCGCGATCAGCAGGGCCACACTAGCCGCAATACTCAGCGGCCTGCGCAAGAGAGATATGACTCTACCCTCTTTTTTCTTTACGGGCTTCTCTGGTTTTTCCTCACCCTGACCGGCACTCATCTGCTTTCTTAGCTCCTGAACGCGATTGTGTACGTGAAGGGATTTCAAACCTTCCACCGCCAGTTCGCCGGCCTTGACCTCACGAGCAAAATCGGGATCGGCCTCCAGGATCTGGTCAAAAGCCTTTTGCTCCTCCGGGCTTAGCTTGCCCAGGAGATGTTGTTCTTGTAGATATTCTTTATCATAGGTTGACATAATGCAACGATTTTCAGTAGTGTTTCATCCGCTCGAGGCGGATGAAACACTACTTTTTTAATTAAAAAACTAACATTCCCTAAACTGGAAAATTTGGGTCCTCCATGATCAAGACTGCCAACTGTTTTCGACATTTGCTGGCCGCACTTTTAGCTGAATTGCTATTGGACATGCCAAGCGTTTCAGCAATTTGTTTCATGGAATCTCCTTGTACATAAAAATGGGTTAATAGTTTTATACAGGTTTCGTTGAGCATCCGGATCTTTTTCCAAAGCCATTCATACTTTTCTTCCTGTAGGATTTCTCCACTGATATCGACATCTGCAGGGATCTCCTGGTGGTCGCTGTCCAGTGGATTGTGTTTGTCGTCTTTTCTTTTTCTTCGCCTGAGTTCCTCCAGCCATTTGTATTTGCAAATGCTGTAGAAATAGGTCTTTACGGTACTACTCAAAGAGAAGTCGTCCTGTCTGGCTTTGTTCCAGAAAGCTTCGATGCCGGTCCAGAAGATGTCTTCTGCATCTTCCGGACTGCCGTTGTTTTTGACAACATGGCTTTGGATCATGCCGAAATAGGCCTGGTACATGCCCATCAAGGCCCGATCCTCTTCCTGCTTCTTTCCGGAACAAAGTCCTGCCAGAATTTCTTCGTCTTTAAGGGTGGTGTTGTTTTCCATGCAGGGATATTTGTTCTTTAATTGCCGATGAGTAATAAAAGTAATGATTTTAAAGAAAAAAAGTTATTTAACAGGTGTTGGTGGCCGGGGCCGAAAGCGGCTGTTCCGCTCGTGGCGGGTTTCCAAACCACCGAACGCAAAATACGTTGGTGGGGTTGTGTAAAAAGTCCTTCGGCCTTTTCACACAACCAATAATATTCTTTTGGGAGGTCGTTTTAAGAAAAAAACAAAGTTTTTTTCTTAAAACGACCTCCCAAATAAAATTTAATGGGGTTGTGTAAAAACTCGTTCCTCATTTTTACACAACCCCTTACCTATTACGAACCAGTCTCATTAACGTTAAAAAAATAAGTGCCTAATGGACAGCAAGCTTTAGCTTGCCAGGAAAGCGAGCTTTAGCTTGCTTAAATTCGGCGGTTATAAATTTAACCCCAATAAGACAGTTGCCCGGACAGCGAACTTTAGTTTGCTTATTTTTTGTTGCTAAGACGAGATACTGTTTTGGGCAAACTGAAGTTTACCCTCCTGGCAAGCTAAAGCTTGCTGTCCGATTAGGCGGTCAGAGACCGCCACCAACGAAAATTCATTTTTTTTTAAAAAATAAATTAAAAATAATTAATTGATTATCATGGTTTTATAAGTGGTTGATTGCCCTTTTTTCACAAAAAAACAAAAAAAGTGCCCTTTTGAAGTTTACCTATTTCCTTGCCCGGTCATTAAGTATCGAAAGCGGAACAAAACGATCCGCAAAACTTCAAAAAACCAAACTTTTTTTAATCAAAATTAAATCATTGAACAATGAACAATCCAAAATCTCTTTTCACCCGCACCATCAGCCTGATCGCTTTATTAATGGTAGCAACTTTCTCTCATTTTTCAGCGAACGCCCAAACGAAGGCCCCGGCCCGACAAAGTGCGAAGATCGACAACCTACAGGCTAAGCCGGTAAATAACAATACCTGGTACTTCGAAGGCCTGAAAATGAGCCCCGCTGATGAAAGAGCTTTTCTTTCCTTGCTAAGACAGGTAGACCCTCAAGCCTACAGCATTCAGGAGGTTAGTCGCGGAAAAGCAGTCAGAACCTACGGAAAATCTTCTCCTGCTCAGGTACAATTGGTGAAAAAAACGATCACTCAGCAAGGTGCAGCAAAAGGTAAAGGAGGTATCTTCAGACATAAGGTCCACACAGATGATAAGTTCTCAGAAAGTACCTTCATCTGGTTGAAAACGCCTAGCATCAATGCAGATATCGTCGGTAAGATCGATAAGCTGATGAATAAATACCAAGGACCGAATGTGGTTAGCGTGAAGGCTGACAGACCACAGCGTATGACGATCCGCCAGAAATAGTGAACGTTTGTAATCCCATGAACCATCCCATGAACCGATTTTAAATCCATCATTTTCTTTCTGTGAGGTGTCCGAACGGGCACCTCACAAAGAAAGAAAAACCCCCCTCTTCTTCCGTTCATTCCTTTAATTCCAACATCATGAAAACGAAGAAAATACTCTTACTAGCCTTTTTGTTTATCCATGTTTTCAGCATCCTGCTAACCAACCTGATCGGGGTATATCCGTTCAGGGAAAAGCTGGAACTCAGAGAGGCTTCTGAAAATACCCTGGCTGTCCTGGAGAAAGTCACCGATTGCTTCAGCACAGAGGTCAAAGGAGTTACCCAGTGGTATGCTTCCCTCACCGGAATTACCGGATATGGATTTTTTTCCCCGGATCCTCCCTACTCCTACACCATCTATTTTAAGCTCGAAGCGGAAGATCAAGGTACCAGTATACAGGAGTCACCCTTTCTTTCTACAGAAGGGAAATCCAGAATGACTTCCGCCTTTAACCAATTCAAAGAAACAAAGAACGAGGATGTGAAAAACCTGATGGCTCAGTCCATGGCTTTAAGAATGCATCAGTTAAACCCTAGCTATTCCAACATTGACCTGATGAGTATGTTTTACATCGTGCCTTCTATGAAAGAATACCGCCAAGGAGAACGGCCTTACTACGCATCCCACGAAAACTACGAATTCATCATCGATCCAAATCCTTAATAGTCATGAATACTTCCATTTTCAAAAGCATAGACCAGTTTTTTTTCAAAGCTGAAAACAATATTAACCTGGCCGTTTTCAGAATAGGGATCGCCCTGGCGGCTATGATTATCCTGATTGCTCAATATCCGGATCTACTGGAAATTTATGGCCAGTATGGATATCTCCGCGCCGATATCGTTGAGCTTCCGCTCTTATCTTTCCAGCCCAGGCTATCCTGGATGACGGATTTTTTAGCGAGCTACGGCTTCTCCGAATTTTTGTCTCTTAAAGTCCTGTTTGGTGCTTATCTGAGCTTTTTGTTACTACTTGGAATAGGCGTACTTCCTAGTTTGACCGCTCTGATCTGTTTGTTTTTTCAGATCTCCTTTATGAACTCCGGACAGCATTATATCTACGGTGTCGATTATTTTGTACTGGCGGGTTTGTTTTACTGCATCGTTTTTCCCGTTGGACAGCAATTATCCGTCCAATTTTTTAATAAAAACCGCAAAAAGGAATCCTGGGTATTTTACACTCGGGTGCTGCAAATCCATGTTTGCCTGGTGTATTTTATCTCCGGTTTTGACAAAGCGCTGGGGTACGATTGGTGGAATGGCGAGGCGATCTGGACGACGATGATGGGGCTTAACTTCCGCTCGGTGGATGTCAGCTTTTTAGCGGAGTATCCTTTTATTCCAAAAATCATTGGCTGGTCGGTATTACTTGTTGAGATTGGATACCCCTTCTTCATTTTTTGGAAAAAAACGAGGTATGCCTGGTTGACGATGACGATTCTGATGCATGTGGGGATCGGTTTGTTTCTGGGGCTGTATTATTTTGCTAGCGTGATGATTATTTTTAACATCGCTGCTTTTGGAGGGGAGTGGTTGAAAGGATCCTTTTTTAAGAAGAAGCCTAAATTTGAGGAAAGCTTAATTCCTGGATAGGAATGATTGTTTTTTAATGGTATTCTGATGAGAAGATCGTCATTGGGCACGCAGATTCCGCAAATTTAGCAGATTCAATTTGCTACATCAGCGCAATCTGCGTGCCAAAAATGAAGGTCTAAAATTTAACTAATAAACTTATTTCTCCGAACGATACTTACTTTGCAGGTCTTTCTCGTCTCCAATCGGCATCCATTTTATTCCAAACGAATACTCTTTCTCCAATAATCGATACGGATCAATCGGGCGGGCGTTGATCGACCAGGAGTCGTTGCCGCCCACGCCGGCTAACTGATGACTGATGTTGAGGCGCAACTCTTCTGCTTTTTCCAATTCATAAGGATGCTGAGCTTCGCGGATGTTCTCGGCGGTGTATGGCCAAACAGATACCTGGATAGGCTCATCACCCGCGACCATCAAACCAGCATTATTAGAGTCCGTCAAAGACAACCAGCGAACGCCGGTATAGTTACTGCTTTCTTGTGGCTTGGTGTAGTGATAGTAGAAATCATCCACTGAGCCTGAATAGATGCCTACCTCTGCAGCCCCTTGGCGGTCGATGTAGTTTTCGAAGGGCCCTTTTCCGTAAAAACTCATTTTGAGGAGATTGTCCGGTACGCCGGCCGTGAGTCCTACGCGTATGGGCTCGGGCATATCATCTGGGATGCCCATCCAGAAGTGAATACCAACAGCACCATCCGAGTCAAATTGATAGGTTAGGTTAAGCCTAAGGCCCTCGAAGGCAAGTTGAGCTTGTATTCTGGATTTTTCTTTATCGACCTCAATGGCCTGGACTTTCAGTTTATCAGGAAGCTCTTTCCAAATGGCTAATTTATCCTGCGCATGCCAGCCGCGCTCATCATTGTCGGTCAAGGGGCGCCAGAAATAAGGTGCTAAAGCAGAGGTGATCAATTCTTTTCCATCTTTATTATAGGACTCCATCAAGCCCGATTTTTTGCTGATTTCCACTTTGAATCCTTGTCCATTTACAACGATTCGGTCTGCCGATTCAGCCATCACCGGATCGGCCATTTTATTAGGCTTTTTGACGGGCCCGGCTATTGCTATAGGCAATTTGAATTGCTCTTTGGCAATTTCATGTCCTGCTTTGGCCCAAAGTTCGTCCTCTTTCAGGTGTACGCTCAGGCGCAGCCAGTACTCGGCATTGGCTTTGGTCGTTATTTTTTTCATTGGAACTTGAATCACGTGGGCGGCACCCGGATTTAAACTCAATCCTTCCAGCTCTCCGGACTGTATTGCTGTACCGTCTTCGCTTAGTTCCCAGGTAACTTTGTATTCATCCAGGTTGGTAAAATTAAAACGGCTTTGCAGTCGGACTAATCCTTTTTTGAGGTCTACCGCTGAAAACCAGATCCGTTGCATGACATATTTGGCCTCATGGGTTTGAGGCTTTGGGCTGCGGTCGGAAGCAACGACACCGTTCATGCAGAAGTTATTGTCATTCGGGTAGTCGCCAAAATCACCGCCGTAGGCGAAAAAGCTTTGGCCGTTATCAGCGGTCATTTGCAGGCCCTGATCGATCCAGTCCCAGATAAATCCACCCATTAGATTGGGGTGGGCATGGATCAGATCCCAATATTCCTTAAAGTTTCCGAGCGAATTGCCCATCGCATGGGAATATTCGCAGAGCATAATGGGGCGGTTCACATAAGGGCTCTTAGCGAGGAATTCCAATTGCTCCAAGTTGGCATACATCCGGCTGATGACGTCCACGTAGGCTGGATCCGTAGGGTTGGCCGTTCCTCCCATCGTGTTTTCCCAGTATTTTTTGGAGCCCACAGGTAGATAATCCGGGTGTTCGGGGCTTCCCTGGGCTCCTTCATAATGGATAAAACGAGTGGGATCGAAATCTTTTATCCAGCCGGCCGCTGCGGCATGGTTCGGGCCGGTGCCTGCCTCATTGCCCAGCGACCAACTAATGATGGATGGATGGTTTTTGTCGCGCTCTACCATCCGCACCACCCGGTCGCTAAAGGCCAGGTGCCATTCAGATTGATTGGTAAAATAACCGTTATACCCATGCGTCTCGATATTGGCCTCATCAATGACATACAAACCGTATTGGTCGCATAAGTCATAGAAATAAGGATCGTTCGGGTAATGACTGGTTCGCACGGCATTGAAGTTGAATTGCTTCATAAGCGTGACATCCTGAACCATGTCTTCCCGAGTGACGGATTTGCCTCGGATGTGATCGTGGTCGTGGCGGTTGACTCCGTACAGCTTAACTGGCTGGCCATTGACCAGCAGCCGACCGTTTTTTGTTTCGACTTCGCGGAAACCTATCTTGGCTGATCGAGCCTCTACGGTGTTCCCCTCCGCATCTTTTAGGTTTAATATTAAAGTGTATAAAACGGGGTTTTCGGCCGACCATTTCTCGGGGCTGACAATCTTTTTTTCCATTAAACCGAAGTACACATTGTCTCGCTGAGGATACCATTCGTAAATAATATCCGCCGCTTTTTTAGATAAGGGACTATCAAGCACAGCCTCCCCATCAGGAGAAAACAGAGCGGCTTCCAGGGTCCAGCCTTCGACCGCTTCCCGAGGGACGCGGGTCAGTGTAGGGCGGATTTGGAGCAGGGCATCCTGGTAGGTAGCATCCAGGCGGGTGCGTATGAAGAAATCTTCGATAGCCACTTTGGGTTGAGCCAGGAGTAGAACTTCACGATGAATGCCACTCATCCGCCAGTGGTCCTGATCTTCAAGGTAGCTGCCGTCACTCCAGCGGAAGACTTGAACTGCTAGTGTGTTTTCGCCCGATTGTACATAATTGGTGATGTCAAATTCAGCCGGCAGCCGGCTGTCCTGACTGTAACCTACTTTTTTGCCGTTAACCCAGACATACATGGCAGAGCTGACTCCGCCGAAATGCAGGATGATGCGGTGATCATTCCATTGGGTTGGCAGTGAAAATGTTTTTACATAAGACCCCACCGGATTATCTCTTGTAATGACCGGAGGTTCCGGCAGAAAGTACCTTCCTTCCCGTTCAGGGTCTTTAGCGCCGAAAACATAGCCGGCGTTGCGGTAGATGGGCGTGCCGTATCCCTTCATCTCCCAGTTAGAGGGTACTTCGATGTCGTCCCAGTCGGAGACGTCGGATTGATAGAAATCGAGTGGACGGTCTTCAGATTTGGGTACAAAATGAAACTTCCAGCTCCCATTCAGGGACATCATGCGAGACTGCTCGCGCTCTCCCTTCAAAGCATCTTCTGTGGCTGGGAAGGAGTAGGAGGTGGCCCGAGCCGCTAGTTTATTGTGGGCGATGAAGGTGGGGTTTTCCCAGTCGTTATTTTGTGATGGTAAAAGGATAGGTAGAAAGAAAAAAATTAAGAAGGATAACCTGTTCATATGAGTCTGTTTGTCTGAATGTTGATAAAAATAGTCGGATGATAAATTTATCATTCTTTAGGACAAAGCAGAAATTTATAAGCGTAAAATTTACGATTAAATGAATTGGATAAGCATTTTTGTCGTTTTGGGGTTGTGTAAAAACTCGTTCCTCGTTTTTACCCACCCCATTAAATTTTATTTGGGAGGTCGTTTTAAGAAAAAAACAAAGTTTTTTTCTTAAAACGACCTCCCAAAAGAATATTATTGGTTGTGTGAAAAGGCCGAAGGACTTTTTACACAACCCCAAAACGCCCTGTCAAAATGAAAAAAATCAACAGATTTTAAACCTGCGAGCCGCTTCCGCCAGGCTCGCTTCCCCGGCATTTTCATTGAGTCGGGCTTCAATTTCTTTGGAAGTTTTGGTGATGGCTAATCCGCCGAGGCCGGTGCACCTCAGCTCGTGGGCAATGCTTTTGCCTACCTTGTCCATCGTGTCGATGACCTCATCGATTGGGATAAGCGCGTCGTAATCGGCCAGGGCCATATTGGCACAGGACAAGGCATTGGAGGCGGCCATAATATTCCTGCCAAGACAAGGCGCTTCCACCCGGTTAGCGATCGGGTCACAGATCATACCCAGGGAATTTTGAAGAGCCATAGAAGAGGCCGACAGAGCCTGTTTGAGGTCTCCACCGCCCAATTCCACAATGGCCGCTGCCGCCATACCTGAGCCCGCGCCACATTCGGCCTGGCAGCCGCCGACTTCGGCAGCAAAGGTTGCATGGGCAGAAATGAAAACGCCGATCATGCCGGCTGCCAGCATAGCTTTGATGGCCATATCTTCATCCAGTCTGAGCGCTGAAACGGTTCCCAAAACAGCTCCTGGTAAGGCTCCGCAAGAGCCGGCAGTAGGTGCGGCTACGATCACGCCCATCGAACTTTTCATCTCCATCATGGAACTGACATAGAGAATGATCCGGTTCAGTACATCTCCTTCTACGAGTCCTCCCTGCTTCAGTTTAGATTGGAAGTTAAGAGATTGTGCCCCCAATATACGGTCTTTGTACTCGGTACCTTTTAAACCTTGCAGGATAGAAGTACGCATGATCTCTACCAGGTTTTTCATCCGCTCATATACTTCTTCTTGAGAAATCCCTCCTCGGGCACTTTCGTAATGCAGGGCCAGTTGCCAGAGATCAAGGTCTTTGCCTTGATTGTATGCCAGCATGTCGGCACAAGTAATGAAGGGAACTTCAAGACCTTTTCGGGAGAAAATGGGTAAGACTGGATGCAATTGCTTAATAGCCGCTACTTCCTTTTTTTCCCGTAATTCCTGTAAAATATTTTCAGGTAAAAATTGCTGAGACTTTATTTCAATAAAGGGCTTTCGGCCGTTTCGAAAAATGATGAAATCGGCCTCTATTGTTGCTTCCAGATATGGCAATATTTCATTGGGAGAATTGGTGTAGATGAGTGTTTCGTAAAATCCTCCCTGCATGGAAACTTCGCATCCGTCTATTTCGATTACCTCGATCATGCCTCCGCCGGTTGACAGGGCGGTCAGTTCCCGCATTTCCTGCTCATTGAAGAGGGTAATTTTATAGGTATTGGGATGGTCGGCTCCGATATCTTCGATGCGAATATCGATATCGAGGCCGGCTTCGCGGATGCCTTTTTCGTAATGAGGTAGTCGTTCATCATCTGCTTCCCAGCCGAGGAAGCCCCCGAAGAGGCCCATATCGGAGCCCTGACTTTTGTGGGTGGTAGCCAGCGAGCCGTTGGGATCGTATTGGATGTTGACGGTTTTGATGTGGCCATCCATGAGGTCGCGGCAAATCCGGCCGATCCTCAAAGAAGCGGCGCAATGAGAGCTGGAAGGGCCGCGCATGACGGGGCCAAGGACGTCGTTGAAAATGCTGGGCAGGTTCATTCGGTTGATTTTATTTTAGGGAGGGCGGCCGCCAAACGGCGGCCTCCCTCCATTCTTTATTTTCTAAGATAACAATTCTCCAAAGGATACTGAAAAAATTACAGTTTTATAAACATCTGTGAATTATTTCGGCTAAGAGGCTGTTACAATGGAAAAACCAATTGAAACTATGCTTAGTATTTCTCAACGCCAGGTGTATGATCATTTAATGTCACTCATTCCGGAGCATCCTTTTACGGGTTTAATTTCAGACCCAGGTTGTGGATTGAGTACTATTTTGGAGGCCGTAGCGGATAAGACGAATGGCCAGGTCATACGAATGGCAGATTTTTTTGACCAAATGGAAAGCCTTCATCCCTTGCAATTGGAGGAAGGTATAGTAAACACTTTTTTACAAGCGCTGAAAAAAAATGATTGCATTGTAGTCGATGACTTTTCTGCTATTTTGGAAATGATTAGCAACTGTTATTACTCTGCCAGACCCAAGATTATGAACCCGGCCCTGGATGCCGTGCTCAGGTATGCCGTAAAAGAAAATAAGCGGGTTGTTTTGGGCTTGTGGGATAATCGTATTCCCTTGCCTTTTGAGAGAGCTTGTAAATTGGCCCAGATCCCTGATTTTACAGCTGAAGACTTTTCCTTCTTATTTCAAAAGATATCGGGTGAAAGCCTGGAGGCTATAGATTTTGAGCAAGTCCACCGCTTTGCTCCTCGCCTGAGTGCGAGTTCCATGAAACGGGCATGTGACTATCTAACGCCCCAGGATCATCGGAATACGGAAGCTTTTCTAAAGTTCCTGGAAAAAAGAGCCCTGGTAAGTAATGTAAATACCAGTGAGGTAGAGGAAGTAGACTTTAAGACTTTGCACGGCGTGGACGATGTGGTTCGTCAACTGGAGATTAACATTATCAATCCATTGATAAGGGATGATCTCGTTAAAAAGTTCGGCTTAAAGCCTAAAAGGGGCGTCCTGCTGTACGGGCCTCCGGGTACGGGTAAAACGACCATAGGCCGAGCATTGGCTCACCGTCTGCGGAGCAAATTCTTCCTGATCGACGGAACCGTGATCAGCGGCACATCGGATTTTTACCATATCATACAGACTACTTTCCAGCGTGCACGGGATAACTCTCCCAGTGTACTTTTTATTGACGATTGTGATCTGTTGTTTGAAAATAGCGCAGAGCCTGGCTTGTACCGCTATCTGCTGACTATGTTAGATGGCCTGGAATCGAAGGCGAATTCTCAAATTACTATTGTGCTGACGGCCATGAATATTGGTAGCTTGCCTCCGGCCCTGATTCGCAGCGGAAGAGTAGAACTATGGCTGGAAATGAATTTGCCGGATGAAGCGGCTAGAGCTGCAATCATTCGCTCTTATGTAGACGCTTTACCCTTGTCGCTTTCAGAAGAAGAAATCAACCGGCTGGCTGAAAAAACCGATAAACTGACCGGAGCTGATCTGCGCAGGGTGGTAACCGATGCCAAAAATTTGTATGGATATGATATCGCACAGGAAAAAAAGCCGGAAAGCTTTTTCTTCTATTTTGATGAAGCCATTGAGCAGTTATTTAAACACCGGGAGCAGTTAGAGAAAGCTCCGGCTTATACGGCAGCCCATCATACAAAACATCAGGTTCAGCAATTAATGCATTAATCTTTCGAAATGCTCCAAAACGATACACCAGGTGTTCGTAATTGAACACCTGGTGAAACGAGCACTTGTGTTATCTGTTTGATTTTTAGTAATTTATGCGCGTGGCATAATTTTTGTTTTTCTGTCTGGAAATAAACAAAGCTGCCATGTTATTAAACTATCTACGCATTGCCTTCCGGAATCTCAGCAAGTATAAGGGGTTCAGCATGATCAACATTTTCGGCCTGACTTTGGGAACGGCCTGCTGTTTATATATCCTGCTATATGTCCAGGATGAATACAGCTATGACCGGCACCATGAGGATGTTGATCGCATTTACAGAGTTACTACCCAGGTAGGAAAACCTGGCGACCTGCTCCAGATGGCGTCTTGTTCACCTCCTATTCCAGGGGCACTGAAACAAGATTTTCCGGAAGTGGAAGAAGCCACCCGCTTTGTGGGCATGTTTACGGATAATGTGCAGGTTTTTCGGGTAGACGGGCAGGTGCATTACGAAACCAATGGGGTATATGCCGACTCTACTTTTTTCAACATTTTCACTTATGAATTTATTTATGGCAGCCCGCATCAGTCGCTATCGGCCCCGAATGATGTGGTATTGTCAGAAGAAACAGCCCGGAAGTTTTTTGGAGAAGTGGACCCTGTAGGGAAAACCTTTGAAATGGATACAGGAGAGGGGCGGCGTAATCTAAGGGTGAAGGGCGTCATAAGTAAGCAATTGGGGAAAAGCCATGTACAAGCTAATTACTTCTTGTATATGGACAGTGGAGGAGCCGGATCTTATGCGACTACTTCTCAGGAATGGGTTGGCAACAACTTTACCAATGCTTATGTAAAATTGAGCCCTGGCGTCTCTGCTGAGCAGCTGGAAGCCAAGCTCCCTGCCTTTATAGATCAATATGCCGGAGCATCCTTGCGAGAGCAGGGGGCAGTAAAGATCCTGAGCTTGCAGCCGGTGTCGAGCATTCATACCACGACCGGATTCGTTGCGGAGGCGGGCAATCCTGTTTCTCCGACTTTGCTGTATATTTTGCTGGCGATTGCGGGCCTGGTGCAAGCTATTGCCTGCATTAATTTTATGAATTTGTCTACGGCCAGGGCGACCAGAAGAGCTAAGGAAATTGGTATTCGGAAGGTGATGGGTGCTCAGCGACAGGCCATCATAGGGCAGTTTTTGAGTGAATCAGTCATTTTTGCATTCATAGCCCTGATCATTTCTATTCCACTGGTCAGTTTTCTACTGCCTTTTCTGAATCAAATTACAGGGGTAGAGATTGCGAATGATTTTGTCACGAATCCTACGGTTTGGCTTGGGGTCATCTTGTTTGGTGTTTTAACCGGACTTTTGGCCGGGAGTTATCCTGCTTTTTATTTATCCAACTTCCGTCCGATACAAGTACTGAAGAATACCAGTGGGTACCTGGGCGGACATATCAATCTTCGGCAGACGCTGGTCGTTTTCCAGTTTGTTTTAACGATTGCCTTGATCAGTAGCGTGATCATCATTCAGGAACAGCTCCGTTTTGTTCAACAAAAAGAGCTGGGATACGATCCGGACCAGAAAGTGGTACTGACCTTTAGAACGAATGATGCACTTCGTCAGGCAGAGGCTTACCGAGATGCCATCAAACGTGTTCCGGCGGTAAAGGAGGTATCTAGGGCGAATAATTATCCCAGCCAGTTTGTGTTTAATGATGTGGGGATTTACGAAAAAGGGGAAAGTATACAAGAAGCCCAGATGGTGAAATTTATGCGAGTGGACGAATTTTTTGTGAACGCACTGGGGATGGAACTCATTGAAGGCAGGGATTTGAAGCCAGTGGACACCATTGGAGGCATTTTGGTAAATGAAGCCATGCTGGAAGCCTTTGAAATTCCCCGGTCGGAGGCAGTCGGCCAGATCGTTTCTTATAATTCGGGAGCAGATGCGGAGGACCTGGAAATTGTAGGTGTTATTCGCGATTTCAACTTTAATTCTTTGTACAGTGAGGTAACCCCATTCATGTTGATCTACGACGATCGAGCCTCGAACTCCCAAATGATCATCGATGTAGAGACGACGAATTTTCCTGAGCTGCTCGGGCAGTTACAACGCACCTGGGAGTCACAGATCCCCTATGTCCCATTTGAATATACGTTCATTGACGAAGCCATTCAGCGGCAATATGAATCGGACCGAAGGCTGTCGAGGATTCTGAATATTTTCACCTTATTGACGATCCTGATATCATGCTTGGGCTTATTAGGTCTGGCAGCCTTTACGGCCGAGCGACGCAATAAGGAGATCGGTATCCGGAAGGTGCTGGGCGCTACGGTGGTCGGCATTACTACGATGATCTCAAAAGATTTTCTCAAACTGGTATTGATTGCCATTGTGTTTTCGGTTCCACTGGCCTGGTGGGGAATGAGCAGCTGGCTCGACCAATTTGCCTACCGGGTGGATATTCAGTGGTGGATGTTTGTGCTGGCAGGTTTGCTGGCGGCCACTGTAGCTCTTCTGACGGTGGGGTACCAGAGTGTAAGAGCGGCCATGGCTGATCCGGTAAAGGTTTTGAGGGATGAGTAGTAATGAGAGAATATACGTTTTAAAGGAATTCGCACAGAAGGGGTGTTTGTTGTTGGCATTGCTGTTTGTTGTGAATGGCTGGCTTTTAGGCCAGGAGAAAAAGGTATGTATTACGGTAGATGATTTGCCGTCGACTTCCCGTTCTTTAACTGATCAGGCATACATTAATCAGAAGCTTACCGGCTATTTTCAGCAGCATCAAATTCCTGCCATTGGGTTTGTAAACGAAGGCAAGCTGTATGCAAAAGGCCATGCAGACCCCAAACGAATCCAGTTTCTTGAACAATGGCTGGATCGGGATTTAGAATTAGGGAATCATACTTTTTCGCACATTTTTATCAATCAAGTGACTCTGGAAGAATATCAGGAAGATGTGCTGCGAGGGGAAAAAATACTGCGGCCCTTGCTTAGGAAGCACGGCAAGGAGTTGAAGTTTTTCAGGCATACACAGCTACGAACAGGGCCTACTGATGAATTTAGGACAGGCTTGAATCAATTTCTATCAGATCATGGCTATACAGTAGCCCCTGTTACCATCGATAATGACGAGTACATCTATGCTTTTTGTTATGCTCGGGCAAAGGAAAAAAATGATGAAGAACTCCTGAAAAAAATTAGCCGGGATTACCTCACTTATATGAAAAAGGTCATTGAGTATTATGAGAGACTCTCAGCCGATTATCTGGGGTATGAGCTGCCCCAAATATTATTGATCCACGCCAATCTCTTAAATGCCGACTATATGGACGAGCTGGTGGCACTTTTTAAGGAACGCGGATACGATTTTATTTCTCTAGAGGAGGCCTTAAAAGATGAAGCTTATGCACGTCCTGAAGGAACGCACCGCCGAGGCCCATCCTGGCTCCATCGCTGGATGGTGTATGACGAAAAACCTACATCTTCCCAGCCTTCCGTTTCGAGCTTCATCAATAAACTTTACCAAAAACTCAGGCGATGAACCAGTTTAAAGCGCTTATTCTACTTCTTTTTTTATTGACTACAAATGCTGCTTGTTCTCAGGTGCCCGAAGAAGTTTACCCGGCCTACGCCATGGAGAATACCGAAGTCAGGGAGTTGTTATCCAAGATTAACGGCGTAAAGTATAAGCTGTATATTTCTTTTCCTCCTTCGTTTAGAGAGACCTCCGAGAAAACATACTCAGTTCTTTATGTGCTGGATGCTGATTATTCGTTTGCCATCGCCAAAAATATAGTGGATCATTTGACGGAAAGAAACCATCTAAAAGAAATCCTTGTGGTGGGTATTGCCTATGCCGGTGAAAAAAATTACCGATTGAATCGGACGCGAGATTATACCCCCACCAATTCGATAGAGCCGGTATCCTTTCCCGAAATTCAAAAGCAGTATTCCGGAGGAGGGGAGGCCTTCAAGGATTTTATCCAAAAGGAACTCATGCCTTTTATCAAAAAAGAATACAGGACAAATGAAGAGGCGGCGCTATCGGGGCATTCCTACGGAGGGTTGTTCGCTTCCTGGTTGCTGACTCAGTGTCCGGATCTTTTTGATGGGTACATCATTGTAAGTCCTTCCTTATGGTACGATGATCATTTGATTTTGCGTTCAGAATGGAAACTGAATAACAAAAAACCGGGGGAGATTAAAGTGTACTGTTCGGTAGGCGATCGAGAAGTGAATCAGCAATGGAATATGCCTGAAGATTCGGAAAGGTTTGCGGAACAATTGAAGCAAAAAAACATACAAGGTTTTAGTCTGAATTTTGAGGTGCAGCAAAACGAGACCCATAACAGTATTTTCCCGGCTTCTTTGAGCAATGGGATCCGATTTGTGTTTGGTGGGGTTTGAAAGGACGTATTGGTTTGCGGCCATCAGCCGCAAACCAATATATTAAATTAGTGAGTACCTATTTTTGTGAATGACTTCAGTTGGCCGACTTCTTTTTTTCTCATCAGGTCTTTATTTAATTCGGAGGCCTTTACCTCCTGAACCTGGAAAGGGAAGATCAAAGGGTAATTGCTCTTTCGATCCAGCTTGTACATGCCTGGTACTATTTGATATACCGTGCCGTCTGCTTTAAAAGCAGAGGACTTTTTAACCTTGATCGACTTGAGAGATCCTCTTTCCATTTTGACCATATCTTCCAGTGCTCTGATAAAAGCATCTCTGTCGCCATACTTTTTACTGCCGCCCCTTCCGTTAGGGTTTGCGATACCTTTTGCTACATCACATCCGTAAGCGCCTGAAGTTCCGATCCAGGTCACTAAGGCTAGGTCAGACTCGCAGTGTACATGAAAAGTGACTTCTACATAAGCACCTCCCACGGTGATACCCACGGTGAGGTCAAAGTCCCAGGTTTGCATTTCATGGGTGCATTTTTCCATGGGCGCACCAAAGAAAAGGGAAGGGTTATTGTCAAAATTATTTGCAAAAGAAGAAGTGGAGCTGAATAATAAGATCGTGAAGAAAGAAAAAAACAATACAGATTTCATTTGGTAAAAAAGTTTGATGAATGCCTACTTCGGTTTAAAGTCTTGTTTCGGCTTGTTCCGACTCTTTTCACCTGATAGGACCAGTGGAGGGATGAAATCCTCACGCGGAAGATTTTTTTTTTCAAGTTTACCTCTTTCTGTTTTGTGCAATTAAGTGGTAGTCAAGTAGAAAACTTGGCCTATTTGATTCACAAACCCAAAAGAATGACATCACTTAATCCTGAACTGGAAGTAGCTACTACTTCCCAGAACCCCCAATCCCAAGAAGCATTTTTCGAAGCCCTTTATGAACTAATGGCAGAGGAAATACTTTTGAGAGCGTATGCTTATTTTAAAAATCGGCCTAATACAGCGTTTCTGGCTGAGGAGGCGCTTCAAAACACCTTTGAGAAATTGATGAGAAAAAAAACGGCTTTTTATCAAAAGCTGGACAACATGAAGGCTTATGTACTGAAAGTAGCCTATAGTCAGTTTGCGAATATTTATCATTACACAAAAAACAAATCAAGGCTTACTCCTGGAGAGCTTTCTGGAAGGAGTGATCTTAATTACAAAACCAGCTCGTCGGAGCTCCGTCTTGATCTCGATCGTGCATTGCGTGACTCACTGAATGAGCGACAAAGAGAAACGATCCTGTTATGGTTGGAGGGGTATTCTTATGAAGATATCGCTCAGGAAACCGGAAGCACGGAGACTTCGGTCAGGGGCCTCATCTTCAGAGCCCGGAAGAGCCTCCGGGCTTACCTGGAGGCTTATGAAAACCGTCCCAGGCGAGCTTAAAAAAAAACGACATGGTGCATGAAATTTCTACAGATCAATTACTGAGATATATTGACGGTACTTTGAACAGGGGGGAGAAGGATTCTGTATGTATGGCTTTACGGTCTTGTACTCCCCTTGGGGACAAGTTAGAAGGACTGGTTTACTTGTATGAGCAAAATAAGGGTGATGTATTGGCAGTCAAGAATTTGCTTCAGGTGCAGCAGCAGAGGGTGAAGGGGAATTTATTTTCATTTACGGGAGGCATTTATGGAAGTCGTACTAGTTTGTATAGCAGGTTGGACAAAGCTCCTGACCAGGCAAGCTTGCAAAACCATGCAAAAGCGGACAAAAGCGGACAAAAGCGGACAGGAGGTTGAGGTATTGAGGGAAATGGGGTAATTTTGAGGAGGTTTTTGGGCGGGGCGCTAGTGACCTGGTGACTCCAAGTCACCAGGTCACTAGCGAGCACTTTTCAGCCCAAATTTTTCGGAGGCTACTCCAATATTTTTCAAGTATATTTTAGGTACTATTCTTCAATAATACTGGGCAGTAAATTCACTTCATGCCCGGAGGCTTTTAAAAAGCCCTTTATTCCCTCTTTCGAAACAACCAGAGTGGAGGTATTGACTAATGGATGGCATAAAAATGCCTCTGCTTGCCATAGTGCTTCGTCTATGAATAACTCCACCTGCTGCTCAGTGTCGTTGAAAAGAGCTAACATGGAAACGGATCCGGGCGTAACGCCCAGGTATTTTTTCAGGCGCTCAGCAGAGGCAAAGCTGAGATTCGTTACTTTCATCTTCGGAATAAGCGCTTTCATGTTAATGGATCGGTCTCCTGGTATGACTACCAAAAAATGCCGCCTGCCTCTCCGGTCTCTTAAAAAAAGATTTTTTGTTTTGGCTCCAGGTAAAGGAGGAACCAGGCGATTGGCTTCTTCAACCGTGAATACAGCGGGATGATCACATCTTTGATAGTCAATTTTGTGATCGTTCAAAAATTGTAGGAGGTCCTCCATAGGGTAACTTACTTTTTCAGATAATCGTCGGTCCCGTCTATCCAATCCTGCCTGGGTGGTGAGAAAGTATCCATAGCCACTACATCTCCGATCATTAAGGCAGCGTGGGGAAGGTTGCCGGGGATGACAACAGACTCGCCGGCATGAATGTCCATCTCTTGCTCTTTATTGGGACCAAACCAGAAGCGTATGGTTCCCGAGATCACTTCTGATATCTGTTCATTTTCATGCTGATGCAGCGGTACTTCAAAACCGTCTTTGAAGGTCAGCTTAGTGACCATTACTTTTTCGCCGTATACCATTTTACGGGTCATAGATGAAGTGACTTGCTCTGTGGGCACCTCATTCCAGTTAATCTTTTTTAATTCCATAGGTGTGTAGTTTAAGTGGCTTCAAATTCAGGACAGTCAATTCTAAAACCCTGAATCTGAAGAGGCATTTGTAGCATCTTACAAAAATATCCCTCTTCGTTTTCCTGCAAGTATCTGCAATTCCGGCAGGTTCTTTGGAGGCTGATGAGGCCGGCTTTTTGTAGTTTGATGATGACCTCTAAGAGGTTGGAGTAAAACTGATTCTTTCGATTTGTATCCCAGTCTTCAAAAGTTTGTAGCATATCATTCGCAAAAAAAGATACTTCGGCAGCGAGTGTTTTCCCTTTTTCTGTCAGATCAATCGTATAACTACGAGTATCAACAGGGTCTGTTTCTTTTTGGATAAGTTCCTTTTTGAGTAGTGTCCGGATCGCTTCACTAATGGTAGGTTTTGAGAGGTTGAACTCCTGGGCCAGATAGGAGACCTTACATTTGTCCGAAGCATGGAATTGGATGAAAATCAACAACTGGATCTGTAAAGGACTGAGACGATGCTGCTTGCCAATATTCCATAAGGATACCCTAAATACCTCTGCAATCCTTTCCAATGCAACCACAATTTTGGCATCCAGGTTGATGGCCTGAAGGCCCAAATGAAATACAGATGCCTGATTTTTTTCCATTCTTTAAAGATACACATTGTTTGGATTACTAATAAAGTTGCGGGGTGAAAAAATGAAGACTATCAGTTTTGCTTCTCCAGAGGAAAATGAAAATGCCTTTTCCTTCCAAAACCTACCAAAATCGGACAAAACCGGACAGGGCGTTGAGATATTGACTAGATTGGACTAACTTTGAGGCCCTCTTCTGAGATGTGCTAGTGACCTGGTGACTCCAAGTCACCAGGTCACTAGCAAACGCCCGCCACTGCAAAAAAATTGAAGTAGCCCCCAATATTCCTGTACTCCAATATTCCTATATCCCGATTTCCCGATTTCCTCTCACCCTAACTTTCCACCACACTTATTTTTTTACCTCATACGGTAGAGACAAATTCCCCGAGGCTACACTGTAGACGGAATAAACACCCAACATGGGGCGATCTTTGTCTTCAGTGTTTACTTCCATGTAAGCCGCCACGCCGTCATAATTGAAGTTGATTTGCTGATTCATGCGGTAGGCGGGAACGACCACGCTAATGCGCTTACCTTTCGTAACAACCTGGAAGCCTGGTGAATCCATCAGCATGGGCATGCCGGGATTTGTAGGAGGCATAACCACTTCTTTGTTCTTAGGATCGAACTGCCTGACGGAAAGGCCGCCTGGTACGCGCTCATCAGAGCTTAGAACCACCCAGTGTGCGTGCCATACTCGTCCGTCATTGGAATAGTCACGATCCATGTTCTCGTCCCAAAGCGGGGTGTCGTCAAAATCAGGATGGGCGGTCAGGGCCATGGCGACGATGCCTTCCTCCTTCGAAAAGCCTACATCCTCCGACTTTAGGTTGGTTGGGAATACATACCCCAACACGGGAGCACCGTGCAGCTGCCCGGCTGCCTTCGGGTAGCTTTGTCCAGCCTGGCCTTCTACCCAGGCAGAGAAAATAATCAGTTCATAATCTTGATCGTAAGTCACCTCAACTCTTTGGATCTTGAAGTCGGAATTTTTGGCGAATGTATCGCCTTTGTGGCTCTCCTGCGCATAGGTCATGTTAATAAATAGAACACTGAGTAAGAACAATAAAATACAGTTTTTCATAATTAATTAGTATTTCTAACTATTTTGATTAAAAAATTTTATCCGCTGCTTTAAGCAGAAGGGGCGATGTCTTCCATCTCAAGGATATAATATCCCCTGGCCTGGATACTATCCGTTATTTCCTGACTAGGAGTTTCAATATGACAAAACCGGCATTCCTCACTTCGGAGCCGGCTCCCTTTTTCGTCAATACTTTCGAGATAAGCTCTTCCAAAATCGAGAATCTCTTCATGTGAGTACTTATCGATTGGTACGATAATGTCAAAATGAGCAGTATACCCATTGGACTTTTGGACATAAGTATCAAATACAGCTACTTTCATAATAAATTAATTTAGGAGTACTAACTTTTTTAATTAAAGCTTTGTTTCTGTATATAAAAGCAATGCAAATATTGTTAGTATTTCTAACTAAATCAAGCTTTCGGTAATATTTTAACAGGAAATGCAATAAAAATGGAAATTGCGCAGGGCTCTTCTGCGTTTTTTTGAAACGCCAGCCGGCCGAACATCTCTGGCAGGCGGGGACCTACAACAGATCTGACGGCTTAAGGCATCAGGAATATTCCTTGTGGACTTTAATCATGGCATCTGCAATTTGCTGATAGGCAGCTTGCCAGGCTTCTTCCAGTAAAGGGGTCCAGGTATTACCGAGTTTTTGCTGAAGCGTCCAAAACAGGGCCTCCCCAATCTGATCATAGTGAGTGATTTCTACCTGGTAATCAATATGACGTCTGGCCAGCTCGGCCAGTTCTTCTTCCAAACCTTCCCATTGATCCAGGTTGGCCACGATATGAATGAGAATGGTCATGAGCTTGCGAGATTGACTTCGCATATCCGAATGAAATAAATCTCTGAGGGGTGGGGCTACTTCAAAAAGGTGTTCATAAAACTGTTCTCCAGTCTGTTGAGCTACCGGTAATATATCCTGAATGGATTCCTGTACCAATTGTATTTGTGATTTGTTTAGAAGCATGACCGCAGAGATTTGAGCAAAGATAATAATTGTATGATTTTACATCCTCAATCGATCAAAAAGCCTTTTAAGCCTGTGAAAAAAATAAACCCACTTCACTACCTGATTTTACCGATTGACTGAAAAAATGAATAGTTTTTCCCCAAAAAAAACTTTATTGCATTAAGCAAAATATTGTGGCAAACTTTTCACAATTAATATCAGAAAATCGCATCATCATTACATCATAATATTTAAAAATGGTTCGAATCGCCGGTTCTCTCATCAATGGGCTGTTACAGTCTTTTCAAAGTATTCATGCCTTGACCGGCGAGGATGTGGATGCCCTAATTGGAGAAACTATTCAAAACACTGATTGGTGTGAGTTTCAGCTCTTTGAACAAATTCTCAATAAAGTGGCCCGGAAGCATCCAGACATTAGCGGAGTACTTTTTCGAGCGGGTATGGAGTTCATCCAGGGCTGGTATTACTTTGGTGGAGGAAAGGACCTGGTCAATTCTTCTACTGACTTTCTGCATATACAAACGGATAATCAAGGCTACCAAATGGTCGTGCAGGCTGATGCCCCGGGGGCTGCAGGGTGGGTGAAATTAGAAAGCCTCGACGAAGAACGAGGACTAGCGGTTATCCACTCCACTGTGCCGTTCCCGCCGGATTTTACTTATGGCGTTTTTGTTGGCGGCATGCAATTATGTAAGGACCTCGACTACGTAAATGTGGATATTCAACAACTTCCAGGTGTTTTGCATGGTTTTTATTCCTCCGAAATGAGGATTCAGTTTAAAAAGCTCCGGACGCTGCCGGAGGAAGAGGAACTTTTTCAGATTTTTCAGGGATCCTCAACAAATGAAGCTCAACTGGCTAAAAGTTTGTACTGGAAATATCGCGGCCTACAGCAGGAAATTGAATACGAGAAAATCTATCGTGACCAGCTGGACGATTTATTGATCCAGACAACAGAAGATCTTCAGAAAAAGAATCGATCACTGAGAGCCCTGGTCAACCAACTGCAACATACACAGGCCCAATTGATCCAACAGGAGAAAATGGCTTCGCTCGGTCAGTTGACAGCTGGAGTTGCTCATGAAATTAATAACCCCCTTAATTTCATGGTGTCGAACATCGCAGCGCTCAAACTGGATTTTGAAGAGGTCCAGGAATTGCTGACCAGCCTGGAAAAGCTGAAAAAAGACCCCTGGACTCAAAAAGATATCGAAGACCTGCTAGCCTTAAGTAATCGTCTGGGGAGTGCTTATTTGAGTTCCGAGATCAGTCAACTCATCAGCGGAATCGATCGCGGGGCTTCCCGTATGCGACATATCGTTCAAAGCTTGCTCATTTTTTCCAGAAAATCAAATGACGAGTTCATCCAGGCTGATATCAATGAAGGTATTGAAAGCACTTTGACCTTGCTGAAAGCTAGTGTTCCGGAAGGTGTAAAGATTGTCACAGATCTGGCCTCCTTACCTGATATTCCATGCCAGATCAGTCGCCTCAATCAGGTTTTTCTCAATCTAATCACCAACGCCATTCAGGCAATTGAACAACAAGGAACAATCTTTATTCAAACAGGCCAATTAGAAGATCATCTTTTCATCAAGATTAGAGACGACGGGAAAGGAATGGATAAAAAAACTCGACAAAAGATCTTTGAACCTTTTTTTACAACCAAGCCGCTGGGAAAAGGTACCGGCCTGGGGCTTTCAATCAGTTATGGGATCATTGAACAGCATCATGGAAAAATTGAAGTAAAGAGCCAAGTAGGTGAAGGCACAACTTTTACGATTTTGCTGCCGCTTGCTGAAACTTAGAGCATGTTTAAATTCCTCCTTTTCAGACATAGTAAAAATTACTATTTTTAAGAAAAAATTAATGTGTTGGGTACGAGGATTTTGTTTTTGTACATGTTATTTTTTTCTACAGCTTTTTTGCAAGCCCAAACTAAAAAGTTTTTCTCCCAGGCTTACTACGTAGAGCAATATACCGCCGGAGACGGACTACCTGGAAATAGCGTGAAGGACATCATTCAGGGACAAAAAGGTTTTTTATGGATGGCTACTCACCGCGGCTTGATTCGATATGACGGCTACCAATTTGAGTCCTTTTTGATGGATACTATTTCTGACAGAGGCGTCTACAATAACTTTCTATACATCTTACATCAGGATCATACAGGTTTAATTTGGGCCGGCACTTTGAACGATGGGCTGTATGTTTTTGATCCGCATAAAGAAGAAGTTAGTCATCATTTTTCTTACGAAGCAGGTAATCCGCGCAGTTTATGCAGCGATTGGGTCAGGGATATCACCGAAGATCCCCAAGGTAATATATGGGTGTCTACTCTTTCCGGGCTGAATAAAATCGAAAAGGCAAATGGCCAATACCAGATCGAGGCTTTTCAGGCCCGGGATAGCTCCTCCTCTTACAATCAGCTCCATCAATTAGCCGCTGACCGCTATGTATTAAAGGCGCTGGGCGGCCGGCTAAACACAAGGGATAGTACTACGCTTTGGCATTCGGGCGGGCCCGGAATCGATGAGATAAAACTGAATGGCGACGGTCAATATTTTAATGCGATTGATGTCAAAGATGTTTTCGACAATTATCCGGACGCATCGAACTTGGTGGTACTGGCTGAAAGGGTAGATGGCCAACTTTGGGTGGCCGCTCGCATGAGTCAAAGTTCCGGAAAGGAAACCAACCTGTTGGGCTTATGGGACCCTATATCTGGAAGCTTTCAGGAAGTTCACCATCAAATTCCGGGAGATGCCAGGATCGAACAATTGTATGAAGATGAGCGTGGGCATTTATGGGTGGGTAGCTGGGGGCGGGGCCTCTACTTATTGGAAAATGTGATCTCTGAAGATGAAAAAATCAATGCATTTCCTACGCAAAAAAGCGTGCCGCTTGTAGCGGAGGATGCCGAAGAAAAAGGAAATATCTGGAAGCTTTTTCCCGACCGGTTTGGCAATTTATGGGTCGGCACCTGGCGAGCTCAGTTGTATAAAATTCATCTACTCAGGAAAACGGAGGATTATTTTCCACTACCTCTGGAAGATCGCAGTTTGGCCAGCCCGGGAAACATGACGGAAGACGCCAACGGAAATCTCTGGCTAAGCACCAAAGAAAGCATCCTTTTTCGGCGTTCTGCTACCACAGGAGACTTAACAACATTTAATTTACCCTTACCTGGAACTTCCCGAACGGTTGATACCCCTGCTCCATTAATCAAGGGCGAGGACCATGATTTATGGATCGGGACCTATCAGGGACTTATTCGCTTTTCTGTCAACTCCGGTCAATTCCAATTGTATCCGCTGGTAAGAACGAACAAAAACCTGGAGAACGACTGGGTCAATAGTTTGTATTATTCCGAAAAATATGGACTGTTCTGCGGCACCTCTCATGGGAGTATCTACCGATTTGATACCGGGACTTTTACCTATGAAGCCTGGCATGAAGAATATACTAACCTTGGAGTGATCAATGATCTGCTGGTCACTAAGAATGGATACTTAATTGCCTCCACTAACAGAGGTCTGCATCGATTTAATTTAGATGCTCCCGGCGAAAAGTCGTTTGTCAATTTTAACGGGGGGGCATTGGATCTGCATGAGACGGCAGACGGCAGCATTTGGCTGGGAGCTTACCTGGGAGGACTCAGTCAATTAAATGAGAAGCTGGAAGTAGAGCAAAACTACCTGGA
The DNA here is from genome assembly GCA_030430845.1 of Bacteroidia bacterium. Taxonomy (GTDB): domain Bacteria; phylum Bacteroidota; class Bacteroidia; order Chitinophagales; family Saprospiraceae; genus JANQPA01. Next base: position 36,030 of record JAUIKE010000009.1, on the reverse strand, counting down.
GCAGAGAGGCCCGTCTCCTTCCTGGATAACCGGTATTGCTGAAGATCATAACGGCCATCTTTGGTTGGTAAGCCCCGAAGGAATATTTAGATTTTCGCCCGAAACCGGATCCTTCAGGACCTTTTCTTTGTTTAACCAATTTCCTATGGCAAAAGTAGCTGCTGTTACCGGCCTTTTTCAAAATGGAGAGGGACGATTATATATTGCGGGGGAAGAAGGAGTATTCAGTTTTTTTCCGGAAAAAATAAAGCCAAGTTCCTCTCAGGCTATTCCCATCATAAAGGATCTGTGGATCAACAACCAACCCTTTCGGCAGGCTCCGGAATATAAAGCGTTTCCTTCGGGCATTTATTTAGAAAACATTCATTTGCCATATTATAAAAATGATCTGGCCATTGAGTATGCCGGTTTGCAATATGATTATCCAGAAGGAGTGGAATACCGTTACCGTCTTGAAGGATTTCAGCAAGACTGGGTGGAGGTTAAAAACGAGAGAATTGCACGCTTCCCCAACCTGGCTCCAGGTAATTATACATTCAGGGTGATGGCGAAAAACGGGGATGGACTTTGGAGTGAGGCGGCAGCTTCTTTTTCCTTTCGCATTCTTCCTCCCTGGTGGAAAACCATTTGGGCATTTACCTTATATATTTTAACTGCCGGATTATTGGCATTCTTATTTTATCGTTATCAGTTGAACAGAAAACTAGCACTGGCGGAAACTAATAGGTTAAAAGAATTGGATGAAGTAAAATCGAGGCTGTACACCAATATTACCCACGAATTCCGGACGCCCATCACCGTCATTCAGGGAATGGCCGAGCAGTCTTTGAAGTATTTCCGCGAAAACTCCTTCAAAAAAATGGAAGGAGCCGTTCAGGTCATTCAGAGAAATAGTCGGGAGCTGCTCCGCCTGGTCAATCAAATGCTGGACCTGTCCAAAATGGAAGCTGGGGCCTTGAAGTTACAGCTGATCCAGGGGGATGTGGTGAACTTTTTGCAATACCTATCTGAATCTTTTCACTCCTTCGCTCAGAGCAAAAATATTCGCCTGGTTACTTATAAAGAGGCGGAAGCTTTAATGATGGACTATGATCCTGAAAAACTGCAAGACGTTTTTAGTAATCTGTTGTCGAATGCGATCAAGTTTACGCCGGAAGGAGGAGAGATCATTTTTCATATTGCACAAAAAGAACAAAAAGGTAATCCTCATTTGCTTGTAAAGGTAAAAGACTCCGGAATCGGCATTCCTGAGGAAAAACTAGCTAACATTTTTGACCGCTTTTATCAAGTTGATGATGCCAGTACCCGTAAGGGAGAAGGTACCGGGATTGGCCTTGCCCATGCCAAAGAATTGGTGGAATTAATGGGAGGAACCATTGAGGTGAGCAGCCGGCTTAAAGAGGGCAGCACCTTTTCGGTGTTTTTGCCGATCCGACAGCAAGCTTCCCTGGGGAAATTTGTAGCAAGCAAGGCTTCTCCAGCTGAATTCTCTGAGGCATTAACTGCTGAGGTTTCTGTTACCGAAAACAAGGATGAGCACCATCCCACCGTACTTATTGTAGAAGACAACTCGGATGTGAGAAAATATCTTCAATCTTGTTTAGAGGAGACCTACAGTCTCATTTTTGCAAAGGATGGCGAAGTTGGCATCCAGAAAGCCTTGGAGCATATCCCCGATCTCATTATTAGTGATGTCATGATGCCTGTGAAAAACGGATTTGAACTATGCCAGACCTTAAAAAAAGAAGAACTGACCAGCCACATTCCTATTATTTTATTAACCGCAAAGGCCGATGAAAAAGCTCGTATAGAAGGCTTGGGCACAGGAGCAGATGCTTATTTAATCAAGCCTTTTAATCAGAAAGAATTATTCGTACGGCTCGAACAGATGATCAAGCTTAGAAAGCGCCTCCAGGAACGTTATCAAAAGGCGCTACCTTTCGAGATTAATCCGCACTCAAAAGATCATGCTGAAGATCGCTTCATCCGAAAGGTCCAGTTGCTGCTGGAGACGCATCTTTCTAATGAAAATTTTAATGTGACAATCCTTATTCGCGAACTGGGAATGAGTCGATCTCAGGTTTTTAGAAAACTGAAGGCGCTGACAGGGCAGTCGGCCACACAGTACATGCGTACCTACCGCATGCAACGAGCCATGGAAATGCTGAAAAGTACTTCCCTTTCTATATCAGAGGTGGCTTACGCTGTCGGATTCAGGGATCCTGCCTACTTCTCAAGGGTTTTTTCAAACCATTTTGGTTATGCTCCTAGTGAAACACGCAAGTGATTGATGATTAGTGGTTTATTTTAAAATTTGGATGATGTTTCCAAGTTTTTTTCAACAAATAGATCATGTCTCCAAGCAATTGAACGATATATGCAGGTGAATTACACCGGAGCAGTGGACATTGGGTGATAACAATAAAACCCAATACAACATGAAAAATTTGTTTTCACTTACGCTTGCTCTCATACTAGCCTCCTCACCTGCATTATTTAGTCAAAAAGTCGTTTTATACGAAGACTTTGAGAACGGCATTCCGGACAACTGGACCAATAGCCCGGTAAGCTCTGGAACGCCGGATTCCACTCAGCTTGCTACCTGGAAATGGGCAACCAACGAAGGCCTGCCGGGCAGTAACTTTTGGCTGGATTTTTACCACCTTCGATCACCTACAGCCCAAAATGGTTTTTTGATCTTCGACGCAGCGCTCCTTGATGTGGGCCCTAACAATTATGCTAGTGGAAAGGGCTCCGTTCAACGTCCTTTTGTTTCGGACATCATCTCACCGGTAATCAATTGTTCAGACTTGCAAACGGTGGCCCTTAGCTTTCACCAGGAGTTATACAAATTGTTCGTCTCTACCTCTATTGGAGTGAGTAAAGATGGCGGACTCAGTTGGGAATTCCTGCCGATCAATGAAGATATTTCCAGCTTTTCCGGCGGTACGAAGGACTATAATTCCGTCAAAACGATTGATCTGACAGAGTATGCTGCCGGAGAAGCTGACTTTAAGTTTTGCTTCCGCTATGATGGCGATTACTATTACTGGGCCATCGATGATGTGAAGCTATCCGAACTGCCGGAGCATGACCTGGCCATTACCGATGTACGCTATCCCTTAACCAGCTATGCTCAGCCTGCTTCTCAGCTTAACGGGGATACGCTGAAATTCGGAATGACCGTATCGAATCTGGGACGGACGGACGAGACAGAGGTGGTTTTGAAATACAGCGTACAGGATACTTTCGGGCAGACGTATTTCGTCGATAGTGTTTCCAAGGCTTCCTTTTTGAGTGTGATCAAAGATCTGCCCTTTGAATTTTCGAGCGTTTATGTACCCGACGATCTGAGCCCCGGGCTGTATACCGTTCGTTATGAAGTATACATAAGCGGGGAAGAAGATTTTACCCCGGCTAGTAATGTGGCTGAATTGCCTTTTGAAGTGACTGAAAACCTTTTTTCCAAAAGCTACGGGGACTACTACGGATCGGTTGACTGGGGAGCGGGAGACGGCTCCTTTAAAATGGGGAACCTATATACGACTTCCCCAAACAGCTCAGAAACCTTGGTGGCTACTAAAGCCGTCATGGCGGTTGACCGGTCAGCCAGTACCAACATTGTTGACATTGTTCCGGTCAAATTATACGAAGTCAAACCTGAGGTCGGCCCGGATTGGAGTGGATTTGATATCAGTTCGGACAATAGTCTGATACTGCGCGGAGTAGGCGAGTACCTGTTTAGAAACGAACGCTTCTTTGATAAGGTCGAAGTGAGCTTGTTGGATGCAGAAACCTTTGAGGAAGGCGTCGTTCTCAATCCGGGTCGAAGGTATATTCTCGTAGCCGAGTTTTTGGGTGGCAATGCAAGTTTGGGTATGCAGATGAACAACAAGATCTCCTACGAACCCGAAAGCACCATAGCCTGGGGTAGCGGCTTCAACGAATGGCTGATCGGCAGTGCCGGCGGTTTCCCTACTTCAGACTTTGGGTTTGTGCCGGTTATGGATATGGTGGTGGAGGCTCAGCAGGCTACCAATACGGAGCGAACTCAATTACCTTCCTCCAGTATGACCCTGGCCCCCAACCCTGCTTCTGATCACCTTTTTATAGACTTTAGCTTTGAAACGCCTACTGACTTGGTGCTTTCGGTGATCAATGCTCAGGGGCAGGTGCTGCGGCGTAGTGGGCATGCAAAAGAGCACCAACAGCGTGTTCAGTTTGATCTGACACGACTTACAAATGGAATCTACTTCCTAAGACTGGAAACGGGTTCTGGTAATTTAGTCAAAAGATTCGCAGTGCAACATTGACTTCCAGAGCTTGTGGAAACAAAGTTTTTCTCTCTAAAAAAATAACAATGAACTTACAATATGTCTCCTTGTTAATTGTCCTGATCGTTTTATTTCCTCAAGAACAATATGCCCAATTTGGAGGCAATAACAGTCGTGGAGGACATACAAATGTGAATGTGCCATTTAGCATCCAGCCGAGGTATGGCTTGGATAAAAATAGAAATGGGGTGGTAGATATGCCCAATTCAAAAGAGTATGTGCTGTCTCCACTAAGAGTTACGCTTACTGCCATCGATTTGGCAAACAATTATCCTAGCAGTTGGCCGGTATTCAATAAAAAGGAGGCAGATTATTTTAACTTAAAAGGGCCTTGGCGGTGGACATTTAGGCCTAAAAGCGCCAGTTCTGTTGTTCAAAAGATAAATACACTCCCTATGCCCAATTCTCCACAAGCAATTCCAATTAGAGGGAGTATTTCAGTCGAGGAATTGGAATCCGTCCAGGCTGAATTAGGAACAGACTATTTCAATCTCGACGCAACCATAGATGCTGAAAAGATTGTGCTGTATTCATTGTCCCCTAGAATTTATGTTGACCTTTTCGAAGGGGAATGGACCGTAGAATTAGCAAGAGTCTATCCCAATAAACAGCCTATTTACTGGAAAACTTTTGATTTAAAACTTGAAGATATTCTTATCGTTCAGCTAGGAGACTCTTATTCTTCTGGAGAAGGAGCACCAGATAGGAAGAGCATTGATAAATTCTGGGGAGATATTGGGGAAGGGTATTTTAATAGTCAAGCTTCACTCAACCACCGGATTTTTCATCGGTCGTCTTATACTTGGGGTAGTATAGTGGCTCAAAAAGCTGAGAAATTTAGTACTCGCACATCGGTTACCTATATCAATCTGGCAGAGTCAGGTGCAACTGTCGACTGGGTATTTAATCAATTAAAAAAAATGGCGGATATCATCGGCCCCAGAAAGGTCGATAAGGTAGTGATGTCTATTGGAGGAAACGATGCGGGCTTAGCAAATGCTATAGCATCATATATAGTAAGAGAGCCAATTTTGAGAAATACCATCGTTATAGGACCAGAACGAAAGGATATTGAAAGAGCCATTAAAACAGGAAACTGGTCTGACAGCAAATTTAAAAATGCAGGGTCTATTGTTTTAAAAATTGCCAACATTCTCAGAGAAGATAACTGGAAACGGCTTGAAGGACTAGATGGACTGAGCTACGCCTATGATAGGCTTTCTGATGAATTTAATAGATATGGTATCCCCAATAGCAACATTTATATCATAACCTACCCTGATCCTTTTCTGATTGCTCCTGGCAATGATTCTGACGTTTGTCCTGGACCAGTATTAACTAACCTGGGGAGGGATGTGACTAGATTTACCAGCAGAACGCTGGAAGTAGGAAGAAAAGAACAAAAACATTCCAGAAACAATTTAATCAAGCCTCTGAATTTGCGTGTTACCTCCTTCGGAAGGCGGGAAGGATGGAATGTAATAGATTGTGAAAAGGTGTTTGTGGGACATGCGATTTGTCAATCAGGAAGAATGGTATTGCTTAAAGATGAATCAAAATCTTTACAAGGAGATATAAGAGGAGTTGTGCATCCCAATAAAAAAGGATACAAAGCAATAGCCGACAAAGCTTTCAAAGAAATTTTTCCAGAGTATTAAAATCAATCCATTATAACTTTAGTAAGTTTTGAAGTGTGTGCATCCAGAGGATGCATACACCTTTTTTTTTCACACAATCAAATGCAAATCCCCAAACTCATGCCACTGATACTTCTTCTCAATAGCCGCCTCATAGGCTTTCACCAAATGCCTCCGACTCGCCAGGGCTTCCAGCATCAGCAAATGAGAGGCCTTCGGTTCATGAAAGCCGGTGAGCATAGCATTCACGACTTTCAAACCCCGACCGGGAGTGATGTATAGCTCCGTCATGCCTTCTGAAGGTATGACCCTACCCGTATTCTCATCCAGACTGGACTCCACGGCTCGGATGGCAGTCGTACCCACGGCTATGATACGCCGATCTTCTTCCCGGGCCCGGTTAATCAAACTGGCCGAAAAGAGCGGTACCCGGTAATATTCCGGGTAGGGTTTTTCGCCGATTTCCAGGCTGGATACGCCGGTATGCAACACCACCGGTGCAAACTGAACACCTTTGACCATGAGTTGGGTGACTAATTTAGGGGTGAAGGCCCGCCCTGCCGAGGGCATTTCAGCACTGCCCTTTTCATCGGCAAAAACCGTTTGGTAAAAAGCCGGCGGATATTTTTTATCCAGATTCCCGTATTGAATGGGATGACCGTTTTTTTCCAAATAATCTTCCATGAGTTCATTTAGGAAAAACCGGGCTTTCCACAATTGTATATGATCCCGCTCCTTTTTATTTTGGTAAAAAGGGGCGGTGATTTTTGCTTTAGCTCCTTGGGGTAGGGAAAAAAATGCTCCTTCCTTAAGGCCTTTGAACCGCTTGGTTTTGTGGCCGATCACCTGCCGAATTTCCACCAGCCATTCTTCCTGTGAAAGTTTTGTTGATAAATGTATCCTGGCTTCCTGTCCGTTAGGAAGCCGGGTCGGGATGGCGGCATTCATGGTGCCGGAAGTATTGATGATCAGCACATCCCCTTCCTTTAGAAATTGGCCGATTTCAGAGAACCGGTTGTGATGGATCCGATCGTTTGAGCGACGGCTGACCATGAGTCGGACGCCATCCCGGGTGATTCCTCTGACTTCGGTGGGTCGGGCACATTCCAGTAGTTTGGGTAGCGAAAAATCGAAGGCGATTTCATTATGCAGAGCGTTCATGTCTTTGATTTTAAGGTGAAAAAATGGGATGTTCTTTAAGAAACCGATACATTTTTAATCGAACTGAGGTAAGGGATCTTCCCAGCCACATATCGGCCATTGTCGTGACCGCCATAAATGAGCTGGAGGGCGGAAGGTACGGCCACCTCCTTGGGAAGCGGTCGGTCGGAAATGTCTTCTCCGGGGAAGGCCGCCTGGTGCATGTCGGTCCGCATATCGCCGGGATCGAAGGCGTAGATGTTCCATTCGGGATATTCCTTTCCAAGGGTCAGACTCAGATGATCCAGGGCGGCTTTACTGGCTCCGTATCCACCCCAGTTTTCGTAATGATGGGCGGCTGCGTCGCTGCTAAGGTTGATGATGGTCGCATCAGATGCCAGGAAGCTTTTCACCTTCTGTATCAGCGAGAGCGGAGCGATGACATTGGTATGGAAGATCTGGTGAATGGTGTCGATCGGGTATTCCAGTAATGTAGGTTGAGGAGATATCCCTAAAGTGGAGGCATTGTTGACAATCAAGTTGAGCTTCCAGTTGAGTTGTTCGAGCTTTTCGGCAAACTGCAGGAGGTGTATTTCGTCGCGTACATCACCTGAGATGGCCACTACCTCGGTAAATTCCTCTAATCTTCTTTGAGCTTTCAACAGAGCCTCGGCATTCCGGGCATTGATGATCAGTTTCCATCCTCTCTGGGCGAGTGCTTCGGCCAGGGCCAATCCAAATCCTTTGGAAGCGCCGGTGATGAGTGCAGTTGGTGTTGTCGTAGTCATGATCTCTGATTTTTAAGTGATTTGATACGACAAAGGTGGGGAGAATAGAGGCTGTACACATCCGGCAAAGGGATAGAAGTGGGCCTGTACTTTGGTACAGGTAGGACTTTTAGGATTAGGTGTAAAACTTCCATTAGGAAGAAGAAATTGACTACATCCTTCAGGAATAGCAAAATGGACTACATCCTTCAGGATGTCCGGTTACCGGCGTTTACGCTGGTAATTCAATGAAGGAGGATATACTTTTATTGAATTGGTATCTAGTGTTATTATATAATATGTTGATTTTTAATTAGTTACTTGTGCGTTTGGTGTTTTTTGGATAAATTTAAATTATTCGTACAAAAGAAACATTTCCACAGGCTAAAACCTGTGGACCGGACATCCTGAAGGATGTAGTCCATTCCATTTTGTTTCTTCATAAAAGACCTCCATGACCTGATATTTTTTAATACAAAAATGATCAGCCATGAAGTCTGCACACAAATCTACCCGTCGGAACTTGCCACATATTCAAAGTGCCGGGGCTACCTATTTTGTTACCTCCAGTTTATTTGGAGCATTACCAGTAAAAGTGATTTCAGCCTTAAAAAAGGAATTTCAACAGAAGCTTGATGAGATAAAAATCACTAAGCCAAAAAATGCTGATCGGAGGATAGCTGTTTTAAGTAGTCATTATTTTAAAAAATATGATACCTATCTGGATAAGGCCTTGAATGGACCGACCTACTTTGATCAACCGCCAATTGCAGAAATACTGAAAGAACAACTTCATCGCTTTGATGGAGAGTTCTATGATTTACTGGCCTATACGATCATGCCAAATCATTTTCACTTATTAATCGACACTCATGTCCAACTGAAAACAGAAGACCTGGATATGGGTCAAGTACCGAATACTTATGCAGACCTTTCCAAGATCATGTTTCGGATCAAAGGAGCTTCTGCCAGGTACTGCAATGTAGCTTTGAACAGGAAAGGAAGATTTTGGATGGAGGAATATTTTGATCGAATAGTGAGGAATGAAAAGGATCAGCTCTATTATCTAAACTATATTTTACAAAATCCTGTAAAGGCCGGCTTAGTAAAAAAATGGGTAGATTTTCCCCATACTTATTTGAAAAATAAGAAAGGAGAGCCTAACTCATAATTTAATGATCCCTCTTTTTACAGCAATCTGGACCGCATCCGTACGGTTTTGTGCCTGTAACTTACTAAGTAAGGTACTCACATGAAACTTCACGGTCCGTTCAGAGATAAACAACTCTGCCCCAATAGCCTTATTGGTCTTTCCGGACTTGAGGAGCTCGAGCACCTCCATTTCCCGCTTGGAAAGCGGCGTGATGGGATATTGAAAAGGATGTTGTTGGTAGTTGGTCTGAGCCGTGGCTTCCAGCTCTGTTATGGATTGGTCGGCGAGTTGGGATAAGTCTTTGGCGAGACTGTTGAGCTTTTTGGAAGTGGGAGCAGTGCCTTTGGAGGCGGTCAGTTCTTCCATAAGTTGGCGGATCTGATGAGTCAGCTGCTGCCCGATTTGCCGGGCCAGACGCTTGCGCTCTTCGCGGATGCCGACTTCGCGACTTTGCTCGTATAGCCTGGTACGCCCGATGGTAACGCTGAGCATATCCCCGATGGCATAAAGGAGCTCCAGTTGCCGGTCGGATAATTGGCCGGAGGCCTCGCTCACGAGATTGAGCAATCCGATCTTTTTCCCCTGATCGTATAAGGGAATCGTAGCATGATATCGAAGGCCCTGTGTCCCTTCTTTAAGATCTTTCAGTCGGGTACAGGTGATTTCGCTGATATTAGCAGCACTTTCCAGGTTGTTGGCCAAATATTTATCGATGCAGTAGCACCAGCCGGATAATCGTTCGGGATGTTGCGTGAAGGCCGGAGGTAGTTGGTGGGAGGCTGCTAAAAAAACAGAGTTAGACCCAGGATGCAACAGCCAGATCCATCCCGTATGCATATTCATAAGCTCAACGGTATATTCCAGTGCGACCTTTAGCGCTCGGTTCAACTCTGTGGTGCCGTTAAGCTCAACGGCGATGGCATTCAATATTTTCAGCTCCTCTAATTGTTGCTCCAGTATTTTCGAGTCCATCTTGTAAAGATAAACGATTCAATTACTCATATCGCAAGGACTTGATCGGATTTTGCAGAGCCGCTTTTAAAACAACAATTCCGGATGCCAGAATAGTTAGCATAACGGTAAACAACAAAGCCCATAAAAACAATTCCAAGGATATGCTGATTCTGTAGGGAAAAGAGGTTAACCATTGAATGCCTCCGAAATAAGTTAATGGACAGGCAATCAAGGCTGCCAGTAGGAGAAGCCCTAAAAGGTCATTGGTCAAAAACCAAAAAATTTGTGGAATATTGGCGCCTACCACTTTTCGGATCGCAATTTCCTTGGTTTTCTTTTGAGTAATAAAAAAAGCCATCCCGAAAATGCCCATCCCTGCGATAAGTATGGAAATAAAGGTGAAAAGACCGGCAAGTTTGAGGATGATCTGATCAGCTTTATACTGCTCTGCCAGCCTGTCATCAATTAGCTCAGGCCTGAACTCAGTATTGGATTCAGAATAGAATCCCTCAGCAATAGCCCGAACTCTTGGCAGGATCTGACGAATATCTCCCGTATATCTTACATACATCCAATGCGTGTTATCCGGATCATAAAAAAAGGCAACTGGGATAATCTCATTGTACAGGGATTCAAAGTTGAAATCTTTAGCGACTCCTACCACCTGTCCTTCCCAGTCTGCATTCTTTGGAGTAAAAGACTTTTGTAAGGGCTCACTCCAGCCAAATTTCTCGACCGCCTCCTCATTCAGGATCACCTGTCCCATTCCTTTTTGAGCATCAAAATGAGTGCCTGACGATAACTGAAGGTCCATAGTTTCAAAAAATTGAGCATCCACATATACCGCTTTTATGACATTATCCGGATTATCGGCTATGCTGTCGGCCCGGAAAAAAGTAGAGCTCTGAAGCGTGCCGGGCATGTCAATAGAAGACTGGCCGATCGACAGAACGCTGGGATCCTGTAATAGCTCATCTTTAAATGCTTCCAGTTTTTCTGCTTCTATCCTACCTTTTAAAAATGAAAAAACGCCTTCCGTTCGGAATCCGGGATCGGTGTTCTGAAGAAAATTCACTTGTTTGTTCATGATAAACAATCCGGCTAACAAAGCGAGTGTAAGGCTAAATTGCAGGAAAACAAGTACTCTTCTGAAGGTGGAACTGCTGCCTAAACCCCATTTTTTTGAAAGCGCATTCGTGATTTTTATTGTAGGTAAAATCATGACCGGGTGCAGACTGACCAGCACACTGAGGAGCAGCCAAAACCCGATAATAAGGAATAATTCCACAAATCCTACATGAATATTTATCGGAGCTTCCGTCAAAGCATTAAAAAATGGTAAGGATAATGCGATAAGGATGCCGGACAAAACGAAAGCTGTAAAGGTGTATAAAAGAGATTCGGTCCAGAACTGAAGTCGGATACTGCTTTTTTCCGCGCCAAAAACCTTCCGCAAACCTACTTCCTTTATTCTTTCCATATATCTGGCCGTGCTCAGATTCAGGTAATTGAAGATGGTCATCAGCAGGATGAGCAGGGCGATATAGGTTAATATTCGGATCTGCTTGAAGTCTCTGTTGATACCCAATTCTTCTCCGCTGTGAGCATGGAAGTGTATATCAAATAAAGGCCTGGCCCGAAACTTAAAATTATTATTGTCGAATGTAGGAATATGATTTTCGACAAGGCTGGGAAACTGAGCCTCCAGTTCTTTGATGTCTGCCCCTTCCTTGAGAAGCAGGTAATCATACGTAAGTGTCCAACCGGGATTGGTGAAGACTTGCTCATTCATCCGTTCTTTGACACTCTCAAAGGATACAAAAACGTCAAAAGCAAAATGAGCATTGGGAGGAATGGGCTCAATAACGGCCGTCACCGTCATCAATTGTTGGTAATCTTCCAATAAAAGTTGCTTCCCTACCGGATTTTCTTCACCAAAATATTTTTGGGCAGCATGTACATCTAAAACGATGCTGTTGGGGTTCTTCAAGGCTCCTTCTGATGCCCCGTGGCGGAAGTCGACCGAAAAAACATTAAAAAAGTTAGAGGATACGACAGCTGCTTTTTTTTCAGTAAACTTTTGTTGATTATAGCTGAATGTTCCCTGGGCTTTAACGATCTGGACCATTTCCTCCACCTGAGGGGCGTTAAGCTTGACTACTTCTCCGGCATAGTAAGAGTTGGTACTGGAAGGGACCCACTGCCCACTCTGGAACAGCTCCAATTCCAGTCGATAGATCCGATCTCCTTTTTTGTGAAATCTATCATAACTGTATTCATACAGGATAAATAGACCAATGAACAGAAAGACTGCCAGGCCAATGGACAGGCTAAAAATATTCAGCCAATTGATCGTAGAATTTCTTCTGATCTTCCGGAGAGCTATTTTAAAAGAAGAGGGCAAGTAAAAAAAGAGACCAGGGCGTGCCTTTAGTTTGGACATTTCCTGGTTGACTTCAGCAGGGCTTCCAAAATTTTCGATGGCTTTTTCAAATGCCATTTTTTCCTGCCAACCTTCTTTGCAGAGATGCGCTATTTCAGACCTAAGGTGATCTTCAATTTCATATATTTGGCCATCTTCATATCCTTCAAACTTTCTAAGGTTCTTCAGCCATTGGTTAACGGCGGCGTCCAGATCGAATTGCTTGTTTTGCATAAGCCCGTTTTTTATTTTTTCATACCCCATAAACCGTAAAGCATGTTGCTCACAAAAATCCATTCCGATTTAAGTTTTTCTAACTCAGCCTCACCCTGAGGGGTTAAATCATAATATTTACGAGCCTTTCCGGTCTCTTCTACTAAAACATATTTTGACTTGACCAGTCCCTTTTTTTCCATTTGATACAATACAGGATAAAGCATCCCATCTTTCCATTTGATGTTGCCGTCCGATAATTCTTGTACTCGCTTAATAATTAAATAACCATAGCTCTGTCCCTCATTTAGAATAGTAAGTATTAGTGGTTGAGCACTTGCAGCGGCTAAATTTCTATTGATCATTTGAATTAATTTAATACTTTAAAAATAAAGTACTTTAAAACAATGATACAATAATTTTTATTGTAATGCAAGCATATACAACTAAGGGGTGTTTTTTAGAGCCTGTCCAAGCTCTAAAAAACACCCCTTAAAAAATTAGCTGTGGGGTTGTGTAAAAAGTCCTTCGGTCTTTTTCCCCAACCAATAATATTCTTTCCTGCCGGCCGGCAGGAAAGAATATTATTGGTTGTGTGAAAACGAGGAACGAGTTTTTACACAACCCCACATCCAATATTATTTTTATGCATGTTGTCCGATTACATTCAGCAACTGCTGCTTACTCTGCATGCCGGCTTGCTTCCACACCACTTGTCCATCTTTAAATAAGGCTATCGTGGGTACCCCCCGGATTTGATACTTCTGGGCAATAGCCGGATTCTTATCCACATCGATTTTGACAATTCTGACTTTGTCGTTTACTTCACCGGCCAGTTCCTTCAGAATGGGGGCCTGTGCTTTACAAGGGCCACACCAAACCGCATGGAAGTCGATGAGTACCGGCTTGTCGCCGTTTATAAGGTCATTAAAGTTTGCTTTCATTATATTATTTTATTGAGTGATAGCGGCGGAGCCGCTATCCCCAGTATTAATTAATTTCTAACTCTGCAGGCCTCGGTTGCCTGAACACCACCTTGCCGTCAAACACATCCAGCACCACATGGTCTTTCGGATTCACCTTCTTCAGCAACATTTGTTTTGACAGCTCGTTGAGCACTTTCTTCTGGATGACCCGCTTTAAAGGTCGGGCACCAAACTCAGGATGGAACCCTTCTTCGGCCAGGTAAGCCAAGGCTTCCGGAGCCACATCTAATTCGATCTCCTGGTTTTTCAACACCTCCTTCAGCTGCTCCAACTGTATTTCGGCAATCTGGTAAATATCGGCTCTTGAGAGTGGACTGAACATGACCACCTCGTCGATCCTGTTCAGGAACTCCGGCCGGACCGATTGCTTGAGTATTTCAAAAACAGCTGCTTGGGTGTTTTCGATCACCTCATCTTTATTATCGTCAGTGATGCTTTCAAAGTTCTTCCGGATCAGGTCTGAACCGATATTGGAGGTCATAATAACGATGGCATTTTTGAAATTCGCTATTCGGCCTTTGTTATCGGTCAATCTACCGTCTTCCAGTACCTGGAGTAATATATTGAATACATCCGGATGTGCTTTTTCGATTTCATCCAGCAGCACAACGCTGTATGGCTTCCTGCGCACTGCCTCTGTCAGCTGTCCGCCTTCTTCATAACCTACATATCCGGGAGGTGCGCCTACCAATCGGCTCACGGCATGGCGTTCCTGATACTCACTCATGTCGATGCGCGTCATCAGGTTTTCGTCATTGAAGAGATATTCTGCCAATGCTTTGGCCAGCTCGGTTTTACCTACCCCGGTTGTACCCAGGAACAGGAATGAACCAATGGGCCGTTTTTCATTAGACAAGCCGGTACGGCTGCGACGGATGGCGTCAGCTACCGCTTCTACGGCTTCCTCTTGCCCGACGACGCGTTTGTGCAGTTCTTCTTCCAACAGGAGTAACTTTTCGCGTTCACTTTGCAGCATGCGGGTTACGGGAATACCCGTCCACTTGCTCACGATCGCTGCAATGTCTTCGGCATCTACTTCTTCCTTCACCAGCATCTTACCTTCCTCTTGTTTGTCCTGGAGTTGTTGGTTCAACTCTTCTAAACGCAGCTTTACTTCGGGTATTCTTCCGTAGCGAACCTCGGCTGCTTTACTAAAGTCACCTTCTCTTTCGGCGCGGTTGCCTTCCTGCTTGAGTTGCTCTAACTCTTCCTTGGCTTTTTGAACACCCAGTACGACCTCTCTTTCGTCTTCCCACTGTGCCTTGATCCCCTGGCGCTTTTCTTCCAGATTAGCCAGTTCTTCATTGATCAGCTTTACCTTATCCTTATCTTTCTCACGCTTCATAGCCTCCCGCTCGATCTCGAGCTGGCGAATGCGGCGTTCGACCTCGTCCAGCTCTTCAGGCATGGAGTTCATCTCTAGGCGCAACCGGGCTGCGGCCTCATCAATCAGGTCGATGGCTTTGTCCGGTAAAAAGCGATCGGTAATATAGCGAGTAGACAGTTGAACTGCCGAAACGATGGCTGCATCGGTAATATTGATCTTATGGTGTGCCTCGTAGCGTTCCTTCAATCCGCGCAGAATGGAAATGGCATCTTCCTCTGCCGGCTCGTCTACCATGATCATCTGAAAACGGCGTTCCAATGCCTTGTCTTTTTCAAAGTATTTTTGATACTCATCCAGGGTTGTAGCACCGATGGCTCTGAGTTCACCTCTGGCCAGGGCGGGCTTCAGTATGTTGGCGGCATCCATAGCGCCTTGTGTTTTTCCGGCACCGATCAGGGTGTGGATCTCGTCGATGAATAGAAAGATGCGGCCTTCTGCTTGAGTCACTTCGTTGACTACTGCTTTCAGTCTTTCTTCAAATTCCCCCTGGTACTTGGCTCCGGCGATCAGCGCTCCCATGTCGAGGGCATAGATCTCTTTATCGGCCAGGTCTTCCGGCACGTCTCCTTCCACGATACGGTGAGCGAGCCCTTCGATGATGGCTGTTTTACCCACACCCGGCTGTCCGATCAGGATCGGGTTGTTCTTCGTCCTTCTTGCCAGGATGTGCAGCACTCTTCTGATTTCTTCGTCGCGTCCAATCACGGGGTCTAATTTACCGGTACGCGCCCGCTCGTTGAGATTGGTGGCATATTTCCCAAGTGCATTGTAAGCATCTTCTGCACTGGCCGTGGTAACCTTACTGCCTTTGCGCAGATCCTGAATGGCCGCCTTTAGCCCTTTTTCGGAAATTCCGCTGTCCTTTAGCAATTGGGACACCTGATCATTGGTTTTTAAAATACCTATTAATAAGTGTTCCAATGCAACGTACTCATCGCCGAATTCTTTCAGGGCTGTATTGGCCTTTTGTAAGGCTTCAGCACTGGTACGGGAAAGGTACTGTTCCCCTCCGCTCACCTTGGGGTAGGATTGAACGATGCTGTCCACCGCCTGGCGAACTACATTGAGGTTAACACCTAGTTTTTTGAAAACAAAGGGCGTTACCTGTTCATCGGTTTCCAGTATCCCTTTCATCAGGTGCCCCAGCTCAACAGATTGATGCTGGTGCTCCATAGCGATCTGCTGTGCTCTTTGCACAGCTTCCTGCGATTTTATGGTTAAGTTATTTAAGTTCATGTTTTTAGTGTTTAGTGGTTTAGTGATTTTTCTTACCTAGGGTTTGGAAACCCTATGTTAAAAAAGTTTCGCCGCTCTGCGGCTGATAGTTTGTTATAAAAACCGCGTAGCGGTGACAGCTTATAGGGGTTGTGTAAAAAGTCCTTCGCCCTTCACTCAATTCATCTTTACTCTTTCCTTTTCACTTAAGGCTTGTAGCTTTTTAAATAAATCTTCTTCTTCCTTACTCAGGTTTTTGGGAAACTGTACATTTAATTGTATCAGTAAATCTCCATATTCACCTTCCTTATTATAAATCGGCATCCCTTTACCTTTTAGTCGTAGGATTTTGCCGGATTCTGATCCTTTCGGTACATTCATTTTAACGGAACCGCTCATAGTCGGAATTTCGATTTTCCCTCCTAAAACGGCCGTATAAAGATCAATTTCTTTTGTGTAGATCAGATTGTCGTTTTTTCTTTTGAAACGAGCATCTGCTTGAAGCTTCAAAATGAGGTATAAATCACCGGCTGGGCCGCCTTGTACGCCTGACCTGCCCTTGCCTTTGATGCGCAATCGCTGCCCATCGTAAGCCCCCGGCTTAATATTGATCCTTAAGGTTTTTCCATTCAAAGTGAAGGTCCGTTGACTTCCCTGGTAGGCCTCCAGTATAGTGATGGGCAATTCTGCTTCCAAATCTTGTCCTTTAGAAACACGAGTGCCGTGGCCTCTTCCAAAAGCTTCGAAAGGATCGCGCCCACCTCTGTCATTAAAGAACATATCAAAGAAGCTGGAAAAACCGCCTCCGCCGCCTCCGAAAAACTCGGAAGGATCTCCTTCGAAGTAGAATGTTTGTCCGCCTGGGCCTCCTCCTCGTGTAAATTGTTCCCAATTACCGCCTCCTTGCTGGTAGGCTTCCCAATTAGCACCTAGCGTATCGTATTTCTGACGTTTTTCAGGATCTCCCAGTACCTCGAAAGCCTCATTCACCTCTTTGAATTTGGCCTCTGCGGTAGTATCGTCCTGGTTTTTGTCGGGGTGATACTTCGAGGCCAGCTTCCGGAAAGCCTTTTTAATGTCGGCCTGGGATGCGTCCTTGCTCACGCCTAAGGTTTTGTAATAGTCTTTATAGTTCATTTCTTAGGGCTGTTTAGTAACACTATACTTACAGCAAATCAAGTACCAAGTAAAAAAAATGAGAAAAAGCCACTGTTTTTTAACAAAAAAGTGAAGAAATGGCAGTTGAAGCTCGAGGCAACTGTCATTTTTTCATGCTAATACATGTTTTATTGAAAATTTGGCGGATCAACTTCAACGGATGTCTAAATTTTACTATTCCTGGAAGTATAAATACGGGTTCTTTATCCTTCAAAAACACACATGATAAAGGGAAATTCTCTGTTTTTTTTGCCTATTCCAATGCTGTTTTATTTCTGGGGCCAGGCACAAGATTATCCGATAGATGCGGAGCGTATATGTGAGCATATTGAGGTGCTGGCCTCTGATGAATTTGAAGGCCGCCAGACGGGAACTTCCGGCGAAGAAAAAACCATTGAGTACATAGCCCGAAATTTTCAGAGGGTCGGTCTTGAACCTGCAAATGGAGATTCTTATCTCCAGCAGGTTCATTTGGCCAAATTTAGTGTTGTTGCCCCAGGCTCAATCAATCTCAAGTATCCGGAAGAAACGGAAGAATGGCGTTTCAAAGAAGATTTTCTCCTGGCTTCAACCTTTGCGAAGGAGCAGGTCCGCATCGATCAGGCGCAGCTGGTTTTTGCCGGATTTGGCATTTACGCACCCGAGATCGGCTGGGATGATTATAAAAACGTGGATGTGGAGGGGAAAATAGTGGTGGTGCTCAGTGGAGTGCCTTCGGAATATACAACTGATACATCACTTTGGAAAGGAGATCCTGCCGCTAATTTATACGGACAAACTTTTTACAAAAAAAACGAAGCCGCTCGTCGCGGAGCTATTGGACTGTTCACCATTTACCGGCAAAGTCAACAAGGTTTGTATAATTGGGAAAGCCTGGCCAATTATGTCGGGCAAAACACCACGGCTATCAAAAAGCCTATTGATGAAACACAACTAAAGTTTTCAGGCTTACTAAAGCGAGAAAGTACTCAACGCCTATTTGAAAAAGCCGGAAAAAAGGGGTATGATTTCCAAAAAGAGCCACTAAAGCCTCGTTTCCATCCTCTGCTCATGGATATTGATCTTTCCTTTAATTTCTCGAACACCTGGGAAGATATTAAAACGCATAATGTGGTCGGCCTACTGCCAGGGACCGACCTCGCGGATGAAGTAATGATCTATTCTGCCCACTGGGACCATGTAGGCATTCTTCCAGGCGCAGAAGGGGATAGCATCCGGAATGGGGCAGTTGATAACGCCTCTGGAACAGCTGCCTTGATCGAAATTGCGAGAGCCTTTAAGAACCGGCTGGAGCCTTTCCGCCGGTCGGTTTTATTTTTGGCCACCGCAGCTGAGGAAATGGGGTTGCTGGGAGCTGTTTGGTATGCCGATAACCCTATTTTCCCGATAGGAAAAACGGTAGCGAATTTTAATATGGATTCCCATTATCCCTACGGCAAAACCACGCTGGCAGTAGGCGTAGTATACGGTCGTTCCGGACTAGACAAATACCTGGATGAGGCAGCCAGACTTCAAAATAGGATCATTTATCCTAATACTGAGCAGAATATTGCTGCCAACATTTTTTTTCGGTCAGACCATTTCCCCTTTGCAGAAGTGGGTGTCCCATCTGAATTTGCCGTAGGCGGGGGAGAGGCCATGGGGCATGATAATGAAGTATTTCAGAAAAAACTGATGGCCTATCAATATAAATATCATCAACCAAGCGATGAATATGAGGAAGATTACAACTGCGAGGGCATTGCTCAAGATGCCGAGCTCATACTCCATGCCGGCTGGCTGATTGACCGGGAAGGCGCCTTTCCCCACTGGGATCCCCAACAGCCGTTTGATCGGTATCGCAGGGAAGCCAGATACGCGAGCAGCCTGTTTCAGGATGTGAGTGATGCGCATATTCCTGCACGTGCGACTCAGGGAAAGAGCATGGACGCCAAACCGGCTGACCTGGATGGTGACGGCGATCCGGATTTGCTGGTAGCGAATGAATGGGGCTATAATGTCCTTTTAATAAACGATGGACAGGGGCGTTTTTCGGATGAGTCGGACAAGCGACTGCCACTCAAACGCCATGATAGCGAGGACGTTGCCGTGGCTGATTTTGATGACGATGGCGACCTGGACATTATTTTTGTAAGTGAAGATGATCAGGTCAATGAATATTATTTGAACGATGGACAAGGATTTTTCAAAGACCATTCTCATCAACTTCCCTTAACTGGCAAATCGAATGCTGTCCTGACGTTGGATGTGAATCAGGATGGTTTCCCTGATTTACTGATCGGCAATGACGGCCCTAATTTTTGTCTGCTAAACGATGGAAAAGGCCATTGGACGCCGGCCCCGGATCGTATTCCCACCAGCTCAAAAACTACGCAGGACCTCGAAGCTGGCGACATTGACGGCGACGGAGATCTGGATATCATTAATGGGAATGAAGACGGTAATGAAATTTGGATTAATGATGGGAAGGGAAATTTTACCGATCAGACTAAGCAATTGATCAAGGCTGATATGTCTGCCTGGGAAAGCCGCGAAGCAGACTTTGGAGATGTGGATGGTGATGGTGATCTGGACTTGTTTTTTGCCAATGTCAATTTCAGGCAGGATAAGAATAATCAAAACCGGCTTCTTCTAAACGACGGGAAAGGTCATTTTACCGATGTGAGTGCCATACATTTACCATCAGAAAAGATGCACAGTGTAGATGGAGATTTCATTGATCTTGATCGGGATGGAGACTTGGATATCGTCACGGCCAACAGTTTTGGTAATAGCTTTGAATTTTATCTGAATGACGGTAAAGGCAAGTTTACCAAAGAAACAGACGGTATAAAGCCACCATCTATCAAAGGAGACGGCATCGATATAGAGGCGGCCGATTTCAATGGAGATGGGAAGGTGGATCTGTATTTGTGCAATTTTATGGGGAGAGACATGCTGTTATTGGGGAGGTAAGTGGGATAGTGGTTATTGGAATGAGAGGGAAGATCAATTAGAACTAGAGGGTGTGAATCCCTGGGCGAGTCAGTTGGAGAACGGGATCAATATTCGGTCGAGTATCACAATAGTTTCCAAAAATGAATTTAGATTGGAGGTGATGGAACTTCGAAGGAGCGGACATTGGGAAGAGGGATATCGATCTGTATTTAAGCGGGAATCATAAAATCATCCGAATATGAAGTTTTTCCAATCTTTAATTAAAACGGAAATGGACCAGGGGCCTTTGATCCTCAGGATCGTTTTAGGTACTGTTATCTTTGCTCATGGAGCACAGAAGCTCTTTGGTATATGGGGAGGGCATGGCGTACAATGGACCTTAGAAGCCTGGCAGCAATGGTGGGGAGTACCCCATTTTTTGACCTTCATGGTCATCATCACAGAGTCTTTTGGTGCGATATTATTAATTTTAGGTTTGGGAACCCGGCTCTGGGCATTTTTAATTGGGATCATTATGATAGTGGCGATCTATCTATTGCATTGGCAGGCAGGTTTTTATATGAACTGGTATGCTCAGCCTGGTACTGGAGAGGGCTTTGAGTTTCATTTGTTGGTGCTGGCGGTGGTTTTAGTACTTGTTATTAAAGGAGGAGGACGATGGTCTTTAGATGGTATTTTGTCGCATAAGCTTCATGGAGAAAACGTTAGAGAGATCATTTGATAAAATTGAGTGTTTAGTTGCAAACCGAAACCATTAGCCATGATGCGAAATATTTTCCTACTGCTTTTTTGTGCAACGATAAATATTACTCTTATTGCCCAGGGAATCGGATATCAGCATATTTCCAATCTTATCCAGGAAGAGAAATTTGAGGAAGCAATCGAAGCCATTGACAAGGCAATAGAAAATAGGAAAATAGAAGTTGGTGAATTGTATCGGGAGGCAATATACAGGCCGCTTTTCTGGGATTCTGAATTGAGAAAAGAGCTTAGAGCCCTTTTGTCACAGCATCCGGAAGAAGGGTTTTTATCGATCGCTGGTGAAAAAGAAAAGGGAGAAAAAATCAGGGTGTCGGGTGTCATTCGGGATCAGGAAAATCGTGCCCTTGCTGGAGCTGTCTTATATTTTTTCGCTGTTGATGCCGAAGGCCTGTATGCCCCTGAGTTTCGAAAGCCCGGTTATGGTTCTAACAATCCACGATTATTTGGATATGTAAAGACAGACGATAAAGGAAGATTTGAATTCGAAACGATCCGGCCGCCCTCTTATATTGGTATTCAAAATATTCGTCACATTCATTATTCTGTACGGACGCAGGAAGGAAAAAGAAAAGAAGGAGAGTTCATTTTCAATAAGGATCCGGAACCTACGGAGCGGCAACGGAAGTGGGCTGAACGGGTAGGGTTTCAGATTGTAGAGGAGGTGAGGACGGGCGAGGGGTATAAGTGTACGGTAACTATTTTATTGTAATAGAGCAATTAACCCAACTGAAGAAGATAGTAAAAAAAATTGCTAGGGATAGAACTTTTCTCGGGATAGGAGGATATTTTTACAAAAAAAAAATGGCAGATAAAACCATTGAAAGCATACCGGGTTCAATAGTCCAGGATTTTAATACCTTTTTATCCTACCTGGAAGAAAACGAATGTAAGGCTACAAATTCTTTATATTACCTTTCCTCCAAAGATCTTTTTTTGCTCAATCAGCGTATGAAGTTCCCCCAAGAGGGTGTGAATGTCCGCAGCAGGCAACCTAATTATCCCATGCTTCACCTGTTTTATCATCTTTTTATGGTAAGTGACTTAGGAAATTTGGAGTCAAAAACTAAGACAAAGGTTGTTTTCGTCCCGTCCGCTGAACGGTATAAATATTTTAGATCACTTAACGAAACAGAGCAGTATTTTTTTCTATTCAAAACTCTTTTCCAGTATTGTGATTTTGAAAGGATCTCCACAGAAGAAAGAGGAGGAAGGATATTTTATACACAGGTAGATCAGCTATTTTCATTAGCATTGGGAATGCAGGTAGGAGAATGGATCGATCTACGCGGGAGATCATTGGGTGAAAAGAGAGAAGTCTTTTACTTTCTTGGAGCGCTCATTCAGTACTTATCTTATTTTGGCTTTTGGGAATGTAAAAAGGATACTGAAGTTTCTTCTCGTACATTTGTATTGATAAGGCGTTTAAAAATAACTACTCTAGGCAGAGCTTTCTCCGAACTTATTGTCAACAAGACGCCGGCTGTTCAATGGAATCAGTACTTGTTTTTTAGTGCTTCCAGCAGTTCTTCATTCAGTTCCTTTTTTCATGTGGAGCCACCTACTGTACCCGTGATCGAGCCGGAAGGAAATTTAGAGGATTACTTCCGGCATTTGTTCCCTGAAGGGCAGCTTGGAGTTGTTCATGCTCAACTACCACGTATATACCAGGCAGGAAAATATGTGTTCAAGATATGGCCGGAGGCTTACCCCAAGGTGTGGAGGAGGATTGAAATATCTGATCAGCATACCCTTGAAGAGCTTCATTTAATGATCCAGAAGGTTTTTGAATTTGACAATGATCATTTGTACAGCTTCTTTCCGGATGGGAATTTTCGATCTAAGGTCGTCTACGAAGATCCAAGGGGAGAAATGGGTATGTCAGCCGAAGAGGTTACGATGGGAGAATTACATCTTCAGGAGGGCCGGGTGATGTCCTACTTATTTGATTACGGAGATGAGTGGAGGTTCTATCTTCAGCTGGAAAAAATTGAGAAGGGGAAGATGCCATTGAGTACTCCTCGATTGTTAGAGTCAAAAGGTAAGGCGCCGGAACAGTATCCGGATTGGGGGGAAGGATGGTAAAGATTGTTGTTGTACTACATCTACAGTGGATTCACCTGATCTTATTTCTTCTCTTTCCGGCTCTAAAGGTTTTTGCTCACTAGGAACAGGGAGCAGCTCTCCTTCTGCGACATCTTCAGACGGGCTTTTGGAATAAAAAAGAAATAGCATTAGTATTCCCATGACAAATGCGAATGTCCAAAGTCCTCTTTTATTCCCTTTAGGGTAATAATCATTCCTTTTGTTCCGCTTGCTAGCGGAAGAGTAGTAACCTCCGTCTCTCCGCTGATTTGTATTGGAAGACCGAATGATCATTAGAGTAAGGCTGATGCCGATGCCGAGAAATACATACTGGCTACTGATGTGCATGATTTAATAAATTTCGTTTGTAAATGTTTAATGGTCTGTGTGGGATAGCCTTGTTGACTGGATCACTATGACCGAATACGCTTAGTAGGATGGGAAAATGATGCCAGGGAAAGGCCTAAGAACTCAGTTTGATGTAAGTTGTTGTTAATCAGTTATTTGGGTGGAAAGCTATTTAGATGGGTAAGAGTTTTATAAAAGGAAAAACGAAATTTTTTCGGGAAAAAGAGGAAAAAGTTGGGAAAGCCAGATTGAAGGGAGGAGAATAGGAAAATAAACTTTCAATAATTATTGAAAGTTTTGAAAATAAATCATAGATTGTAGTATGAATACTAATGAAGGTTTTTACCGCATACCGTAAGACCCTTCAAAAAACCAAACATTCCTACTATGATCACCACCCAACAGACAAGCACCCAGCAAAAAATTATCCACTATTTCGAAGGCGCCGGACTCGATTATTACTATTGGGACCAAGCCTTTAACATGCATTTTGGCTATTACAAGGCCGGCATGAACCCTTTCAACAGGCCCTCTCTGCTCAATCAAATGAACCAGGAAGTTGTGAACCGTCTGCAATTGCATCAATACTTTGAACCGAAGGTCCTGGACCTCGGTTGCGGCTTAGGGGCTGCTTCGAGGTATATGGCTGAGGAAAACCCGGAGGCCCAATTCCTCGGTTTTACCATCACCCCCTGGCAAGTGGATTTTGGCAACGAATTGAGTAGAGAGCAAAATTTTTCAGACCGGGTACTGCTTTATCAGTCTGATTATGCCGATTTGCCCATTGCCGATGAAAGCGCAGAGGCGGCCTTTGCTATGGAAAGTGCCTGCTATGCTCGGGGAAGAAACAAAGAAGATTTCATTCAAGAACTGTACCGGGTGCTCAAACCAGGCGGTCGCTTCGTAATTAATGATGGTTTTCGCAAACATTCTGGTCCCTTACCCCGCTGGTTGGATAAGGCATATCAGAAAAACCTGGATTGCTGGGCTCTGACCGAATTGGCAGATGTCCATGCTTTTGTTAAAATGCTCAGAAAAGTTGGCTTTCAAAATATCAAAGTTGAGGATACCAGCTGGCGAGTGGCGCCTTCTTTTGCTCACATCCCTTTTGTCTCTCTCCGTTTTTACCTGGATATATGGAGAAAAGGAGACTTGAAAAATCTGGATCAGGAACGGAAGAACAATGTACTGGCACCCATCCGGGGAATGTTGATGGGCTTGAGTAGAAGACATTTTGGGTACTATATCATTAGTGGGGAAAAGTAGCCTCATTCATTTCATCCTACTAACGAGATCATCAAACTGCTTTGTAAATAATTGATGTAAAAAATCAAGATCTTCTTCTTCCAACTGCACAAGCCCACTCACATTCGCTTCCGCCTGAGCAGGGGTCTTAATGCCGGGGATGACGGTGGATATGCCCGGGTGACTCAAAATGTAGCTCATGGCTAAAGATTTTTTATCAATACCATACTTTTTACAAAGCGGCCATACCTCTTCCAATGCATCCAGCAACTCAGCCAGGAAGGCCGGAGGCAGCCGGAAGGCCCGATGGTCGTTCTCCGGAAAGCGGGTGGATTTGTCAAATTTGCCGGTCAGTAAGCCGAATTGTAAGGGCATGCGAGCAATGATGCCCAGTCCTTTTTTCTCGGCTTCCTGAATGACGGGCAGGCCGCGCTGATTGATGATGTTCAGAACGATCTGAAAGCCGTCTCCCAGGTTCCGCTCCATGAGCCATTCTGCCTCCGGTGCCGGTTCCATTGTGTTGAGCGACAAGCCCCAATACCGGATCTTGCCTTGCTCTTTTAGTAATTCCATGGCTTCGATGCACTCGCCGTTTTGTAGGTGTGTCAATCTGGCGGTGTGCAACTGATAAAAGTCGATAGCTTCTCTATTCAGTCGTTTCAAGCTGAGCTCGCAGGCCTCCAGGATGTACTCCTTAGTATAGAGTATCTCATACTCGTTTTTTTCATTCATCCGCTGGCCTACCTTGGTGGCAATAAGAATGTCTTTCATCGGGCCAATAACGTCGCCCAGTATTTTCTCCGAATGCCCAAATCCGTAAAAGTCAGCCGTGTCAAAAAAGTTGATGCCGACATCCAGCGACTTCTTAATAGCTGCTATAGATTGCTCATCTTTGACGTCTCCCCAGCCGATGGGAATGTCTCCTACTTTGGCTGGCCCGCCTATGCCCCAGGCGCCGAAGCCTACTTCGCTGACGCGGAGGTCTGTGTTTCCGAATGGTCTGTAGTTCATTTTTATTTGTTCAAGGTTGAGAGTTCAGAGTTCAGGGTTCGGGGTGGATGATTAATTTGGGATTGTGCTGTTTATTGGAGATGGTTTTTAAGCACGCAGATGACGCTAATCTCACAGATGTTTTAATCCGCGAAATTTGCGAAATCTGCGTGCCCAATTACGATCTTAAATAAATCGCAAGATCCAAAAACTTACCTTAACTATCCAACATCCAATCACAATCCCTGTTTATCCAACTTTAACACCGTCCTCAACAACACCCCCGCCCCTTTTGCCATATCTTCCGGTGAAGTATATTCCTCAGGAGAATGGCTGATCCCCTTGCGACTCGGCACGAAAATCATGCCATAGGCGCTACTTTAAGCTAATAGTTCAACTCTAATTTAAGAAAAAGGATGAATGAGAAATTGACTACTCAATTCAAAAGGGCGAAGTCTTAAAATAGTCCTGGGGAGGATATACCCCTTTTTTGACACGCCTGCCCGTCAAAACTCTATGGCGCAGGCGAGGACTGCAACTAACTAATATGGACTTGGCACTGTTGTTCTGGTATATTAGGTTCCAGGGGAGCAATGAAGTATTTTCGAGAGGAAACGATCATTCCAAAAGCAAAGGCTTAGTTTTTATGACCGCTAATCAACTATCAGAGCAGTTATTATTATTGGTGAAAAAAGAAGAAGCGACGCTTGAAACAGAAAAGGCATTAGGAAACTTATCCTTGCAGCAGCTTCTTCAGGAACTCCGATCAGAAAACCATAAAAAAGCCTTTTGGATCAATCTCTACAATGCTTTTTTCCTGATCCTTCGAAAAGAAAGAGGCATAGAGAAGCCAAGGATATATAGGGACAAGCTCATTCGGGGGGCCGGCCATGATTTTAGCCTGGACGACATAGAACATGGCATTTTGAGAAAATACCGGTGGAAGTGGTCCTTGGGGTATTTACCTAACTTGTTGGCTTCTGGGTTGATCAAGCAACTGGCTGTAGAAAAAATGGACCATCGCATTCATTTTGCCCTGAACTGTGGCGCTCGGAGTTGTCCCCCCATCGCTTTTTATACAGCTGAAGGCGTAGAACAGCAACTGGAATGGGCCACCATATCCTTTTTGGAACAAGAAACAGAAGTTGACCAGGAAAAAAAAGAAATTTATATCACCCGATTATTTCAGTGGTATCAAGGAGATTTTGGTGGACCTTCAGGCATACGGAAAATTTTGCAGGAAAAGTTGTCCCTCCCGACAAAAGGGATGCGATTGGTGTACCATGCGTATGATTGGAGTGAACAGCTCGACAACTTCAAACAGAGGCAGAAGTGACCGTCATCAGCATTACCTGCATTTCCTGGATGGCATTGCCTAATAACTTTTTCATTTCACTTTCGGAGGTTAGTTTTTTGATTCGCTCTTTGGCAGCGGCTCGTTTTTCTTTGTTGGGGACAATCTCTTTGACCAGCTGGCAGGCATCGATAATGGCTAATAGCATACGCTCATCTCTGTTCGGCGCTTCTCCACCCAGGACGATTTTTTGCATACGCTGACGCAGACTTTTTTCAGGTTCCAGATTAAGTGTAGGATATCTTTTTACAGGGAAGATCCACAAGATTTTTTTCTTTTCCATTTTCAGAATGCCCTGCTGGATGAGCCGGTCGATGCACTTTTTGATCGATTTGGCATTGCGTTGCACCATGGTGTGGAGCCAGGCCGTCATCTTGGGAGACTTTTTGGCCTTTTGCAGTCGATCCAGCTCTTCGTTGAGTAGCTTGTTGGTGGTCAGGGCATTGGTTACTACTTTCAATCTTTTTTCCTCAATTACAATTCGTTCCGCCAGGATGAGGTCCATCAAAATAGCGGAGGCAAAGCCATAGTTGAGGTATGCCAGAGTGGAATGAAAATGGCCTTTTTCGTCGTCGAGACCAAGAAGGAGGATGGATTCGTGTAGGAGGAGATTCATAGAAATTTTTCTTTTTTAGAGCAATCGAACCGCCATTGGCGGTTCGATTGCTCTAAAATATACTAAATTTTGTATTTTTCAATTCCAAACCAAATTCATACATCCCAAGCTATGAACCATGAAAACGATATGTGGGATTTTTTGATCAAGCGCATCGAGCAGGGCAAGTGCGCCCTGGTGATCGGCCCCGAAATTGCCTTTGTGCGGGATGGAGAATCCTTTCAGGAAAGCCTGAGGACTTATCTGGATCAGGAGCTGCAGGGCAAAACTTTTGATTTTTTCGGAGAGGATGAGTTCATTGCCTTTGATTCTACAAAGGATCGCCTCTTGACTTTGTTCAAAATCCAGAACTTTTTTGAAGTTCCACGTGCCGAAGACCTTTACCAGAAACTGGCTCAAGTACCTTTCCATTTGGTCATCAACCTTTCACCCGACCTGTATTTAAAAAATGCTTTTGATCAGCTGAATCTTCAATACGATTTCCAGTATTATGATAAAAATAAAAATGCCGGCGGCAGTCAATTCGATCGAATTCCTATTGAAAAGGACCAGCCACTCATTTATAATTTGATGGGGAGCACAGAGGATGAAGAATCGCTCATTTTTACTTATGATGATCTGTTTTCTTACCTGGAAAATATTTTTGGCAATTTTAAATTACCCGAAAAAGTACGCCTGGCCCTTCAAAGTACCTCCAGTTTTATTTTTATAGGCATTAAATTCCGAAAATGGTACCTGCGCCTATTGCTCCGCTTACTTGGACTGCACAGTCAGGACAAATTGATCAATGCCTGCATCGATCAGAATATCCCGAATGAAGCGACTACCTTTTATACCCGGCATTTTGAGATCAGCTTCCTGGATCTCCACTCCGATGCTTTTATTGAAAAGCTTTTCCAGGAAAGTCAACATGCACTCCGCCGACCCTCTGAAAAGAAAGTAGTAAAACCCAAAACAGAGCTTCTCGATTCCATCCGACTGCATATTCGCAATAATGAGATAGAGGAAAGTATTGAAGAATTAAAACTTTACAGCAATAATCAGCAGATCGACGACCTGATTCTGTATCAAAGCCGCTTCGAAAAAGCCACGCAGGATCTGCACAAGGGGAAGATCAGCCACTCCAGTGCAGAGCTGGTATTCAATAATGTGAAAGACAGTGTTTTGTCCCTGGCTAATGAAATATCCGCGCACTCATGAATAACAAATACAGATATCCCGGCACCGAACCTTTTTCTATCGATGATAAAGATCTTTTCTTTGGTCGCGACGAAGATATTCAAAAACTCTACCAGGCTATTTTGCTGGAGCAGATCACCGTTTTGCATGGTAAGTCGGGATATGGAAAAACTTCTTTGTTAAGAGCGGGCATCTTACCGATGCTTCAACAGGAAAATAACTTGCGGTCCTTTTATGTTCGCCCGGGACGGTATAATCGGGAAGAAGGCATAGGTTTGCTAGAAAATTTTTTACAAAAAGCCTTTGTCGATGAGCTCCCTTCTTCTCCTGCGCTTAAAGAAATAGATAATCAGAATTCTTCCCTTTGGTATTATTTTAAAGCGCTACAAATTGAAAACCCGGATGTAAGCGGCTTTGTAATCATATTGGATCAGTTCGAAGAGTGTTTCACGTATACTCCATTCCAGTTAGAAGCTTTTAAACAAGAATTATCGGACCTCTTATACGTCAAACTCCCACCATCCTGGCGAGAGCAGCTGAAAAAAAGGCTTAAAGATGACCCTGACCATTATACAGAAGAAGTGCTTTCCCTATTTTATGCTCCCATAAATGTGAAGATAGTTTTCAGCATCCGCTCGGACAAACTGAGTATGATGGATCAGCTCAAGGATTACTTCCCGAACATCCTTCAGAACAACTATGTCCTCGATGCCCTAAAACGCCGCCAGGCCAGTGCAGCTATTACGGAGCCTGCACAGTTGGAGGGTGATTTTTTTAGCCCTCGTTTTGGGTATACACCTCAGGCATTGGGCAAGATCCTGAATTTCCTGTCTAGCAAGATCACCCAATCGGTAGAGGCATTCCAGTTGCAGATGGTATGTCAGTATATAGAAATGTATTTGATCAGTCCGGAGAAAACCTTGGTGGAGGAAACCGATCTGGAAAACCTGGAAGAGGTAGTGGAAAACTTTTACGACAAGCAGATCGAGCGCCTGGGCGACGAACAAAGCCAGGAACTGGCCCGGGCAATAATGGAAAAACTCATCTTCGAGGATGATCTGCAAAGGATTTCTATGTACGATAAGCAAATATTCAAGGAATTGAGTATTTCGCCGGAGCTGCTGAATAAAATGGTGGAATGCCGCTTGGTTCGGGCGGAGGTGTCGCCCTCTACCGGTGCCACCATGTACGAGATAACCCACGATACCTTGGTGCTGGCAGTGGTCAAATCCAAAGAAAGAAGACAAAAAGCTACACTTCTCGACAAAATGGCTGAAAAGTCAAAATTACTCCAGCAAGTAAACGCCCTGGAAAAAAAATGGAAAGAAGAACTCGATCAGCTGAATGGTCGGATAGAGCAATATCAAAAGTCTGTCTTTTTACAGGAAGAAGATTTTTTAAAAGAATCTGCTTCTCTTCCGCTCGACCGGCATCTGTCCTATTTGTATTACCAGCGAGGATATTTGAAGGCCAATATGAAATGGTACGACAAGGCTAATGAGGATTATAGTCGTGCGATCCTGCTCGATCCCGAGGCGGCCTACCTGTATAACAGTAGAGGCATCGTTTATTATGATACCGGCCGTCAAAAGGAGGCCGTCGAGAATTATTTACGAGCTATTGAGTTAGATCCCAGTCAGGCCTATTATTATTCTAATGCCGGCCTGGCTTATGAGCGACTTGGAGAATATAGCAAGGCTGAAGAGTATTACAATCAGGCCCTGGAAATCGACGACACCTACGCTGAAGCTTTCAATAGTCGGGGAAATATCTATTATAACCGAGAGGAATACGAAAAGGCAGAATCAGATTACCTCCATGCTTTGGATCTGGAGCCTGACAATGCCGTCTTCCTGAGAAACCTGGGGAGTAACCTCAGTAAAATGGGCCGGAAAGAAAAAGCGATGGACTGTTTTGAGAAGGCTATTCAATTGGACCCTGATTTTCCGGATGCTTACAACAGCCGTGGCAATATGTTTTTTAATGAAGGCAGATACGAGGAAGCAATGGCAGATTATATGAGGGCAATTGAATTAAAAAACGAGGAGGCCGTTTTTCATCGCAATCTGGGGTTGTGTTATGAAAAAATGGGAGAGACCGAAAAAGCCATGACTGCTTATTCCAAAGCAGTTGAAAAAAATCCTGATTATGCCGATGCCTTTAATAGCAGGGGTAATATTTTTTATGACTTGAAACAGTACGAGGAGGCGATCATCAACTACCAGCGAGCTATCGAACTAAACAGCAAAGAAGCCATGTACCATCGTAACCTAGGCTTGGCTTACGAGCGCATAGGCGACATGGAAAAAGCAGAAAAGGCTTATCATGCGGCCATCCAGGTTGATCCCACTTATTCAGATGCTTATAACAGCCTGGGTAATATCTTTTTTGATAAACAGCAATATCAGCAAGCCATTGAGCATTATCAGAAGGCTATTGAATATAGAGAAACTGAACCGGTATACTATCGCAATCTGGGGCTTAGTTACGATAAGGAAGGGAAAAAAGAGCAAGCACTCCAGACCTATAACCGTGCCATCGAATTAGATCCCAATTATGCCGATGCTTATAACAGCCGGGGAAATATTCTTTACGCGCTGGAGCGTTATGAAGAAGCCATCGAAAATTATCAACTGGCTATTGAGTTCAATAGCAGCGAGCCTATTTTTTACCGCAATTTGGGGCTGGGATATGAAAAATCAGGGAAAAAGGATATCGCTCTCCGTTGTTATGACCAGGCTATTGATCTGAATCAGGCCTATTCAGATGCCTATAATAGTCGGGGCAATCTGTTTTTTAATGGGAATGATTATGAAAAAGCAGAATCGGATTATAAGGAGGCGATTAAATTACAACCGGACAATGCTATTTTTTATCGCAACCTGGGTACAACCTATGAAGAACTAGGCCGGTACGATGAAGCTAAGCAGCACTTTGACAAAGCCATCGAATTGGATCCGGCATACCTGGACGGATACAACAGCCGCGGCATTTTCTATCACAATCGGGGTCAGTACGAGCAGGCCATAAAAGACCTGAATCAAGCCATTTCCATTAATGATCAGGAAAAAACCATTTGGCGAAACCTCGGCGTCAGCTATCAGTACTCAAAGGAGTTAGACAAAGCGCTGGAATGCTTCCAAAAAGCTATCGATCTGGACCCCGCTTACCCCGATCCTTATAATGACATGGCGAATATCTATTACAACGATTACGAGGATTATAAAAAATCCCTGGGTTTTTATCTAAAGGCAGCAGAACTGGAACCGAAAGAAACCATTTTCCTGACGAACCTGGCCAGTAACTATATATTGGTTGATGAATACGATAAAGCCATGCCTATATTTCAAAAAGCCATTGAACTCAATCCGGAGGATCCGACGGTTTACGTTCAAAGAGGAGGTATTTATCAGGACTATTTGAAAGACGAGGAGTTGGCTCTGGCAGATTATGATAAGGCCCTCAGCCTGGATCCGGATGAAACATTGCTTGGGGGGATCTATCGCAATTTGGCGGAACTCTATGCAGGCCGTAAGAATGTTAAAAAAGCCGAACATTACCTGGAGTTAGCCGAGTCCTTAAAAGAACCGGATAGTTTCTACTATTTCTTAAAGGCGAAAATTGCCATTGCAAAGGGTGATGAAGCTAACTTTTACAAGGAACTACAAAAAAGCCTGGACACGAAGCCGGCGCATCAATTCTATATTTACCTGGATAAAGATGAGCTGCTGCTACCTTATTTGAAAGATAAAAAGTTTAAGGATATGGTGGAAGCTTTTAAAGCATCTGCATAATATTGATGCTAAGAATAATCATCCCCTTCCCATTTCTGTTTCAGGCGTTCCAACTCCTTTAACTCGAGTTTGTCTTCCTCGCTTAATTCTTCGGGGGGTGGAAGCATATGCCTTTTTTGACGGTATAATTTATACATTTCTTTCTCGAACTCTTCATCTTCCCATTCTTCGGATAAAACGTTGGAAAAGGGGAATCCGAAAAGATAGAAGTAAAATACAGCCGTTAAGAGCCCCAATACGAGAATTGGAAAGCGTATCCAAAAGGCCGCGACGCCTCCAATAATAAAGCTGAGTACAAATAAAATGATAGAGACCATGAGGAAAATCATGGATATGAAGTAAAAGCCTTTTTTTTCTTCTACTTTTTGCCTGGCCTTTTTTTCGATGTCGTCATGCATGCTTCCAATTTATAAAAAAAAGGGTATTGGTCGAAAACTCCCACGGGAGTTTTCGACCAATACCCTTTTTACTTAAACCAATTGGCCAGCTCCTCATAGGTCAACGCTTTCTTCGCCTCCGAATTCAAATCACGACGGATTGCCCCCCGATGCATTTGTATGAGGCGATCACCGTATTGAAGCGCCTCTTGAAGATCATGGGTAATAAAAACAGTGGTGAGCTGATTTTCCCGGATAATCCGCTGAGCTGTTTCCATAACCACCTCGGCCGACTTAGGGTCTAAAGCGGCCGTTGGTTCATCCAGTAATAAAATCTCCGTTTGGTCCATAGTGGTCATGATAAGTGTGAGGGCTTGTCGCTGCCCACCAGAGAGCGTGCCCATCGGTTGATGGATCTTGTCTTCTAGGCCCATGCCCAGCTGGGATATTTGTGCTCTGACTTTTTCCTTAAAGGCAGCATTAATACCGATGGTGAGTCGCTTGGGCTGGGTACGTAAGGCTGCCAGACGGAAATTGTCGAGTATGCTCAATTCCGGGGCTGTGCCACCTAAAGGGTCCTGAAATACGCGGGCAATCCAGCGACTGCGCTTATGCTCCGGCAGTTTTGTGACGTTCTGATCGCCGATCTCTACCTGCCCTTTGCTGGGATAGATAGCCCCTGAGATAGTATTGAGCAGAGTCGTCTTGCCAGAACCGTTCGAGCCGATCAGTACCACAAACTCTCCTTCTGAAATTTGCAGGTCGATCTCCTCCAGGGCCTTGACCTCATTGACCTTTCCTCTGTTGAATGTTTTGTTTATTTGATGCAGTGAGATCATGGTTTTTCGCTTTTAATGATGCGGGGAATTCCGACAATGGCCAGAACGAAAACGGCCGTAACCAGCTTGAGCATGTTCGGGTTGACGCCCCACGACAAGGCAAAGGCCAATACCATCTGGAAAAGAATACATCCGAGCATGACAAAAATAAGCCTCAGCCAAATGTGCTGAATACCCAGCCACTTGATCAAAGCGTCTCCGATCAGCACGGATCCTAGCCCCACCAGTACAATTCCGATGCCCATATTGATGTCTGTGAAGTGCTGGTACTGGGCGACTAAAAAACCGCTGATGGCCGTCAATGCATTGGCGATGGCCAGGCCGATGATCTTCATACGGTTATTGTTGATGCCCATGGCCCGGGTCATGGATTCGCTGTTTCCGGTGGCCCGCATGGCAATCCCGAAATCTGTGCGCAGCATATAGGCTAAAAGAGCGGACAGCAGACCTAAAAATAGCAAGCCGACCCATAGTTCGTTGTATATGTTTTTTTTGAAAACCGCTAATGTCGTAAATATGGTGTCTACATTATTCAATGGGATGTTAGAACGCCCCAGGACGGTCAGGTTGATCGAGTATAACCCGGTCATGACGAGTATGCCGGCCAATAAAGCATCTATCTTGAGCCGAGTGTGAACCAGTCCGGTCAACACCCCCGCAACTACACCGGCGACTATGCTGACACCTAGAACGGGGATCAAAGACCAGCCTTGGGTCAGCAGTACGGCCGTGACGGCTGCCCCCAGCGTATAACTACCATCCGTGGTAATATCCGGTATCCGGAAAATTTTCATCGTGATGAAAATGCCCAATCCCATGGCAGAAAGACAAAGCCCCAGAATTAGTGCAGAGAGGTAAAAGATCATACAATCAATTTAACGCTTGATGGATTCGTAATTGTCTGGGATGCTGATGCCAAAGCGGTCTGCTGATTCAGGATTGTAAACCCTTTTTCGAAGTTTGACCATTTCCCACTGTAGATTGTCGGTAGTGCCGGTCTTTAAAAAAGCAGCTGCTTGCTCACCAGCCTGATACCCCCACTGATAAATATCGGCTCCAAAAGCGGCTACGGCTCCTCGATCTACAAGCCCCGCCTCGCTGGTAAAAATAGGGATATTGGCCTCATTGCAGGATTTGAGGATGGTTTCAAAAGCGCCGAAAATGGTATTGTCCGGATTGGCAAAGAAGGCGTCGATCTTTTCGTTGATGAGTGCTGCTGTGACCAGTTGTACGTCTGCTGTTGTATTGACCGGGCGGGCGATCAAGCGGACATCCAGCTCCTCCGCTAATTCATTGAGCTTATTGAAAGCTTCGACCGATTGAGGTTCAGATTGATTGTAGAGCAGGCCTATTTGCAGCTCCTCACCGGAAGCTTCTATAAGCTTAGGGATAATAGAAAAGGAAGTGTCGATGTAATTAAGGTTTTCCGCTACCCCAAATAAATTCTCAGGAGCCTTGCCTTGTTGATCCACTACTTTCATTAATTCAGGAGTCGGAGAGACCATCATAAAAACCGGAATGTCTTTTGTATTTTGAAGGGCCGTTATGGTGGACAGTGAAGGCGAAGTAGCCATCAGATCTACTTCTTGGGAAATGAAGTAACGAACGATTTGCGTTAGTGTCGGAATATCTCCCTGTGCGTTTCGATAGACTACTTTGAGTGATTCTTCCTCCTCGGAAAAACCATTGTCTTTGAGTGCTGCTAAAAAACCATCTTTTGCTTGTTCGATGGTATTGTCTTCAAAGGCGTCAACGAACCCCACGGTCGGAAGGTCACTATCAGAGGATGGGGTGCAGGCAGTGAAAAAGGCCAATGACAGCCAGCTTAGTAGCAAGGCTGCCCAGTTCCTGTTTGTCATGTTCGATTTTTAGAAGGTTAGCAGAAAAAAATAAAGATAGTATTTGTAGAGCCGAACGACTCCACAAATACTATACATCCTACATTTTTCAAACGAATGCTTGGGCTAATGGTTTAAAGAAAAAACAAGGTATCGCTTCTCCGCTTGATTTATTTTGAGGCTTCTTTAATGTACCAATCAATATGTTTTTCCAAAATATTTAAGGGCATGGCACCCTGGCCTACTGTCTGAGCGTGGAATTCTTTGAGGTCAAACTTCGTGCCTAAAGCATTTTCTGCCTTG
>JAUIKE010000217.1 GCA_030430845.1 Bacteroidia bacterium | reverse complement strand
TTCCCCGAATTTAGCCTTTTTCGGCTGTTTTCGGGGAATTTTTACCCAAAAATTAAAGGCCAACTACCTCGTAGTCAGCCTCCTTTGTCTTTTCAGGGACGCCCTATTTCGCTTTTATAAATCTTTCCTTGGCAATTAATCTGCCGTTTTGAGTTACTACGAGCAGATAAATTCCGTTTTCGAGAACATTGACATTCAGTTGAGAGCGGTGAACGTTTTGTTCCATCGTCTGTTCCTGAGTGAGCACCTGCTGACCAAAGGTGTTGAATACCATCACTCTGATCTTACCAACTGCGGGTGCATCTAATTCATAAGTCAATTCATTGTTGACTGGATTCGGCCATAGGCTCAATTCAGCCAACTTCGCTTCTAATAGGACCTCAGTATCCTCTTGGAACTCATTGGTGCCATCAGTTATGCTTAGCGAAATGAAATTATCCGATAAGGCAAAGCATTCATCCGATAATTGTGCAAAGAGAATGTCCGCTCCGGTCATACCGGTATAGTTGCCGTTGAGCGCCACGCCATAAATACGGTATTCACCGGTATCCAGTGTACTTAACTCAATATTGGTTTCAAAGGTGGCGTCCAGGATATTATTATTTTGATCGGCCAGGACGTAAGCATACATTTTTCCAATACCTCCATCTTGTTTGACATCCAATCCATTTGCAATAGCCTCATCCAATGAAAGACTCACTTCTGTTTGATCATCCAAACTACTGACCATGCCTCCAAAGGCCCCTTCATTGTAAATAGTGATGAAATTAGAAGATAACTCCCAACATTCGCTGGATAAGCCGGCCGTAGTAATATCGCTATTAGGCGCTGCTGAAAAATCACCGGTATAAGAAACTGCATAGACTCGATATACGCCGGAAGGAGCAGGATTGAAATCAATGATGTTGCCTCCGGCATTCGGGATGAAAATGCGATTGTTTTCTCTCGTGATGACGTACACATAATTGGCATCTTGCAAGGTGCTGGTCGATTCTATAACGGCCAGGTCAGGCGAGCCATCGCCAGGGCAACTGAACAGCGCAGTCGTTCCGTCGATTAATGTGATGGCACCGCCGTCAACATCGCCAAGGCGCTCTACTTCAACTGTATTCACCGACAAGTCGTGGCAGCTGTTACTCAACTCAACCTCGTTGATATTATCGCCCGCCTGGGCAGTGATCATGCCCGTATAGGATAGTCCGTAAATCAGATAGTTGCCGCTTTCCACATTTCTCATATCTACCGTGGCATTTGTAGAAATAAGGACAATCTCTCCATCCGCTTGAGTCAGGATATAGGCATAACCAGCCGATGAGTTGTTATCTACCATCATCTCTACACCTGGATTTGAAGGACTGGCACAAACCTGGGCGCTGGTCTCTCCCTGAGCGGTGCTGATCGTGCCTCCGTCAGGCACATCTAAAAATACAGTGACGAAATTGTCAGACAGGGTGTAACAACTATCCGAATGCATCACTTCGTCGATCCTTCCGCGTCCCGCATTGTCGATGAAGCTTCCCGTAAAGGAAATCCCGTAAATATGCAATTCTCGTATTCCGGTATTATTGAAATCCCTGGAATCTCCGTTCAAATATCCGAGAATTAAGCCATTAGGCCTGGTCAAGGCATATCGGTACCCAGCTCCCTCAGCCGTACTGTTATTGCTAAAACTGATGATATCTTCCATGTCATCCGGACAAACATAAATAGAGTCCGACGCAAAAATAGTACTGAGCATTCCGCCATCTACTTCAGATTGCTGGACTTCGATAAAAGACTCTGTTAGCTCGAAACAATCATTGGCCAATGCAGTCCGCTGAATGTCATCTCCAATATTAAATTGTAGCTTGCCTGTGTACGAAAGCCCCCAGACTCTTGTGGTACCGGCTCCTCTTAATTCAAAGTCAATGTCCAGTTGGCTGGTCGTGTCTATGATCAAATTGTTTTCATCTGTTAATACAAGCAGATAAGGACTGGCAGATTGTTCTGTACTGCTGAACCGGATAGAATCAGGGTTCCCATCATTGGCACAGACCCTGAAAGTGGTTTGCCCTGAGTCGGTACTCAGCTGGCCGGCTTCCGGTGCGTCTCTTACCACTGTTATGGCATTATCTGATAGGTCAAAACATTCGGTCGACAGCGGATCGGTATCCAAGTTGATGCCGATCTCAATCTGGGAAGTTCCGGTGTAAGAAGCCGCCCATACTTTGGTGATCAGCGGCAACTCATTCTCAAAGTCAAATTGACTATCGTCCAAAACCTGGATAACAACATTATTCTCATCTGTTAAAACATATACCACAGGGTGAAGAGAAACATCTTCCGCAAAGAATTGAACGACATTCGGATTGTTGTCATCCGGGCAAACGTAAATCAAGGTTTCTTTATCAGCCGTAGCCAAGGCTCCTACATTCGGATCGTCACTAATAACGGAGATGGCGTTCTCCGAGACATCAAAACAGTCGTCAGATAAATTTTCCTCTGTGACGATGGTTCCGTTTATAGCAATGATGTTCCCGGTATAGGCCAGGCCATAAATCTGATATGAACCGGCCGGAAGCTGGTCGAAGTCAATTTGGTCACCTTCTATGGTTTGGATAAACTGAGCTTCCTCATCCGTCAATACATAAGTGTAATCTCCTTCAAAGGCACCCAGGCTGTCCAATTGAATGATACTTGGGATGCCGTCACCATTGCACAAGTTAAAGCTGGACTCACCGGTACTGCTGGCAATCGTACCGGCCTCCGGGAGTATTTTAAATACTTCAACAAAGTTATCCGACAGGCTTTCGCAGCGGTCTGCCAGTTGCGAACTCGTAACATTCATGCCTTCTTCAATAACCAGGCTATCTACATAGGCAACCCCCCAAACTCTGGCGACACCATCTGCAATGTTGTCAAAGTCAAAACCTTCTTCACCGGCAACAGCTAGTAATTCATTGTTCTCATTGGTGATTAGATAGGCATAAGACCCGGTAGTGCTTCCCGTATTACTGAAAGTAAGTAGTTTGGGACTTGGGTTGTCAGGGCAGGTAAATTGCTGCAAACTACCATCTGAAAAGCTGATCGTACCTCCAATGACTTCATCTTTGATAATCACGATGGCCTCATCCGAAAGATCATAGCATTCATTGGCCAGTGAACCGCTTAGGATGTTATCTCCGATATTGACATCCAGCGCGTCCCGGTAAGAAACACCCCAAACTTTACAGGTACCCGCATCTAATACATCCAGATTAAGGCTGTTGCCTTCCAGGCGGAAAATAATATTATCGTCCGCATCGGTCAGGATAAAGGCATAGGGGCCGGTAGCCTCCGTTATGGCCTGGAATTCTACTACATCTGCAAGGCCGTCGTTCGCACAAATGCGAACCTGGTCTTCTCCTTGTATGGTGCTTACCTGGCCTCCATCAATTAAGGTGTAAGTCACTTCAACGAAGTTTTCACTTACCTCATAGCATTCTGTTGCCAGCAACGTTTCAAAAATATTGCCCATTGCATCCGGTAAAGGATTGCCTGTATATGCCACTCCATAAATTCGAGCCCGATCCACTGGGCGATATTCCAGAATGATTGATGGAGAAGGAGAATATTGAAGGATCTCTCCTTGCTCATCCGTCACAACATAGGCATAACGAGTGCCGGGAGGAGCCGTGTTCCGCATACGGATTCGATCCTGAACATCATCTCCGAAGCAAACTGACAAGCGAGGCTGTCCATTGATCAGACTAACCGTACCTGCCTCGAGGTCAATACGATTGATGGTGATAGAATTGCTGGAAAGGTCATAACAGTCGTCAGAAAGTACTGCGGTAGTTACATCCTGATTAAAGCCGACCGTAATTTCACCCGTATAGGAAAATCCATATATTCTGATGATACCTCCAACGGAACCGTCCAGGTCAATTTCATTACTGTTGAGTACATTCAGCAACTGGTTCCGGTCATTGGTAAGCAAATAGGCATAATTTTCTTCAGAATCCGAATCAGTGGTCAATTCGATGAGGTCGGGATTGCCGTCCCTCACACAAATGTTAGTGAAGAGCCTGCCGTCCGATAAACTGACATTGCCTCCTTCCACGATTTTATGAGTGATGGTTACGAAGTTTCCACTGACTTCAAAACATTGTGTGGAAACGGCCGTCGTTAAGGCATTATCTCCAACTTGCAGCAACAAATCTCCAGTATAGATCGCTCCATAAACCCTGCAAACGGGGATATTAATGTTGTCAAAAGTAATGGATGGAGAAGAACTGATCTCTAAGATGTTATTGCTTTCATCGGTAACCAAATATACATAAGCATCATCCTGAGGAGAGTCATTAGTAAAAGTAAGTGTAGTCATGTAGTTGTCGCCGGCACAAATTTCAGTAGAGGTCGTACCGTCTTCCAAACGTACCTGGCCGGCTATCATATCCCTCTTGATGATTTCGATAAAATTATCTGAAAGGTCAAAACAACTGGATGCCAGTTCTGTGTCATTGATGTTCATGCCCGTAGTGGCATTCAGCTGATCCGTATAAGAAACACCGTAGATCCGACAAATTCCGGCATTGGCAATATCGAGGTTGATGCTATTGCCTTCCAAAATGATCAAAATATTATCGTTTCCATCCGTCAGGATAAAATTATAATTAGCTTCAGCAGCAGAGGTGGTTTCAAAATTGACAATATCAGGAATCCCGTCTGAAGAACAAACCAAAGTGCCGGCACTATTGGGACCAAGCTCTACCGTACCCCCCTCTACAAATAAATGAGTAATGCTGACAAAATCTTCGGAAATATCGTAACATTCATCCGAAACAACACTGGCTGATAAATCCTGGCCGACTTGTAAATTAAAATTGCCAGTATAAGAAACACCGTATACTCTGCAAAAGTCAATAGTAATATCCGAGAAGCTATAGTCAGGACCTTCAAAAATATCCAGAATGACATCCTGGCGATCCGTTAGCACATAGCGAAATGCTCCAGTTCCATTAAAGCCGGCATTATTGAAACTGAGTTGGTCGGCCTGTGGGTCACCAAAACAAAGTACGGTGTCCTGATTGCCCGAAGTAAGACTGACAGAGCCGGCTCTTAAAAGCTTCCTGTTGATAAGCAAACTATTATCCGACAGGTCAAAGCATTGGGAAGCTAACTCCGCCTCAAATACATTCTCCCCGGGCTGGGCCAGTAAGTCACCGACAAAGGACAAGCCGTAGATCAGGACCACCCCTGCCTCATCGTTGTCAAAATCGTAATTGTCAGCTTCTACAACCTGGGTAATGGTTCCATCTTCTGTAATGAAAATAAAGGCATAATTTTCAGTTAAAGCGTCCGTGGTTTGGAAAGCAAACAAATCCGAAACACCATCCTGCACACAAACAGTAGCGCTATCGCCGGCATTGGAAAGACTGATCATACCTCCTTCCACGAACAAGTGGCGAACCTGAATAAAGTTGGCCGTCAATTTGTAGCATTCGGAAGAAAGTAAGGCGGCATCCGCCTGATCGCCCACTGCGGCCAGCAAGTCTCCTGTAAATGACAAGCCCCATATGCGACATTCCTCGGCAGTGGTGCCGGCAAAATCATAGCTGGGCTCTTCCAGAATATCCAAAATGACGTTACTACCATCAGTAATTAAGTAACGGTAAGCTCCCTCTGTACCGGCATCGCTTACCGCAAAGCTGAGCTGATCCGTTTGATCGTCCCCAAAGCAAAGCGAAGTATCCTGCGCACCACTTTCTAAAGCAATGACCCCGGGCTCTAATGATATGTTTTCGATAGGTATGAAATTCTCAGAAAGTTCAAAACACTCATCTGATAAGATAGCGGACAACAGGTCGTCCCCGTCCATCCCCTGGTAAACACCTGTGTAAGCCAGGCCGTAAATGCGGAAAACTCCACCAGGTAAACCTTCCAGGTCCACTTCAGCTCCTTCAAAGGTTTGAATAATGACGTCATTAGTGTCGGTTAAAATATAGGTATAGGCTTCATTTTTCCCTCCGTTGTTCGAGAGCGTAACCACATCTGCTGTTCCGTCATTGACACAGAAAAGACCGTTATCTGCTCCATCTGCAAAGGCAACCATTCCACCTGCGGGATTCTTTTTAAATATTTCAACAAATTGGTCAGATACATCAAAACAGTCATCGCTCAGCACGGCCTCCTGAATACTTTGCCCGATGGTAGCATCGAAGGTGCCGGTGAAAGAGACACCCCATATGCGGCAAATCCCGGTAGCCAGGAAGTCAAAATTTATGGAGTTGCCGTTCAGCACGAATAATATCCGATTAAGACTATCCGTCAGAACAAACAAATAAGGGGCATTGCTTTGGCCGGAAGCCGTGAATGTCAGAATGTCTTCGCTGGAGTCTCCGGTACAAACCACTGTCGAGGTCTCTCCATTGGCTAATTGTACCTGCCCGCCTTCCGGCTCTGTTTTGATGATTTCAATAAAATTATCTGATAAATCATAGCAGGCTGTGGCCAACTCACTTTCCGCAAGGGGCTCACCGATCTGGGCGACCAGATCGCCCACATAGGACAGTCCCCACACTCTGGAAATCCCCAAGGGCTGACCATCGAAGTCAAAGCTGTCGGCTGCCACGACTGCTTCGATGATGTCATTTTCGTCGGTGATCAAATAGGCATAATTAGGATCAGGACTGGTAGTTTGAAAACGAACCACATCAGGGTTACCATCCTGGCTACAGACAAAGATCGAGGCCATACCATCCGCTGTGGCGACTGCCTGACCATCCGGATCAACATTGAACAGCCCGATAGAATTGTCAGATAGTTCGTAGCAGATATTAGCCAATGAAGTCTCTCCTAGTTTCATGCCTACTTTTAGAGTAGGAGTGCCGAGGAAGGAAAAACCGTAGATTCGATAAGAGCCGGTAGGCAGGTCATCTGTTCTGAATTTAGAACGAAGACTGTATTTAACGATGATATCCTGATCATCGACTACCAGCCATCCGATGGGAGTTGCATAAGAACTACTTCTCATTTCTACCTCGTCCGGAATGCCGTCACCGACACAGCTGTATACCTCCGCTCCTCCGCCCAGAACTCTAATGTCGAATTCCTGCAAGCATTTGATCTGTGCATGTAAAGAAAAAGTAGTTAGTGTAATTACAGTTGCCAAAAAAATCTTGAGTAGATTTTTCAATTTCATGAGATATAAATTTATTGTTTCAAAAAGCGATTAGAACGGGCGTGTTGTAAAAGCTTTTCTATTAAAGTACAATATCACTGATTTACCAAACCAATTAGTCCTCTGGTCCGTATAACAGAAATTAAGAGCCGCTCAGTTTTCTCCAGGTTATTTTTATTGATTACGGGTAGGGGGTCGCCTTTGTTCTGCTTTTAGGGGGGAGATTAGCAAAATAATAAGGCAATTTAAGTGTGGATTTGCAATAGCGAAGTTAATATTTATTTTTCTTTAATAAAAGGGTAAATTACGTAATTCTAAAGAAAAATGTGCTTTTAACCATTATAAGGTATTTTGGTAATATTTGTTGGATTTTAGTAGTTTTATGAAGTGAGAATTTTGTGATCCCATTGACTAAAAAACATATTATGCTGTATTACTACAACTTGAAGGTTTTTTTTGCTTTGCTTCTTGTTGGCATATTATGCTCATCTTATACACTTTTTCCACCGCCTGTGTTACCAAAAGAGAAAAAAATGGCCAATCCTCAGGCCGGATTGGATATTTCAAGTGACTTTTCTGTAGAGGAATTGGTGCGCGATGTGTTTATTAAGGGAGGTTGCAAAAACGTTTTTAATATTAAGGCAATCGGAAAGCAGGATGGCATCGGCTTTTTTAATAATGGTACAGCGGCCATTTCTCTGAATAGAGGAATAATTTTAGCCACCGGTCCTATTGAAAATGCCAAAGGGCCCAACTCAGCAATTGATAAGAGCGGTAATTTTAGTGACTTCACCGGCGATATTGACCTTGATATTTTGGCAGAAGAAAAAGTGCGCGATGCGGTCGGGATCGAGTTTGATTTTATTCCCCTCGAATCCACGGTCACCTTCAGTTATGTTTTTGCTTCTGAGGAATATTGCGAATTTGTAGGAAGTAAATTTAATGATGTGTTCG
The DNA here is from genome assembly GCA_030430845.1 of Bacteroidia bacterium. GTDB lineage: Bacteria > Bacteroidota > Bacteroidia > Chitinophagales > Saprospiraceae > JANQPA01. Next base: position 5,771 of record JAUIKE010000217.1, on the reverse strand, counting down.
GCTTCTTTATCAGTGGCCCCGGTATCGACGGAGAGTATTCGAATAAAGCCAAAAATGTGGCCCTGATTCCTGGCACAGGGGACCTTGTCGAAATCAATTCCGTAAATCACCTGAAAAACAGTGCGTATTATGTAGGCAATGAATTGCAAACCGACGCTTTTGCCTGTTCATTTGATTTCGAGGAAAAGGCGACTCACGAATTGATCGAATATGACGGTTTCACCACTGTTTTAAACTCTGTTTTAAATCTGATCCCTTGTGAAACTTACCACATTCGCCTGGTTGTAGCTGACCGGGGCGATAATGTATTTGACTCTGCCGTTTTCTTAGGGGCCAATTCATTCAACCTGGGCGGAGAAGCTACTATTTCAGCGGTATCAGATAATGAGCAAGAACTCCTTTTCGAAGGATGTTCTGATAGTTACTTTTTATTTGAACGAGTGGATACAGATAGCCTGGAAGAAGTAGTGACGGTACCTTTCAAGATTTCTCCATCCAGCTCGGCTATTGAAGCCAAGGATTTTGACGCTATTCCACGTACTATTGACATCCCCGCCGGAAAAGCTTCTGTGGCCCTGCCTATCAATGCCATCGTAGATGGTTTGCCCGAAAACTTTGATACGCTCATTGTTGAATTAGATTATCCCTGTGAATGTCGCTCAGGAGATGCACGGCTGGTTTTGGCAGATCCGCCTCCATTGCGAGCTGCTGTTCCTGAAGTGTTTATTTGTCCGGGAGATGAAATAGAGTTGCAAGCAGAAGTTTTTGGTGGTAATGGCCCCTACACATTTGAATGGGATAATGGCGATACAGCAAGGGTCAGAAAGGTAGCACCTGGAGAGGATACCCAATATTTTTTACGGGTCTGGGATAATTGTCAACAGCAACTCCAAACTTCCACTACCGTCCGTCTGATCGAACCGGCCGAGGCCGTATTGGCAGGTGATCAGGAAATATGCGAGGGCAGCTCCGGACGAATCAGCGTCAGCTTTAATGGAGAAGCTCCATGGTCCATATCTGTCGCCTACCCGGATAGTACCGAAAGAAGCTTCTCGAGTATTCGGGATAACCCTTTCTATATTGAAGTCGATCAACCCGGGCTATATTCCCTGACAAATTTTAGCGACGGTCGCTGTAGCGGCATACCGCTCGGTGATGTAGAGGTCAAGTGGAGTGTGGTGGAAGCCACGGCCGAAGTCACCTCGCCTTCTTGTTTTGAGTCTAGAGATGGCTCGATTAACCTAAATATAACGGCCGGAACAGAGCCTTATGACTTTTTTTGGTCAGATAATATGGGGGGCATTCAACAAACTCGTACTGTTGGGCGGGGCAGCTACCGGGTCAGTATTACAGATGGCAATAACTGCGTTACCGAATATGAAATTGATGTAGAAGCGCCCGAACCGCTGGGGCCGGTGCTCTACGATTGTACCAATGCCAATATATCGCTTCGCTCGCTCAAGGCGCAAGGTGGTAGCCCTCCCTATTTGTATTCCGTTAATGATGTTAATTTCAGCACTTCGTTGCTTTTTGAGCAATTGGACCCCGGCAGTTTGTATGATTTGACGATCAAAGATCAAAACGGCTGTTTGTACTCCCAGCCTTTCCAGCTACCTACCGGGATTCGCGACTTTGTGCGCCTGCAAAGGAATATTATTCTTGGTTTGGGAGATAAACGCCGGCTCGAGCCCGAACTGCTCGTCCCGCGCACCCTGATCGATTCCGTAAGTTGGTATCCGGAAGATAATCTGACCTGCTCTAATTGTCTGGATCCGATCCTGACGGCCGTGAATAATGATGTGTATAAAATGGAGGTGTACGATATTTTTGGGTGTAAGGACACAGCCACCATTGAAATCACCTTGCTGGAAGGCATACAGGTTTATGTTCCAACAGCCTTTTCTCCCGATGGGGATGGCATAAATGATCTATTCCAGATTTTTGGAAAAAATAGCCAGATCCGCCAGATTGAAATATTCCGGATATACGATAGGTGGGGAAACCTTCTACATGAAGCCAGGAATTTTCAGGCAGGTGACCTCTCGGCTGGTTGGAATGGTCGCATCAATGGGAAAAAAGTGAATCCAGGGACCTATATATACAATATCATCGTCGAATTGATAGACGGTACTCGAACAGAAAAGAACGGAAGTGTTTTATTATTACGGTGAGGCCTTTACTTCATAAGGCTAAATCCGAATGTGGCTTCTACCTCTTCTCCTGATGTTAATCGGACCAGGCCGTCTCCATTGTTAAAGGCATTGACATTACAAGTCATGGGTTCGATAGCCAGCGCTTTTCGATTAGGTGGGGTGAAAAGCTGAATGTAATTAAACTTACCAGGGCCCGTTTCCTGCCAAAACTGCAAGCTGCCTTTTTTACCTTTCAATTCTACCTGAAAAGGAGAACCTTCTGTATTTTTTATAGCAAAACAATTATCCAGGACGGTTGCACCGATCTTTTTGGAGCTTTCAAATTCATCATATTCATACCGCTTTCCAGTCGGGATCATCCGCTCATCCAGCCCGACGAGCTCTGCACCGGAAAAAAGCAGTTCCATGTCATCAAGTTTTTCAGACAACTGAAAATAGGGATGCCATCCCATACCGATGGGCATGTCTGCAGGCCCTTCATTGCTGACCTTAAAGCTCACCTCAAAAGCACCTGGCTCTGCAATGCGAAAGACAACTGAGAAGTTAAAAGGGAATGGATAAGCGTCCAGCTGGCCATCGTATTGATACATACAATGCACCACCGCCTGGTCATTTTCCAGCTTTATTTCCGTAATCTCCATCTGTTTATCTGTAGCAAAACCGTGAAGCGCATTATTGGTTTGAGTATCATTGATGGGGAATTCATAGGTTTTTCCATCCCAGGAATACTGCCCCTTGTCCAAACGATTAGGAAAAGGAAGGAGGATCGCACTTTTGCCCCAATTATTGAGGTCCAGTTCTATTGGGGTTGCACATCCATCTAAGATCGACTGGCCGGCGAGTTGAATGTCAATGATACAGGCTCCCTGACTAGGGACCAGCATAAAGGCATTTCCCGTTTCTTCATTAGCAATCAACTGTTTTTGAAATTTTCCAAAAGGCAGGATCTGATGTCTGTACATAGTCGGAGTTTTAAAAATTTAAGAAACCGGTTTATCCCCGGCGGCCTAAATTAATAAATTTCTTGAGAACAGGGCTTTTTTCAAATTCAATTAGATTTCACGAACATTTTTTCAAAATGATCATTCCTATTCTGACGAAAATAGATAAGCATTATGAAAGTCCATTATTTTTTCTGTTTCTTACTTCTTGCTATTTCCCAACTCCAAGCTCAAAGTGGCATTATTAAGGGGAAAGTCACCAATGCTTTGAATAATGAGGCCATCGCTTTTGCAAGCATCCTGGTGGAAGGCACGGATAAAGGAACGACCTCGGATCTGGACGGGAACTTTGAGATCCTCGACCTTACACCTGCTCTGTACAACATTAAAGTTAGTTATGTAGGCTTTAATGAAAAAACGGTGTATGAGATTCAGGTAACCAATGCGAAGCCGGCTATTGTGAATGTTCAATTAGAGGAATCCATTGCCCAACTGGAGGAAGTGGTGGTCCGAGCTTCCCCCTTTAAAAAAACAGAAGAAAGCCCCTTGTCGCTTCGAACCATTGGTGTGGCGGAGATACAGCGCAACCCCGGAGCTAATAGGGATATTTCTAAAGTGGTCCAGACATTGCCTGGGGTGACCACCACCGCCTCCTTCCGAAACGATTTGATCATCCGGGGAGGCGCGCCTAATGAAAATCGTTTTTTCCTCGACGGAATAGAAGTTCCGAATATCAACCATTTTGTAACGCAGGGGGCTTCGGGCGGGCCGGTTGGCCTTTTAAATGTAAATTTCATCCAGGAGGTGGATTTCTTCAGCGGAGCTTTCCCCGCTAATCGGGGCAATGCCTTAAGTTCTGTTCTGGAATTCCGTCAAAGAGAAGGCCGGGATGATCGGCTGGGCGCCACCTTTATGGCCGGCGCCACGGACATTGGCCTGACCCTGGAGGGGCCGATCGGAGATAAAACCACTTTTTTAGTTTCGGCTCGACGTTCTTATTTACAGTTTCTGTTTGAGGCACTCGAACTTCCATTTTTGCCAACCTATAACGACTTTCAGGCAAAGGTGACCATTAAACCCGATACTAAAAATGAATTTACGTTCATCGGACTGGGAGCCATTGATCAGTTTGAACTCAACCTGGAGGCCAATGATACGGAGGACAAACAATTTTTGCTGGATAACCTGCCGGTTTCACCTCAATGGAATTATACAACAGGGGTCGTGTATAAAAGATACCGCCAAAATGGATATTGGACCTTTGTGTTGAGTCGGAATATGCTCAACAACGAGGCGGAAAAATATTTCAAGAATGATGACAGCGATCCCGATAACCTCATTTTAGACTATAAGTCTCAGGAGATTGAAAACAAGCTTCGGATAGAAAATACCAGCCGATTTGGGGATTATAAGCTCAATTATGGGGCAGGGTATCAATATGTTCGCTACAACAACCGCACCTTCAATCGGATTTTCACCAATGCTGGTGCGCAAACGGTCAATTACTTTTCCGAGTTTGATATGTCCAAATATGCCTTGTTTGCACAGCTCAGCAGGAAATTTCTGGACGAGCGACTTTCCCTTTCCCTGGGCGTACGCATGGATGCCAATAATTATTCGGATGAGATGAATAATCCGCTGGATCAGTTCTCTCCGCGTTTTTCCCTTTCTTATGCCTTAAGCAATGAATTCGCGTTTAATTTCAATACGGGGATCTATTACCAATTGCCTCCCTACACGGTTTTGGGCTATCAGGAGGGGGATGAGTTGGTGAACAAGGGAAATGACATTCGGTACATCCGCAATACCCATCTGGTGGCAGGCTTGGAATGGAATACAGCCAGCCGCTCGAAAATTACGCTGGAAGGGTATCTTAAAAACTGGGATGACTACCCATTTTTGCTTAGGGATAGTGTCAGTCTGGCCAATTTGGGCGGTAATTTTGGTGTGTTGGGCAATGAACCCGTGGTGCCGACGTCTCAAGGGCGATCCTATGGTTTAGAATTTTTGTTTCAGCAACGTCTTTTTAAAGGCTTTTATGGGATTGCTTCTTATACTTTAGGCTGGAGTGAGTTTACGGATAAGCAAGGGAATTTTGTTCCATCCTCCTGGGATGCCCGGCATATAATAAATGTGGCAGTAGGGAAAAAATTTGGAAATAACTGGGAAGTGGGCCTCAACTGGCGCTTTCAGTCGGCTCTTCCTGACACGCCATTTGATGAAGCCTCTGCATTGGTGATCAACTGGGATGTCAACGGTCGGGGTATCCGCGATTTTGACCGGATCAACTCTATCCGGCAAGAAGCCAGTAATACACTGGACATAAGGGTAGATAAAAAATGGTTTTTCGAAAAATGGAGTTTGAATCTTTACATCGACATCGAAAATGTAACGGGGAATGCCGTGACTCGAAATGAATTAATCCTGGATCGGCCACTGGATAAGGACGACAGGCCGATAGGAGAGGGCATCATCACCAATCCCGATGCACCGATTAATCAGCAGTGTTATTTACTAAAAAACATCGAAGATGCACAGGGTACGCTGGTGCCCAGTATCGGGATCATGATCGAGCTATAAGTGAATTAGAAAAAATAACTACTTTTGAACTTTTTATCAAGTTAAGTACAAAAGCCACAGAGAATTGAGTGTTCATTTAAAGAATTTGTTTGCCTTT
>JAUIKE010000216.1 GCA_030430845.1 Bacteroidia bacterium | reverse complement strand
GTAGCTTCTACAGCACGCTTGGCTTTGAGGGCATATTGAGGCTGAATGGCAAAGCTGATGGAGTGCTCGGAAGAACCCTGCGTGATCAAAATAATGTTGATGGATTCCTGAGCGAGGGTATTGAATAATCGTGCGGCTGTGCCGGGTACTCCGAACAAGCCGGCACCCTGAATCGTAAGCAATGCTATATCTCCAATACTGGAAATCCCCTTGACAGCTTTGCCCTTCGGATCCTTTTTGTCGGATATGAAAGTGCCCGGGAATTCCGGGTTGAACGTATTTTTTATAACCAGCGGAATCTTCTTGTTCAGCGCCGGCTGAATAGTAGGTGGATAAATGACCTTGGCTCCAAAGTGAGCCATCTCCATGGCCTCCGAATAGGTCATCTGTGGTATAGTGAAAGCCTTTCTCACTTTTCGCGGATCGGCGGTGAGTACCCCGTCTACATCCGTCCAGATCTCGATAAGATCTGCATCGAGGCCGGCAGCCAGTAAAGCTGCAGTAAAGTCCGAACCTCCGCGCCCAAGCGTAGTAGTGAGCCCTCCTTTTGAAGATGCAATAAATCCTGTAACTATTTGTATTTCAGGGTTTTGCGAGTAGTATTCGTCGATTTTTGAAAAGGTCTTGTCCAAGTCAACATTGGCCGATCCGAACTGCTTATCGGTTTTGACGATCTTGCGAGCGTCCAGGTAATTGGCATTCACACCGTTTTGACGAAGGGCCAATGAGATGAGGAAAGCGGCATTGCGTTCTCCAAAGCTCAGCACATAATCCATGGTGCGAGGGGAGGCTTCGCGAACGAGAAAGATTCCATAAAGCAGGTTTTTTAATACCTCATGATTATTTTCCAGGTGGGCCAGCGCCTGCTGCTGGTAATCACCGCTTAGCAGTTCTTCAGCTGCTTCCAGATATCGTTGACTGAATTGCTTGAATTGCTCCTGGTAGGATTCGTCGCCCTCGGCTGCCAGCGAACTCATGCTGATCAGCAAGTCGGTTATGCCTCCGAATGCGGAGAAGACCACTGTAAATTTTTCTCCTTCCGAATAATAAGATTTAAGGATCTCGAGGATACTCTTTATTCGATCCGGGGTCCCTACGGAGGAACCGCCAAACTTTAGTACTTTCATTTCGCTAATATTTCTCGTTTCTCAAATAGGAAAATCTTCGGGTACTTGGTTAGGGAGAGTGTTATCCAGGAAAGTAAAGAATGGGGCCGGCGGCTCCATTCTTTACTTTCCTGGAACGAAGAACAAAAGTATTTATTTCTCCGGGGAAATCAAGAGGTTATAAAAAAAAATTAGTATTAAATAAAGTAAAGTTGAACGCTGAAAAGCGTCCAACTTTACTTTATTTAAAATCTCTTCCCCTTATCCATTTCAGATAGTTGTCTTGATGTATTACTTCATAGGTGCTATTCTCATATCCTTTCTTCCAGGCGATTGGTTGCTTCGGTTTCTTTTTAGGACTCCATTTGAACTCGAAAGCATGTAGGACGCCTCCCCTGTCTTCTATCCAGTCAATTTCTTGTTGATCATAGGTTCTCCAGAAATAATTGTATACCAACATTTTTTGATATTTCTGAAACTTTATTCGTTCGCTTATGATATAGTTTTCCCATAAAGCGCCGATGTCATTCCTTAGTTCAATGGGATTCATATTTCCAATCAAGATATTCCTTAAACCATTATCATAGAAATACCACTTTTTTCCTTTTGCTATCTCTTTTCTCAAATTTCTACTGAAAGCACTGACAGAATGTAGGACGTATACTTTTGATAATAGGTCTAAATATTTTTCAACGGTATTTTTGCTCATAGATAATTGCCGGCCAATTTCATTGTAAGAAATTTCTCCGCCTATTTGAAAAGCAATTAACCTAAGAAGGTTTAATATCTTATCTGAATTTCGGATATTTTCGAATTCCAGTATGTCTTTTAGCAAATAAGAGCTAACCAATTCTTGCAGATATTCTCTTTTTTCATCCTCATCCTCAATTTGCAATAACTCCGGATAATTCCCATATATCAGGCGCTGTTTTAAGTTGGCGACTTTCTGAATGTCATCTTCTACCTGGTCTAATTCTGTTTCGGATAAAGCGAAAAGATTGAAAGTTCTCTTTCTACCGGTAAGTGGCTCTCCTGTATATTTATTGATATCAAAAGCAGAAGATCCAGTAACTAATATCCTCAGCCCTTTTATTTCATCCACCATCAATTTTAGCATGCTGCCGACTTCAGGTATTTTTTGAGCTTCGTCTATGATCAATATTCTTTTGCTGCCTAAGAGGTTCAGATAACTTTGTTTGCTTCTATGCTCTAATCTTTTTCGAACATCCAGATCTTCTCCATTCAATAATAAGTAGGGATCTGTTAATTGCTCAATGATTTGCCGGATTAGCACGGTTTTTCCTACTCGTCTTGGTCCAAGTAGAATCACGACTTTATTGGGAACTAAGCTTTTTAATACTTGTTGTTCTATGTTTCTGGTGAGAATTTTATCCATTAAATAATTCTAATTTGACTAAATTTTGTCAGTGCTTTGACTAAATTTAGCTAAATTCTGTCAATAATGCAATGGTGTCGTATTTCCTTTCGTCTTAGGCGAGTGGGAATGCTTAGCTTAAAGTGTATTAGTTTTCTCTGTTTTTCAGATACCAATCCAACCAGGGATTTGAATCCTTTTTTTCTTTTAATAGCTGGATGAATTGTTGATCATCTTTTTTTCGATTTTGGATAGGGTAATCAATAGCAATATAATCTCCACAGCCAACAATGGTTTCTTCATCAAATATGATTGAAAAACATCTTCCTTCAACAAATTGCCATCTTTTTCCTTTCCCTCTCTTTGGAAAAAAAGTCAGAATAATTTCTCCCCCCTGAAAGATATTGGATGAATCAGTTTCAAAGAGAACCAAATCAGCATTCAAAAAAGGTAATACATTATTTTTGCCTACAATATGTTGTAGGGCCTCTTTACTTTGGAGTAGCTTTAAGCCTTCCACCTTAAAAAGGGAATAAAATTTTTTAGTAACAGAATCCGATTCAAAATTCACTAAATAATCGTTTCCGTAAAGCATGTTAATCTTATACACCTCCCACTTCGCCCGGTCATGAAGGTCTTCCAGTTGGTATTTTGTTATAATCTCCGGATAATTCTGAAAACGGTGAGTGTCCTTCCCACAACTGGAAAGGGAGAACGCCAAGCATAAAATGACTAAGAATTTCTTCATTTGAGGCGGTTTGTTTTGAGGGAGCTTAGGTGACGCAGCTACGCAGCTCAAAAGGAACTTTTTTTTCAGACTACGGTTGGCACCGTAGTCTAGTAGCTATCACCGCTTCGCGGTTTGGATGACACAGCCAAAATCCTGGGAAATGACCAGTTTCTATCGGGATGATTATGTAAAAATTAAAATGATTATTTAATTCTCTTCCTTTCCACCTTTCACCAACAACCAAACCGCCAAAGACATCTCTCCCACAATACTAGGAATGGCCACCATGGCTAAAAATACAGAACCATAAACATCGTAATGGGGCAGTAAAAAATGTGCCGCCGTATCCACCATATACATACCCCCAGCAAGAACAAGGAACCATGCGATGATCTTCGGTTTTCCAAGTATTCTTCCAAGCAGGATCAGGTGAATGCCGAAAAAGAAGAGCCCAATGAGCCAGATGGTGTTGAAAATATCCACTTGCCTAAGAATGTCCTCGCTGGTCGTGTAGGTCAGTGCTATAGGGAGGGCAAATACCGCCACGCCCATAATGGCCGCATGCATCATTCTGAAATAGGTGCTCAGGCTGGACAAATAGTGTTTTTTAAACAGCTCATACAGTGCCCAGGCCACGACTACATCAAAAACCACGGTAATTAGAAAGGCCATTGTGCCGAACCGTACCATCATGTGACCTTGCTGGATGGTTCCCAGCGGATCTTTTAGAATGGATTCCAGCACAAAAAAGTTGGCGAATATGGCGGCGAAAAAAATGATGAGGTAGCTGATGCCGGCGGTGATGGAGAGTTTTCTTGGGTTCATAGATTATTCTGTTAATTCATTTAATTTTATTTCTATACTTTCAGGGTATTCTCCATCAATGAATGAAATGCGGTCATTGCCTATTACAGCTTTTGTACCTGCTTTGGGGATTGAATCTTTATAAGTCATGTCTTTGCACTTGCCCACAAGCAACGAAAAAGAGAATAATGATAAATATATGGTAAAATACTTTCATGCTGAAAGTAACAGTTCTTTATGTCAAAAACCAGTGAGTCACGTTTAATCGTTCCGTAGGGACGCCTGTATAATAGCGGGGTTGTGTAAAAAGTCCTCCGGCCTTTTTTCCCAACCAATAATATTCTTTTTGGAGGTGGTTTTAAGAAAAAAACGAAGTTTTTTTCTTAAAACCACCTCCAAAACAAAATTATCAGGGGTGGGTAAAAACGAGGAACGAGTTTTTACACAACCCCGCAAGAAGGTTTAACCATTTTCGTCGCCCCATCGGGACAGGGTATGTTCCATTTCCCGTCCCGATGGGGCTGTTATATCTTGCTAACATTATAGACCCTCGTCTAAAGCCGAGGGCTATTATTTAAATACCGTCCCTCTGGGACGCTGGAAAAGAAAGCTTTATTCCTCCCAAACCCCCAGCGCCTCATTCTCCTTCTCCGTCATCAGCTCCTTCTCCTGCGGCGTCTTATCCCCATAACCGCAGAGATGGAGCGCCCCGTGGATGATCACGCGGCGAAGTTCGTGCTCAAAGCTGGGCGCATAGGCCTGGGCATTCTCACGCACCCGCTCGATGCTTATGAAAATATCGCCTTCTATGATAGGAAGCTGGCTGTATTGAAAGGTAATAATATCGGTAAGCGTGTCGTGCTGGAGATACTCGACATTTAATTCGTGCAGATAAGCGTCGCTACAGAAAATGTAGTTGACGAGTTGCAATTGTTTTTGTTCTCTGGCTATTGTGTTCGCTACCCATTGGTGGACAGCTTCTTCATTTTCTAATTCGAAATCGACCTCTTCGGTAAAAAACTGGATGCCGTTTTCGTCGGGTGATTCCTGAAACAGGTCAGAAACTTGAAACATCATATTTTGAACTCGATTATGACCGTGCTGCCGTTATTTCGGAAGCTTAAGGAATCAGATAGTTCATGCATGAGAAAAACTCCGCGGCCACCACACTTTAGGATGTTCTCGGGGCAGGTTGGGTCTGGAATATTGTTGGGGTCGAAGCCCCGGCCTTCATCTGTAATATGAAAGGCCAGCCTGTCTTTCAGCTTTTTGAGCTGGATGCGGACCTGCTTGCTCTCATCACTTTGATTGCCGTGAATAATGGCATTGTTCACCGCCTCTGTGAGGCTGATGAGAATGTTCCCGTATATTTCTCCGTTGACTTTGTACATAGTGGCTACACGAGATACAAATTTTTCAACCAGAGAAATGTTGCGAGGGTGAGATGTTAGTTTTAGCATAATTTGTTGTTCACTCATTTTTGAAAACGCTCAAGAGTTAGAAGAAACAATGCTTTTTTGCTTTTGGAATCAATTGACTTAAAACAGGAAAAGGCAGCAGAATGGTTTAACTGCTACCTTTTTCTGAATAGGGGCTTTATTTTTCAGTTTTTAAAGATTTGAAATATTCCTCTACCAGTGTTTTGTAATATGGCTTAAGTGAAGGTGAAACGGTGCGATAGAGTTCAATTTCAGCTCTTCTTTTTTTAATATAATCTTCCAGAGCGGGGGGCATTTTTCTTTCTTTTTTCTCTGCTGTTTCCGACTTGCGCTTTTCGTCAAACTCGCGTTGCCTTTCGGCTCTTTCGTGCTGCAGCAAGCGGGTCAGGATATCCTGCTGCCGCGAGAGCGTCTCGTTTTGTAACTGCTTGTTGACCAGGTCTTTTTCTACCTGATCCATCTTGTTCATCAATTCCTGTAGTTCTTTATTACCTTGTCCTTGCTCGCGCATTTTTCTCTGCTTTTCTTCCAGAGCCTTTCGGAGCGCGGCCTGCCGGGCCGCCATTTTGGCGTATTCTTCGCTACTGATGCCGTTTCCTTCTTCCAGACCCTTTCGGAGTTGCTGCATCTGTTCATTGAGCTTTCGTTGTCCTTCGCTGATCTTATCCTGCGGCTGCCCTCCCTGCTGATTTTGTTGCGGGTTAGAGCACATTTGCTGCCCTTTCATCATGGAAGACATTTGCTGCTGCATCTGGTTCATTACTTCGCTCAGCATCAGCGCCAGGTCGTTGGTGTTTTTCATCACACGCTGCTGGTGGTCGCTGGCCCTCAGTTTCTTGCGTTCTTCCAGGTCATCGATGGTGGAGGCCATGTTGCCATTGATCTCCGTTACTTTTTCTGTCACGAAGGATTCTATCTGGAATACCCGCTTGCTCAGCGCCTGCAAACTATCCTCGATTAGGCGGAAATCATCCTTGAGCTTGAATTGCTCTTGCACGAGCTCTACATACTTAGGCGTGGTAGAGGCCGTTTTGGTGAACTCGTCCATCAGTGTTTCCTGGTCAAAGGAAAGTCCAACCAGATTTTCGAGCAATTGACGCAGTGCTTTCATATCTTCCTGCATCTGCTCCATTTGAGAGGATTGCATCTGCTGCTCCATGTTCTGAGCCATCTGCTTCATTTTCTGAGCAGCATTTTTTTGAGACTTGGAAGCCTTATTATTCTGCTTTTGTTGCAGTTGCTGCTGACTCTGGTTCAGGTCATACTCGATATCCTGCATTTCCTGATCCTGATTCTCCATGTTCATTGGATTCTCAAGCTGCTCGTTCTTTTCTTCTACATTTTTCATCTGCTCCTGAAGCTCTTCAAACTTCTTGTTAATATCCTCTTGCTTCTGCTGCAATTCTTCCTGCTTGCTTTCAGCCTGCTTTTGTTGAGCATTTTGATTTTGCTCCTGGTTTTGTTGTTCCTGGTTCTGTTCTTGATTTTCCTGATTTTGCTGTCCTTCTTTGTTTTCTTCAGACTGCTGGTTTTGTTCTTTGTTCTCTTCTCCTTTTTGTCCTTCTTCTTTATTTTCTTCGCCTTTTTTACCTTCCTCCTCTTTATTTTCTTCACCGGCTTTTTCCTCTCCAGCTTTTTCTTCCTGGTTTTTTTGCTCTTCTTCAAAGGCTTTTTCTTCTTCCTCTGGATTTTCCGCGTACTCTTCCGTTTCTTTTTGCAGTTCTTCTTGTTCCTGGGCCAAGTTTTGCAATTGATCGATGGTCTTTTGCATTTCCTGTTCCATTTCGAGTTGTTTGAACAGTTCAAGCAAACGATCGATTTCTTTTTCCATTTCTTCGTTGTTGAACTCAGATTCCTGCATCATCTCGATGGCCTGATCTTTTTCGAGTTCCTGCATGAGCTGCTCGATCTTTCTCATCAGTTCCTGCATCTCGTCGCTCATGACCTCTTCAAAGAGTTGTTGAAGCTTTTCCTGCTTCTCCATGGTTTCCGGATCTGTCTGGGAGAACTCTTCCTGGTTTTTCAGGTTTTCCTCGAACGCTTTTTTGGCTTCCTCGATCTGTTTTTCCAGTTCCTTTTGGCGTTCCAGCATTTTTTCCAGCTCTTTGCGATCCTGCCAGTCCAGTTCTTTTTGCTGAAGAAGTTTTTCGCGCATCTTCTTCATATCCTCTTGAATCTTGCGGGATTCCGACAGTGCTTTTTGAAGTTCATCTTTGATTTTTTCGTCATTTTCTTCAGCCATAGCCTCAAATTCATCCAGGGTAGGCATGGCATAAAGCATCAGGTTAGAACGTGCGGACTTTACACCGTTCACGCCGTCATTATCGAAAATCTCAAAGTAATAGGTGATCTGATCGCCCGGCTTAAGGGCTAATTCATTTAGGTCGAAGGCATGGTCAAAATTAGTTTGTTTGCCATTGGGACGGCCAAGAGGAACCGTGATCATTTCGGATTCCTGAAGCTGATTTTCTCCTTTTTTACGATAATTAAAGGTCAATAGTGATAAGCCGTAATCATCGGAAGCTTCTCCTACAAAATACAGCAGCTTATTATCGAGGCTATCTTGAAACTTCTCCACCCCTATGGTTGGATACAAATCAGGGATTACCGATAGAGAGTAGCTTACGGAATCGGCCTGCGGGAGTAGTTCGTTGGAAACATAAAGCTTGTAAAGGTCATCCCGAAGTGCACGCTTTTTGTAAGTAAATAATTCGTCGGAGAAGCGTTTGATATTCTCCATAGAATCGGCTTCTGAAAAACGGATTTGAATATCATCTGTGTTTTCAGCATTGAATATCCAGCTGATATTGGTACCGGCCGGTACCACGATATCGCCAATATTGGCCAAATCCTCATCTTTTCTTCCGGTATAGGCTGGGTAGTCCAGCTTTACTTCGAAGCCGAGAATATTTGGTTTTTTCAATACCTCCAACTCATACTTTTTAGATTGGACGGCACCTGAGCTTAATTTAAAATCTATAGCCTTCTGAACGGTTTTGAATTGGTAGGAAAACAGGTTTTTGTCCAATTTTTTCAGGCGGAAGGAAGCATTATCGAGTTCGATAAAGGCTTCATCCGGGAGTTGATCTCCCTCGATTTTCACAACTAGGTCATAATCTTCGTATTGTACAACATTCAGGTCTTGCTCGTCGAGTACAAAAGAAAATGGAGCAGGTTTTTCAAAAACCTTATTATTATTGATCAGACGATTGGTACTGTCCTTAATTAAACTGGGGGCAGCAAAAAGGACCAGTAAGAACAATAATAATGGAGGTAATGCAAAACGAAGATATTTGCGATTCTGAGACAGGTTAATGGCCGATTTAAAGGGAACGAGCTTAATGTCCTCTGTTTTTTGATTGATACTGGCCAGTATCAGGTCCTTTTGCTCTAGCTGATCTGCTTGTCTTTTCAGTTGAAGAACATTCAGTAACTTATCTTTTACATCGCTGAAGTGTTGCCCGATGATCTGGGCGGCCCTTTCGTGAGAAATAACCTGCCCAAGATGAAAATAACTCAGCAGTGGCCGAATGACCCAGTAGAATACAGCTCCCAGGCTGATAGCCAGGAAGGAATACCAGAGAACTTTTCTTTCAAGGGTTTGATAAGAATTGCTATAATAAAAATCGTAATACTCAATTATATTGATCACTAAAAAAAGCAAGAGTACCAGCCCTACACTGTACAAGCCTCCACGGATCATCTTATTGACATAGTACTTTCGGATAAATTGATCCAATTTTTGAATTAACAGACGGTAATTGTTATCGCGCTCCATTTATTACGATATTAATCTAAGTGATTATACAAAACTAAGGATAAATACGGTTTAATGCACAGAAAGCCAAATTTAGTGCACACTAAATTGGGCATCAGTAAATCAGGTGGATTGTAATGATTTGGTTTGTTATTGGGATTGAAGTTTCAGAAGGTCTTCTTGTGCACGAGGAAAAATAGGCAAGATTGTGAATATTGTCAAGCAGTTGCTTGTTAAATTGACAATCCGCTAATGTATTAGCCGATAATTAACATTTCTATAAGCAAAAAACAAGCGGGAATTAACAGGAGTCCCAAATTTTCATTTTGGGAATAATGTCAAGCTGTTTTTTAAATAATGCGGCAATACATGGAAATATTTCACGCCGGCGGCCTGCTGATTGTAGCTTTGTTTGTTAGGTTCCTTAGGAACGATTTATCAATAGCTCCATGCTTATTGGCGTTCATTTTTTAACCGCCGAATAAGTTTAACCTTTATACAAGCTAAAGCTTATGGTACGGGCAAGCTGAAGCGTGCGCTACGATTCGGCAATTATTTTTTTAACGCCAATTAGCTTGGAGACGGGGAGGTGGCACTCTTATTTATTCGCTCCAGCGGGGCAGTAAGCCCGCCCCTGCAGGGCTTCAATAATGCTGATACCCCTTTTCCCCAGTTAAAAGATCTTGCCTATGGCAGGTTTATAATCTAAATAGGGTACAAATTATTTTTAAATTGAACCATTCTATATTATCTATTACCCCTGATTCGCATGACTCATGTTAATTAGAGTGATGGGATTTCGCTCCTTCCCAGCCAATAATCGCTGTTTTTCGATTGCTCCCCCAATGATACTGCCCAAAATGGCCGCTTGAACGGATAACTCGATGGCATGGAATGAGATAGGCAATCGGATTATGTCCAATGGCTGTGCCGACGGCTCTTACTGCTTTTGGTTTGCCCATCTGTTGAGCTACCTGACTATAAGTAGCCAAATTCCCCATTGGTATTTTTAGTAAGCTTTCCCATACTTTTAGTTGAAAATCAGTGCCTTTTAAATGCAACTTTATTTTGTCCAGTTTGCCCCAGTCATGGGTGAAAATGAGCAAGGCATTTTGCTGGATTAAATCTAACTTTTGACAAAAACCGGCATTTGGAAACCGTTCCTCAAGTTCTTTAAGGGCTTTGGCTTCATCCTCCACGAATGTAAGATGGCAAACGCCTTTTTGCGTGGAAGCTATCAATAGATCTCCAAAAGGACTTTCTGCAAGGCTGTAATTGATGGTTAAATTTTGCCCACCATTTTTGAATTCTCCCGGGCTCATTCCTTCGACCTTTATGAACAGATCGTGCAACCTGCCCGTGCCTGATAATCCCGTCTGATAGCTTGCGTCAAAGACGGAGGTTTGTTCTTGCTTTAATAGCATCTTGGCATGTTCAATGCTGATGTATTGCAAAAACTTTTTGGGAGAAATACCCGCCCATTCCTTAAATATTCGTTGAAAGTGAAAAGGACTCAAATGGATACTCTGGGCCACCTCCTCAAGCTTGGGCTGCTTCTGGAAATGGGTGTTAATATAGTCGATGGCTTGAGTAATTCGCTGAAAGTTGATGTGATCTTGTGTTTTCATTTCTCCTTGTTTTAATAATCAATTCAAAGGTAGAAATGATCGCAGAGGAGGGAAACCCGAATCTTGCTATTCTAAAAACAGGATGGATGCCGGCCGCGGCCGGCATCCATCCTGTTTATTCTACTGTAATGTTTAAATAAATCGATAATAAGGTATCATCCGTTTCTTGCTCTTTGATGGTACGGAGCATATCTTTAAGCTTTTCTAATAAGGCTTCTTTTTGGGCAGCTACTGCCGGTTGAAGAGGTGTCATCCCTTCTTTTAGGTCTTCTTTCATTCGGAAAAGTGAGATGGTGCCGGCTGCCTTGCGCAGCTGTGGCTGTTCGGGGCCCATGGCAATAGACTTCAGTTTTTCCACGCCTTTCTCTATGGTGGTCATATCAGCCTTTAGCAACAGAGACTTGTATAGATCATAAAAATTGACGGCCACAAATCCTTCCATGTCTTCCGCTTCAAGCCGGTTTTCAAAGAAGGGAAGATATTGGGTGTCTCCACTCAATACGTACATTTCAGCCACTGTATTCAGGATGAACATGCTTTTGGTGTCCTTCAATTCGTCGGCATATTGCAGGGCCATAGCCGAATCCACTTCGCCCAAATAATACAAAGCAGAAGCAATGACCGCTTCAGAGGAGTCTTGTTGGATGGCAGTGATAGCCTGATCTTTAGCACCTTTATCCTCCAGTTCGATCAATTTCTCGAAGGCGGAGGCCCGAATGGTAGAGTGAGGGTCATTGGCTGCCATCTTACGAATGATCTGCATTTCTATAGGATCGGGAGCGTCGATCAGGTTCAGGGCGACGCCTCGCAGGGTCCAAAAGTCGTCTTTTAGTGCCTTCGAGGCTATAACTCTCAACTCGGGATGCTCCGCCTGGCTCAAAGCACGGATGGCGTCCAGCCTGCCCAGCAAAGAGGGAGCCGCATCGTATTTAGTAATGTATGCTTCTGTAGGCGTGTTGTCTTCCTCCACAATTCCCAAAAGGGTTCGCTTCGGATCAAAAATCATCAGAGCGGGCTTCTCCTCTACTTCAAATTCAAATTTTTGAACCCGTTCTTTTACCCATATGTCTTTGTCCTCTGAACTTCCATCTTCATATACAAGCCGTACCTGAGTGGGGATTTGAAAAACGGGCCGCATATCCTCAGGGTTTTGGACCTGACTGACTTCCAGGGTAGCCATGCCGGTGCTATCCTGATAGTTATAGTTGAGGTTCAAAACCGGGTGACCCTGGTCAAAATACCACTGATTCCAGAACCAGTTGAGGTCTTGTCCGGTTACTTCCTCGAAAGCCAGTCGAAGGTCATGGGCCTCGACGGAGGTGTAGGCATTGTCCTTTAGATACAGATTAAGTGCCGCCCAGAAAGCTTCGTCCCCAACATAAGCCCGCAACATATGAAGTACAGAGCCTCCTTTGTTATAACTGTGGGCATCAAACATGTCCTCTTTATCATTATAGCTAAAATGGATGAGTGGATGGCCTCCATAAGTTGCAGAAGAGAGGTAGCCCTCCCATTCATTGATGAGGTGGAAATCGGCCTCATCTCGTCCGTATTTGTATTCGAGCCAGAGGTATTCGCTGTAATTGGCAAAGCCCTCATTCATAGTCAGGTTAGCCCAGCTTTCGCAAGTGACATAATCACCAAACCAATGGTGAAACATTTCGTGGGCCACTACTTGCTCATTGTACAGGTAATCTATGAGTTCTTCTTTGCGCTTTTGCATGAAGTCACCGAAAACTGAAGCTGTCGTATTTTCCATGGCTCCTGATACATAATCTCTTACTACGATCTGGGCATATTTTTTCCAGGGGTAGTCCAAACCCAGTTTTTCCGAAAAGAAGCCAAGCATTTCTGGGGTATGCGGAAAAATATAGGGCGCATCCTCCTCAAAATCGGGCTCTACATAATAGGTGACAGGAATATCTTTCCACCGGTCTTCAACCACAGCAAATTCCCCGACAGCGATCATAAATAAATAAGGCGCATGGGGCTGGTCCATTTTCCAGTAATCGGTTCTGGTTCCATCTTCATTTTCGGTAGAGGAGGTCAAAAGGCCGTTGGATAAGGTCACATATTTTTGATCGACGGTCAGGTACATTTCTTGTGTGCAGCGCTCGTTGGGGCTGTCGATGGTCGGAAACCAGCGAGAGTTCCATTCCGTTTCCCCCTGTGTCCAGATCTGTTTGGGTTTAAGAGGATCTTCTCCTTTTGGGTTGATAAAAAACAAGCCCTTATCGGAGGTGATAGCTGCGCTGCCCCCGGTTTCGGATGGGTGGGCGGTATAGGCTATGTCGAGGGTGTAGGTTTCTTTTCGGTCAAACGTCCTACTAAACGCGATGTATATTTTTTCTTCATCGTATTCATAGGTCAGGGCTACATTTTGACCTTTTTCATCCTGCGCGGAGATGCTTTGGAAGTCGAAACCTTTGGCATCAAGTATGAGGGAATCGGTTGGATAAAAATAAGGTTGAAACTGTAAACTTGCTTTTCCTATAACAGCCTCTTGTTCCCAATCGAAACGCAGGTCTAATTTGGTATGCAGCAGGTCATTTCTTCTTTTGCGGCTAGGGTTATACACTTCAGCTTCAAAAAGCTGGGGTATATCTTCTTGTGTTTCTTCATTGTTTTCAAGAGCCGGGGCTGTTACATACATCGTGTCGAGCTGACGTTCTTCGACCATGAGAGAGGGGTCGATGCCTACATCAACTACATCAGTGAGCGATTCATCGCTGTTGGGTTTGCTTGTTTTAGAGGAGGTTGAGCAGTTGGTTACCAGTACCAAGAGGGAGAGGCTCAGCAAGCCAAAGATCCTGTTCTTCATAAATTATTTAATTAAAAAATGCCCGGCGCCTGTTGTCAGGTAAGCAGGTGCCGGGCAAAGGTTTTTTATAAACAGACAGAATGCCGGCCGGCATTCTGTCTGTTGGCTTAGCTTAATTGTTTAGCTGTTACTTCGGTTAAAAAATCTTCCAGGTGGCGATTGAATTCTTCAACATGCTCCATCATAGGAGCATGGCCACACTTGTCAATAAACACCAATTTAGAATTTTCGATTAATTCATCAAACTTTTCTCC
>JAUIKE010000215.1 GCA_030430845.1 Bacteroidia bacterium | reverse complement strand
GCTGTAGTCCCTTTGTAAGACAATAAAATAGCATCGTTTGTCCCTTGAGAAGGAAAGACTTGCATGTAACGAGAACCATTCTCACCAACGTTCAAAACCGCTTGGTTAGGTCCTACAGCTACATCTGACCACAAGGAAAAGTTACGTCCGGCAAACTGACCGAAACCTTCTACCTCTACATCATTGAATACGTCCGGTGTACCCGCACAATCAAAAATGTCAGCCGTCAAACGGGCTATGGTGTATCCAAAGCAGGAAGGAACCGTCAGGTTCACATCAGGCGCTGTAATCGCCACTTCGATATCTGTACCTTGATTAACCTCAACGGTGATAATATCCTCTACTGAAGCATTTCCACGCTCAAATCTGGCAAGGAAAACGTAAGTACCAGCTGTCATATTGGCAACTGTCCAGGCTTCGGCCTGAGCAGCGCCGATCGTACGATAATTATTAGACAGCCCAGTCGCAAAAGCAATTGATCCGGCATTTACAGGACCGCCAATTTGAGTAACGGTCAGATCTCCATTCAAAATATCACGGCTACAATCCGTCATGAAGGCCGTATAGCGGACCAGCACCTCATCCGTACAGGAAGGAATGGTGTAGGTCGCATCATCCGCAAACAAATCCACATCATAAACGAGGGTAATGGTCACCTCATCAAATACCGCAGGACAAGGGCCCTGAGGATTGTCAGTTGTTAATCTCAGCACATAGACTCCGGGAATAGTGGCGCTGAACACAGCATCACTTGGGTCTGCATCCGGCCCTTCACCACTGATCGAACCGGCGCCCACCTGCGGCTCGGACTCGATTGTCCAGGTACCGGCACTAGCGCCGCCGCCGATGGTAGCATCGCTTAATACATGACGCAGGGCTGCGCTACAAAACTCTTCATCTTCCCCTGCGTAGGCCGTGGCCGGCTCATAAACAAAGAAAGAAGCTTCAATACTCTCCGCAGGGCAAGGCCCATCAGGATCAACCGTCATCCATCTAACCGTCACCATTTTGCCAAAGTCAGCTTCTATCGGATTATAAGTCGCACCATTGGCGCTGCCGGCATTGCTAATGGTGCCGCCACCTGTAACGACAGTCCAGGTACCTGCATTATTCGTTGTTACGCTCAGAGTAGAAGGATCGAGGCCGCAGACATCTGTACCGGAAGCATTGGATGCGGTAGCAGGGGTGTTGACTTTGAAGGAAGCATCGGCTGAGACGGATGGACAAGGGCCATTATCATCCGGGTCATCGGTAGTCCATCTAACCGTAATGGTTTTTCCAATATCCTGAATGGAGGGTTTATAAGAAGCACCGTTGGCACTAGTTTCATTTAGAATAGCCCCTTGCGCATCTGCCGTTATGATCGTCCATTCGCCTGTTGTATTCGTGGTTACACTTAAAGGAGAATTTTCAAATATGCCACAAATATCCTGAGCTGTGGCATTGGTAGCTGTTGCACCTGGATTAACAGTCACGGTAATACAATTACTAACCGTAGTACATCTATAGGTGCTGTTATCCTCTAACGTTACCTCTGCACGGGTAACTCTTCGATAATAGGTCGTTTCAGTAAGGGGATCATTAATTCCAGTGCCTGGCGTATAAGTCGCACCGGCAGCACCATTAACTGTAGTCCAATCGCTGTTTGGAGAATCACAGTTGCCAACCGATGCTGTGATCATTTGCCAGCGATAGGTCAGTGTATTATCAGGCCCTACCGTACCGTCAGTAACTGAAGTTATGGTTGTGGGGATATCCCCAATACAAATGGTTTGGTCTCCTGTAATTTCACCTCCATTTACTATGCCTACGTAAACGGTAATACAATTACTGGCAGCTTCGCAAATAATATTACTGAAGTTAGAAATGGTAATTCTACGATAATGGGTTGTTTCAGTTAGGCCTGCCGGGGGATCATATGTTGCATTAGAGGCTCCTCCAATAATTTCCCAGTCATTATCTGCTGCATCGCAACCTTCTGTTGTTTTTTCCCAGCGATAAGTAATTTGCGCACCGGCAGGACCGCTGCCGTCTGTCACGGAAGTGATCTCCTGTGGATCTGTGGCATTTCCGTCCTTATTACATCGGTCGGCATTCGTAGTGGTGATTTCTCCGCCATCTGCATCATTGACAGTGAAAGTTGCATCACTGGATGCAGGCGTACAAGGTCCATTGGGACCATCAGGATCGTCGGTCGTCCATCTTACGGTAATGGTTTTACCGGCATCATTCGGAGAAGGAATATAAGTAGTAGTAGAACTCTTGTCATCATCAAAAGAGCCGGTGCCGGAACCACCTACGATAGACCATGTACCGGCACTATTGGTCGTAACGCTCAGGCTGGAAGGATCCGTCCCACAAACATCGGTTGCACTTGCATTAGAGGCTGTGGCTATTGGATTGACGGTAATCCTCAACCAATTGGTATCGGGAGAGCAGGAAGTACCTGATCCATCCGGATCATTAGAAGATAAAACAAGAACATAATTCCCCGCTGCGGTTGGCGTAAAGGTCGCATCGCTGGGGTCGTCATCCGGGCCTGGATTCGTAAGTTGATTATCATTCGTATTGGGCCCCGACAT
Source organism: Bacteroidia bacterium (assembly GCA_030430845.1). GTDB lineage: Bacteria > Bacteroidota > Bacteroidia > Chitinophagales > Saprospiraceae > JANQPA01. The sequence continues at coordinate 11,395 of JAUIKE010000215.1, read as the reverse complement.
AACCGTCCAGGTGGCTGTAGCACCGGCAGTAACTGAAGAGCCGGTCAAATTAGCCGTTTCACCTTCACAAATGGTCTGATCCGGGCCTTCTATCACATCAGGTTGCTGCAGCACTGTAATCGTAACATCATCGGAGGTGTTCGTACAGGGGCCATTTCCATCTACATCATTAGTAGTAAGCGTCAGTACGTATACGCCCGCTGTTGTTGGGGTGAAAACTGCATCACTGGGATTCGCATCTGGGCCTGGATTCGTAATTTGATTAATATCTGTATTCGGACCGCTGGTGATGGACCAGGTCCCCAAACCTCCTATCCCACTAACAGAAGAACCTGTGAGCGCTGCACTGCCTGAACAAATCGTTTGATTGGGGCCGGCTTCGGCCATAGGTGGGTTGTCCTCAACCGTCACCGTCACAGAACAAGAACCTACACTAGTATTCCCGGAGGCGTCCTGGGCTGTGACCGTGTAGGTATTAGGGCCTATATCATCACAATCTAATATAGAAAGGGCTGGGCTGATAATGGCTGTTGGATTAGGATCACAGGCATCGTCGACATCTAATACTATTTGTGATTCATTAAGGGTTAAGGCACCTGAAGTAGGTAGTTGAACCGAGAAATTTAACTGGCACATGACAAAGGGTGGGTCGTCATCGGTAGGAAGACATGGATCATCTACTGTTAATGAGAAAGCGGCAGGAACTGCCCCGTCCACTACTGTTCCGGTACATGACCCAAGATCAATAAGGTCAGGGCCGTTTCGCCAGGAAGATGCGTCCAGGGGAGGACTAGGAGCATCTGCAGAAGTTGAGTAATATATGACAGGAAAAGCAGGAGAGGAAATTTCCCATCTGCTGGTCCCCGGGTTATAAATTATCTCGAAAAGACCACCCGTTTGCTTGAATTTATATCGTAGTGGACTGCCAGGAGAATTACCATTTGGCGAAAATAGAATACCTCCTGTCATGCTTGTCAGGAAGCAGCCATCATCCAATAATAAAGTTGGCTGCCCATTCGTCTGGCCAATAAACCCAAAAATAGAGATCAACAATACTAAGTAGAGATTCTTCATGAGATGCGTTTCGCAGCAATTTGCTGTTTATTTAAATAGATTTCAGGTCGTATATATTAAATGACTTTAGAAAAGTCTGTTTTTCACAACTGATAGAAAACTGATGTATATCTGAGCGCTTGTGTTTACTTAATTGAGGGGCAATATCATGATCAAAAGGAAACGAACAAATTAGATATAAAATTAACGAATATCAGGCAATAAATCAGCTTTTTCTTCCAATTTAAGTAAAAAGAGGGGCCGCCCACCGGGCGGCCCCTCTTTTTACTTTAGCTTGATCATTTTCCTACTTTCAATGAAATTCCCCGATCGAAGGGTATAATACAGCACTCCTGGCGGCAAATCATGGAGTGTAATATTGTTTTCTCCTGCTCCAAAGTTACCTTCCAGCACCTTCAAGGTTTTTCCCGAAGTATCATAAATTCGTAAACTTATTTCGGAAGCTTCGGGTAGATAAAAACCTATCTGGGTTTTATCCACAAAAGGATTAGGCGTGTTTTGGTAAAGTCTATGTGTGTTGATCTCCTTCTCTTTTTGATCCCAGCTTAGTTTGACATTCAAAAGCTCATTGTTCAGGCCGTAAGCCTCGGCTTCCGTAACTCTGGAATTAATGCTCAAGACCTCACTCAGTAAAGCCTCAGACTTAGCCTGGACTATGATACCGAACATGCTTAGTGGCGGTTTAAAATCGCCACTAAGCACATTCCATGAAGTCGTAATCAAACCATCCTCCACTTGCGTGAAACCAAAATGATTTTCCCGTGCCACCCCATATTCCATGTCAACTATCTCTACAACAGATGGATCAAAATCCAGCGTGAACTGATACCCCTGGATGTTATCTAAATCCTTCGTCACAAAGGGAATTCGATACTCTTTTCCCGGCAGTAACTTAATATCAGCAGTCGTCAACTCAAAATTCCCTTTAGCATTTCTCGGTTCACTCATACTGGAATTCGCTTTCACACTGCCATTTACATCTCCTTTTTTAACCGCCATAAAATCACCGATCAGCATATCCTCCTGCAGGTTATTGATGTTGATAACAGCCGGCATGTCCCCACTCCAAGGGTTCTCGGGCTGATCAAAATTATGATCCTTCGCAAAAAAGATCCAGCTGCTGGAATTGCTGAATTTCTCTTCAATGTTCAGGATCAGCTTGCGGATCTGGATCAGGTCAGAAGCCGTAACAGATTGCGAATTATTTACATCGGCTGCCAGCAGCTTGTACGGAGAGTCCAACAGCTCCACACCTAAAATATGCTTGGTGATCGTCACAAGGTCAAAAGTAGATACTCCATTGGACGCATTCTCATCTAATTGAGGTGTAATGGAGTAATCATAGCCAATTTCAAGATCAGAAAAGGAGTAAGTACCCTCTTCTCCAGTTATTAAAACATTGGATAACTGGCCAGATAAGGCCACTTCGACTCCTTCTACCGCATGCCCTTCCGGAGTACTAACAAAACCGGCCACCGCCACCCGGCCTGTACTATCAGCTTCATCGGAACATGGATCGGGGTCTGAACCAGGCTGCACACTCACCATTACTGTACAAAAGTCAAAGTTGCCTGCTCCATCTACCCCAATGACGAATACATCAATTGTTGCGCCATTGTCTTCACAAGTGAAAACTACGCTCCGGTTTTCTTCCGTCAGATATTCTTCAGTAGGGGCCAAAAGCCTGGCCGCATCCAGACTGTCTTTTCTAACCACATAATAACGCACATTATTCGCTGAACCGGCAATAGCATCGGGCTCCGGATGAGGCGTACAGTCAATCACGCCACTGGCTACAAAATCAGTGGCCCACACTTCCGTCAGGCCGCCTACCACTTCTTTATTTTCTACGACCGGCAACAGATCTACACTCAAAATAGCCGTACAGATCGGCGCAGGCGTTTTGCAGTCTTTTACCGAAAAATTAATCTGCCGGTTGGTAATATTGCCACATTCATCGGCCACGGTAAGGGTGAAATAATGATTTCCGACAGGAAAGCCCTCCCCTTCGATACTCCGAATAGCAAAAGAGCCTCTGGACCCGCTGACGGTATATAGCTCATCAGTCAGGTCGCTTGGATTAGCACCGTTAACGGCCAGTTTTACGCTTCTGATTTCTACATTTTCCGTACATAAGTCCCTGGCCGTAAAGGGAATCATCACCTCTGCTTTGCAGTCGGCCGCACCACTGGGGCCATTGGCGCAAAATTCCAGATCATCCTCGGCGCTGAGCAGAGGGGCTTCATCGTCATATACCTTTACAAATTGGGTGTATTGCCAATATCCTTTGGTATAGGCATAGGTTTTTCCGTCACAGGATAAAGATTGATAGGAAGGGGCATCCTTTTTGAAAGAAATAACCGGCCCGTCTTTTGGCTTGTTATCATCATCTATCCATACATCCCCGTTTTCCGAGTGAAGCCAGGTGGCTTCTTCGATGTTTCCATCACAATCTACGTCTCTTGGAATGATAGTAGGGTTCAGACTCACCCCGTCATATTCACACCAATTGATGACACTGTATATAATTCTTCTCTTAAAACAGGCATCTCCCGCTGCTCCGAAAAAGGAAGTGTCGCGATGAACGGCCAAAATATCACAACCGAAATTAGTCATGACGATATCATTCCCGCCGTCACCTCCACAGGTTTCGGAAGCATCACCTGGGAATTTTAGGAGATAGTCGTTTTTATTTAAAATAGTGATGGTTTGGGTACAGGTAGTTCTGTTGGTCCCGTGTTCGGTAGGTTCAAAAATGCTAAAAATGCGCTTGAGCGTACCTGCTGCGCAATCATCCGGATCCCAGTCCAGTTCACTGCGGGCCTGATAACTGCCTGAAGACTGTACCTGCAATTTTCCGGATCTCAATAATTCATCCACAGTACCAAGTGCATCATTAACGGAAAGGAAGTCTTCCGGATCAAAGGTGAGTTCTGTACAATCCAGCGTAATATCATCCGGCGCCCAGCATTTAAGGGGAGTAAGAGCATTCCCTTCAGCTGCTGAAGTATTCGAAAAAGCAAAGCCAGAGGCTACCAAAAGGAAAAAGAATATTCCAGGTAGGTGAAATAGTAAAGTTTTTCTCATGAGATTTGATTTTAGCAAATGTACCTATAGTACTAATTGATTGTTAGTAGTGATTTGCATGGTCGTCCGGAATCGAAAAAAAGTATTTTGGGGGTCCATCCAAAATACTTTTACAAATATAAATATAAAAATATAAGTAAGAAAGGCCGCAGCCGCGGCCTTTCTTACTTAAGGCAAAGTTTTGAGATATTTTTCAAACCAATTCATAATTTCCCGGTAATAATGATCCCGATGTTGTGGTTGCCGAACACCGTGCCCCTCGTTGGGGTAACGGACAAAACGGCTTGGAACCCCCAGTTTTTGAAGGCCGATGTAAAACTCTTCGGCCTGCGTGATCGGTACATCAATGTCGTTTTCTCCGTGCAGCAGCAGGGTAGGGGTTGTTACATTTTTAATGTGAGCCATGGGAGAAAAATGCCAGAGCAGACTGTAATTGTCCCAGGGTAAGCCGCCAAACTCCGTTTCTATGAGCAGTTGATACAGGGAAGTACCATAAAAAGAGATCAGGTTACTCACCGAAGCCACCGTAATAGCTGCTTTGTACCGATCCGTTTGGGTCACGACCCAATTTGTCATGAATCCTCCGTAAGAACCTCCGGTGACGCCCATTCGCTCTTTGTCCAGAAAAGCATATTTTTCGAGGGCTGCGTCCATACCGTGCATAAGATCTTTATAATCGCCTCCGCCCCAGGCCTGGTAGGTACCGTCGGCAAAATCTTGGCCGTAGCCTGTTGAACCTCTGGGGTTGATGAACACAACAGCGTATCCTTCCGAGACCAGCATTTCATTAAAATCACTAAATGAATAGCCATACATACCGTGAGGCCCTCCGTGAATCCGGTGAACAACAGGAAGCTTTTCTCCGGCACTTGTATTTGGTGGATAACAAATAAATCCTTGAACTTTTGTGCCGTCAAAGGAACTAAACCAAAAGTCTTCCATCTTGGAAAACGATTTTCCCTGGGCCCATTCCTGTGTATGAAAAGTTAGGCGTTTGGGGTTTTTACCATCCAAATCGGCCATATAAATTTCCGAAGGTTGGTTATTGGTACTATAGGTATAAAAAATGTGGTTTTTGCTGATGTGATAGCCGCCGGCCATACCTTTTTGATCGACGACTGCTTCTGGATCTACCCCTCTTTTGGCTCTGAAAATAAGCCTTTTACCCTGGTCGCGAGCGCTAAAGTATACCCACTCTCCATCCGGATGCCATTGCACGCCGCTGGCGCGCCTGTCCATGTTTTTACTGAGGTTGATCTCTTTTGAGCCATCGGCCGAGAGCAAGTAAATGAAAGTATTTTCGGGAGGACTGTCCTTAGTATTGACCGGCCGTTTGGTAGCGTGACAGGCAATCCACTCTCCACTTGGCGATACATGTGGGTCGTGTTCTGTACCTACCGTTTGAGTCAATCGCTTGATTTGATCGTTTTCAATATTAACCTCCCATATTTCATTGTTATAGTTGTGATCCGGATTTTCTGTTCTGTTGGATAAAAAAATGAGCGATTTGCTGTCGGGCCTCCAACTTACAGAGTGGCTGTCAAATGGACCGGGCGTCACCGTTTTTTTATGCTCTCCATTCGCATCGACTATCCAAATGCGCGTGAGCATATTATCGGAAAAAGAAGTACGGGACTTATACATAGTACGTTCCACTACCAATGGATCATTGGGGTCCGTCCGTTTATTTCCAGTCGAAGGATCGGCGGCCACAAAAGCAATTTTTTTGCCATCCGGGCTCCACTCATAATTTTTAATGGTGCTGTGCCCGAGGAAGTGATTGCTTTGGGGCAGCTCCGCTACTTTTTGAGGATCCCCAAGAGCATATTTTTTTCCTTTTTGGGAAAAATCAGCTACGTATAGGGAGCCGGCTTTTCGGTAAGCAACCTGGTTGCCGTTGGGCGACCATTTGGGGTCGCTCACTCCTCTCGTTAGTTCCATTCTTTGATTGGTTTGAACATTCAAAAGATATAGGGTGGAGTGGCCCGTGTTGTTCTCCAGGTCGGTTAGGATGAGGTTGTATAAAACCAGATTCCCGTCTGGCGAAACGACCGGGCTGGAAACATTGGGCAGCTCCCAGATGTTTTTGAGCGTAATTTTTTCCTGGGCGTAGGTCAGTCCGCCCCAGATCATAACAATTAGAAGGATGAGTTTCTTCATGTGATTTGAGTTTTATGTTGGCTAAGGAAAAATAGTGGCATGAATATAAATAAAAAAAGGTGTCTGACCCGGCCGGGTCAGACACCTTTTTTTATGCAAGTGTGCTAACTATCCCATCAGCACCATACAGCGCATTACGAGTTCGGAGTGGATGGTTTCCTTTAGTGTATTTTTATGAGAGGGAATTTTTCCTGTTTTTTTTACAGTGTTTAAGAGGGAGCGAATAGATATATCGGTTGAAATAATCGTGCCAGAGGTATTGTGGCCTTCGAATCTATGGGAAAAATCGTTTTTAGTTGTCATGGTACGAAATTAGATAGTTTAGATAAGGATGTCATAGAGGAGTGTCAATTGTCATGAAAATGTAAGGAACGACTCCCGGTTTCTACTTCACCTTTTTTACCGAAAAAACCGATTTCTTTGGCCATAAGAAAAACGGTGAGCGGTAGGTTAAATAAAATCAACAATTTTTATCAAATCATATACTTTATAGACGGCGGGATATTGACCAGGTCACTTTCGGAGCCTTTTTTTTGTTTAAAAAAAGCGGAGAGGGAGATAGGTAATGAGTGTAGTGTGCTGAAAATTTAACATATTAATTTCCTCAATCCCATTTATGGGATTTGACAGCAAAAAGCTATTTGTGACTAAATTGGATATATTCCCAATTATTGACTTTAAAAAACAGACCAATAAAGATTTGGTTAAAAATAGCTACCTGTTTAATTCTCAATTAAACAAAGAACTTTTTGTGATCATAAAAAATAATGCCTGCTTGGATGACTTTAAAAATTTACCCCATCGATAAGAAGTCAATGGCAAGCATTTCCTTGGATTAGACCACTTTACTTTTTCTATCATTCTGTTGAGAAACTTGGACGAAGTTGCTTCAAAACTTCCATTATCTTTTAATACTTAGGTTATTCTTATTAGTTTTATAATTGGATAAACTCTGAAAATAATAAATGACCTAGTTGGCTACATGGACCTTTTTAGGAAAGTACACTCTTTGGTATTTGTATCTTTCCAACTTTATAATGAGTAATCTTCTTAATTTTTTAAGCGCAATTAATTAAGAGGGGGGCATTGATATTTAAAAAGTAATTAGCTAGGAAACAAATCATACTCCAGATTTATGAAAAGACGATTACCACCACTTTTTCTTTCTTCCAAATTGACTCGATCATTTGGAAAAAACACTTCTTTTTTTCCACCATCTTTTTAGTTTTTTTGCTATTGCTTCCAGACTTTGTTTTTCAGAACCATATGAAGGAAAAGAGTAATGCAATATCTAAGACGGGTATTAATGCTGAATTTTCGAAAACGGCTTTTCAATCGACCATAGCTACTTCCATCCTCTATGTTAATCAGGCTATTGCCACTCCTGGAACTGGTACATCCTGGGCGACAGCCTTTGACAATTTACAGGATGCTTTAGATGAAGCCTGTAATAATGCATCTGCATCTAATCCTTATGAGATATGGGTAGCCCAGGGGCTTTATTTCCCAGATGAAGGCTTGAGTTCCACTAATGATGACCGTAACAGTACCTTTCAACTGTGCAATCATGTTTCGATTTATGGTGGTTTTAGTGGCAATGGCAATGAGACTATGCTTAATCAGCGGAACTTTTCTGGGAACGCCACGATTTTAAGTGGAGACTTAAAACAAAATGATTCCCAACAGCCCATTGTTACAGATCCCTTTACTAATTTAAATAATAGTGATAATGCCTATACTGTTGTAACAGGCTCCGGAACAGATAATTCTGCGTTATTAGATGGCTTTACGCTTACAGGGGGGAAATCGGAAACTAGCCTTTCTACCAGTCAGCAAAGATTTGGAGGTGGTATATTCAACAGGTCTGGATCGCCATTCTTACAAAACCTAAAGATATTTGGAAACGAAGCCTATTACGGGGGGGGGGTATGTATAATGAAAACAATAGCAGTCCTAACATCTTTAGCACTACATTTACTGGTAATATTGCGGGCTATTATGGAGGTGGTATATATAATGTTGATAGGAGTAGTCCCAATGTTTCATATTCAGTTTTCTCCGGCAACCTATCTTCCAGAGAAGGTGGAGGAATATATAATAATAGTAGATCCAATCCGACTATTTCCAATTCTACTTTTTCGGAGAATTTTGCACAGAGTGGAGGTGGAATGTATAATAATTTTAGTAATCCGACTATTTCCAGTTCTACTTTTTCGGAGAATTCTTCACAGAGTGGAGGTGGAATGTATAACAACAATTCTAGCAGTCCGACTATTTCAAATTCTATCTTTACAAGTAACACAACTTCTATTGATGGTGGGGCTATGTATAATAATAATAGAAGTAACCCTATTCTAAGTAACATTATCTTTTCTCAGAATTCTGCACGGGTTGGAGGAGGAATGTATAATATCAGAGAATGTAATCCTCGCATTATGAACTCTAGCTTCATTGGGAATGCAGCCAGTTTATCGGGAGGAGGCATGTATAATAATAATAGGGGGGGCGGTACCATTATTAATACACTTTTTTTAGGAAATTTTGCTATTAACTCTGGTGGTGGGATGTTGAATACGAGAAGTCATCCAAGTATCGTCAATTCAGTTTTCTCCGGGAACACAGCCAATACAGGAGGCGGAATGTATAATGCTTCTAGAAGTAGTCCTGTAATTAGAAATTCTACTTTTTCAGGAAATTCTGCAGATAATATTGGAGGTGGAATCTTTAATGTCAGTGATTGTTTCCCTAATATCATAAATTCAATTATTTGGAATAATGCTGCAAATGGGCTTAAAACCAGTGCTGCTGCATCCATATATAACTCTAGATCTGAACCGCGCATTTCTTTCAGTATTATTGCGAATTCCGGAGGAAGTGGAAGTTCCTGGGTGTCCAGTGTAGGTCGAGATCAAGGAAATAATAAAGATATCGACCCCGAATTCGTCAGTCCGGTTGATCCAGCCATGGCCCCCTCTACAGCCGGTGATCTGAGATTGCAAACTACATCCCCTGCTATTAATATGGGCGACAACTCAATTGTAACTAGTCCACCTTATCCCGAAAATAGCCAAAATGAGATCATCGATTTAGATGGTAACCTTCGGGTACAACAAAACATTGTGGACATGGGAGCCTTTGAGTTAAAGACTTGCACTGATCCTGTAGCCAATAATGCTTCCCTGGTTTTATGTGATGATGGAGATGGAGCAGTAAGCTTCACATTGTCTGATGCGGATGCCCAAGTGATAGGTTTGCAATCAAATGTGATCGTAACTTACTATCCGGATGAAATTACAGCTCAAACGGGAGATGAAAGCGATAGAATTACTACAAAAGAGGCTTCTTTAAATACTCCAATGATAGTGTTTGCTAGGGTGGTCATTAATGGGACCAATTGTTTCAGTACTTCGATGGTTACTTTAACTGTTAGTCCAGTCGCTAAGGCCACTAATCTGACGGTATGTGAGGGTTTTGATGTAGATCTGAATAATCAGGTAACAAATACAGGTGGTACATCCGTTAGCATCCACAATTCAGAAGCGAATGCGATGAATGATGTTTATCCGGTAGATCCTACCTTTAAAGCTATTCCCGATTCGACGGGAAAAACATATTGGGTGCGATCGGAGGCATTGGATAATTGTTATGGAATTACTTCTTTTGATCTGACGGTTAATCCGGAAGCGACAGTAGAAGCGGGAGATGCCCAGACGGTCTGTAGTGATGATCCTACGGGGACATTGACGGGTTCGTTTGGGGGAGGCGCTTCTTCAGCCTCCTGGACAGTAGTAGGCATGACAGGTGATGTAACAGGCATTACGTTCGGTGATGCAAATAGTCCTACATCTACTTATTCTGTTCAGCTAGACCCAGCCATGGGCAGCGGAACAATTACGATAAAACTGACTACGAATGATCCTGACGGTCCTTGTGATGCAGTAGAAGATGAGATGGTGATCACGGTTAATCCGGAAGCGACGGTAGAGGCAGGCCAGAACCAAAGATTCTGTACGACTGCACTGCGCCATGTATTGAGTGGTTCTTTCATTGGTGGTGGCGCTTCAACAGGTACCTGGACTATTCAAAGCGGTCCGGACAACCATGATGGCCAGATCAACGGCGCAGGCCCAGATGATGATCCGAGCGATGCGGTTTTCAGTGCTACCGTACCTGGCAATTATGTACTTAGGTTAACAACAGACGATCCAGAAGGACCTTGTCCGGAAGTATTTGATGAGGTGACCATTACCCTTGAATATGATGTGGATTTGTTTGCGGATGATGCGACCTATACCATTCCTTCATGTGGTAATTTATTGGTACGTTATACGGCTTTCATGACGGATTGTAGCCGTGATATTTTGAATGGAGATCTGACCGTTACTCAAATTGGCGGTCCTGTAAATGCCGGCTCAATTGCTTTTGCGACTGGGCTATCCAATAACTATCGTACGATCGGCGCTGCTCAGGCCGAAGCCTGGACGGTTGCCAATATGACGGTTGGTACTTATGTCTTCCTTGCCAGATTTGAGAGCGGAGGTGCTTCAGTAGAAGACATCATCACCGTTGAGGTTAATCAGGGTACGGATATCGAAGTGGCGATTACAGCACCTGATGTGAACCTGACGGTTCCTTCCTGCTTTGGATACACCATAGCCCGTTTGACGGCTGACATTTTTGATTGTGCGGGTACACCGGACGTATTCAATGATGTAGAGGTAGAAGGTTTCGGTCAGTTTGCCGGACGTAACTTCACCTTGTGGACAGATGTAGCTGCAGGACCTAACCAAGCGGTTTTGAACGTTGGTGAGAATGGTTCTCGTTACATGCAAGTCTTTCCTTCTCAAGGGACAAACGATGCTATTTTATTGTCTTACAAAGGGACTACAGCACTTATTCGCGTAACAGCGATTCTAGATTCAGATATCGATCAGGCAGTTATTACAGCTCCCGGTTTGTACCTGACGATTCCTTCTTGTGAAGACAATGTTACAGTTATCCCTGACTTTGCGGTACTGGACTGTAATTTTGACTTTAGCTTGTTGACCATCGAGGGTATTGGAGCTCTTGCCGG
>JAUIKE010000008.1 GCA_030430845.1 Bacteroidia bacterium | reverse complement strand
CTCCATAAAAGGAAATACCTACGGGTTAAAAAGATAAGCCGCGATCTGAATGCCCTCAAACTCTCCTTGTTGCTGAGAAGTAAAAACAAAAAAGAGATATTATCAGGCTCGAACCAGGTGTTGAAAGAGGCGTCTAGGGTGCCCGAATCTGAGCAATCTTTTGCTTTTGGATATAAAAAATACCTGATTATGCTGATTCGTGATGCACTTCTTGCAGATCTTACTGCCACTATCCAAAGTTGTCGGGAAGCTATTCAATTTACCGCAAAAACCTTGAAAAAGCGCCAGGGTAATGAAGACCGGATATTTCATCTTGTTTTGGCTTTCAGCTATATGAGGCAAGGGGATTTTTCCAAAGCCTCACAAGTAGTAGATAAATTGAATAGTCAGGAGAAAAAAGGAACTCCCTTATGGTTTGATAATATGGCCTTCAAAACGGCCATAGCCTTGCAAGCTGGACATCCGGTTCAGGCAGTCACCGTTTTGAAAGAAGTAAAAGGGCAAAGTAAGTTTAAACTTTTGCTGCCCCAGGTGATGGAAATTTGGATATGCTTTGAACGTTACCTGGATCTATTGGCAGAATTTGGCCACCTCAAGGCCAAGCTTCTGCCCAGCCCTTTAAGAGGACAGCTAGGTCTGACCAGAGAGGAAATGGTTGAACTTGAACCAGAAAGCCTTTTTGCTACCCATCAGTATATCATTGAGGCCATAAAAATGGATAAACTACAAGACAGAGAAAGGATCAAAAAAGTCAGCTCGAATTTAAAGGCCGGGCTTTGCACTTTGCGGGAAAAGGGCTTCTACAGAATAGCCGCCTTCGCCGAGTTTTTATCCCAAAGTATCTTAAGTAAAGAGTCTGAATATGAAATAAAGGAAGCTTATCGGGCAGGAAGAGCCAGTTGGAATGACTGGCCGTTATTTCCAGATATTCAAAAAAGGATTTTTGAAGAAATCATTCCTTTTGATCGCATTCTGGAAATGCTTCAAGAAAAAAAAAATCTAGCTCAGGCCTCCAATAATTAAATTATACCTGGATTCGAACGCAGGACACAAGAATGCATAAACTACTATGGATGATCTTAAAGAACTGATACTACTTACAAAAGATCAGGAAGTTGAAATCAAAGATTTACTTCGCCTTTCAAGCCGGGCCCCCGAAAAACTGGAGCAATATTATGAAATGTTGAAGGAAGGAGTACTCAACACTGATTTAGAGGCTGCTGCTCATTTTTTTGATGATGCACCAACTAATACGAATTACCAAAAACTCAAATCGGACGTTCTTAAAAGACTGATCCTTATTTTCTTTTACTTAAATGTAAAAGAGGCCTCCGAGAAAGACCGAAAAAATAGCTTTTATCGCTACTATTTCCGGTGGTCTGTGGCGATAAACTTATTGCATGACGGTGCTTCCAAGACACCGCATAGCCTGATGAAAGAAATTCATGAAAAAGCGGCCTTTTATGAGTTTACGGACCTTGCTCAACTATCAGCAGAGTATTTAAGTGAATTTTACTTGAATGAAGAACTCGACCCGGAGTACTACGAATTTTATCAGGCTGAAGCAGATCGTTATGAGCAAATCCTTCACCTGGAGGATGAAGCAGAACTGCTGTACTCAAAATTGGCTTCAGAACGGGCCAATCAGCGTTCCTGGACACAAAGAAGCAATGAAAAAGCCCAGGCTGCCTTCGACCAAATTCGCAATCAAAATGTTCCGATCCATTCTTATCGATATAAACTGTGTGCCTACCTTATCGAGTCAGGAATTTTCTTAGCCCAGAATGATTACCAAAAAGTGAATCAGTTAAGTGAGGAGGCCATAGAGTTCTTTAAACAAAAGCCGTACGATGTTATGGTGCCTCTCCAGATCTTTTATTATCAAAAACTGCTGGGGCATATCCAACTGAGGGAGTATGAGAAGGGACGGGATACCGCTCAGGCATGTGTTCAGTATTTGGAGGAAGGTACTTATAACTGGTTTAAATATCAGGAAACTTATTTTTTATTACTTACTCATACCGGAAAATATCAGGAGGCTTTTCATTTGCTGGAGAATACCCGCTCACACGAAAGATATTCCCTTCTTCCTGAAAATATCCGGGAAGTGTGGAATGTATACACTGCCTATATCAGCTTATTGGCCAAATGGAATATACTGTCGGCAGAGGAGCAAGCCGATCGATACCTGTCCTATGAGGTGGAGAAATTATTGGATCGTATCAATATCTATTCTAAAGATAAGGAAGGTCTTAATGTGTCCGTACAAATCGTTTATCTGCTTCATCTGATCCAGGAACAAGCTTTCGAAATACTCAGTATCAAGGAAGAAGGCTTGAAAAAATATAGTTCCCGCTACCTTAAAAATGGGAATAATGCCAGAAGTGCTTTGTTTCTTAAACTGTTACTCAATGTCCATCTCTTTCCTTACGAAACGAATAAGTTCAAACAAAGATCTCATAAGCTGCTTGAAAAACTAAACGAGATCCCTTTCGATATTTCTATGCAATCAGCAGAAGTGGAGATCATTCCATTTGAAAAATTATGGGATTTTGTTCTAACCTCTTTGCAAAAGTAATGGACAATACACTAAGGTGTTTATAAGTACAGAATTACATATTGTTAAATATTCCATGTGTTGATGTTTGAAATTTTATTTATTTGTCGTACATTTGTATTAAATAATTATAAATACGTTTCTCCCTCTTACATTAACTTTAAACAACTTCATAAGTAAAACTTGAATGGGTTGAGTTTTACTTACTGTCCTTTGCCATGCAAATGAAAATATAGATTTTGCAAATGGGTGGGGAGTTTTAATCATTTATAATTTTTTACAGATGTACGCAACAATGAATAATCTCCACAGTACCCCCAGTTATATCGAGGAATTAAATACACTGAAAGATATTAAGGTTGAAGTCGTTTTTGGGAATCCCAAAAAAGGATGCCGCGGATCAGGGATCTGCAGGCTTAATACGGCTTTTTCTATTGAACATTTCAAGGAAGTGTTTCGGTCTTGCCGCACCTCTTCGGGCCAGATAAATATCTTATCTTCAGACCTATTACAACTCGATATTTATAAAAATACAGTCTGTAATCGAATCGTGCGAAAATATTTTTCTTCTAATACCTTCTATATGCCCGAGCCTACAAGCTTATTTTTTGGCCGGCAAAATGAAAAAGAATTAACCCTGCTAGCTGGGGATTATAGAATAGTCGAAACACAGGATCAATACACCTTATATCTGAATTTTTGACCTCCCTCCATGACCAGGCTGCTATCTTCTTTAGGCAGAGAGGGGGTAAGGCTTTGTTCCCTTTCAGCCTCTGTTTTTAGATCCAATCATTCCTCCCTTTAGGACCGAACAAAGATCTTTAAACAACTCCTATTATTGCCCTCAGCATTGGGGATACAGCCTCTTGTCGTTAAAGCTCACTCATATTTGGTTGCTTTAATTTATACAAAAATATATATGGGTTAACCACATATATCTGTCCTTTCATATATAATCTTTCCTATATACTTTTACAATAGTTTAATAACAAATCATAATAACACAAAGAGTTTAATCATGAAAACTGACAAAGGCGTAATCGTCGTTGATATCAGCGGCGTTTAAACGGAATTCGTATGCTCTCTTGCTAGCGTACATTAAATTACACAAGAAGGGTTCCTTACTCTTCCAGCAACACACCTCCCTCTTTCAACCGATCCAAGCATTCATTTACAATTTAATAGTAGAAAGACTTTTTGGAGTTCAAAGTTTAAGGCTCTAGGTTATTAATTCGTTCAGAATTATGTAACTGAAAATACTTTTTACACAGAATACTTAAACCTTCGACCTTCGACCTTCAAAGGGTCTTCTACTTTTTCCATGGTTTAAAAGAATAAAAGTGTCCTTTTTTGGAGATGCTTCAATCCATAATTTTATCATATGGAATAAATTCTGATTTATTGCTGTAAAAGGCAACAGTCAGAAAGTTTCATCATTCCCAGAAATAAAGAAAATAACAATAAGCTTACATGCTGATTGTAGGCCTCCCGCATTTGTTTCCTTTTCAAGTAGCCTTGAATTGGAGTAGGAGTGTTGTGCCTGGCCACCTACTGTATTTGTTAAACGAAGAAAATCTACGGTACATGAAATTGACTTGTATCCAGGTCAGGTGGGATGTTTTTGCATCTCATCGAACAAAATCCGTTTGTCTTGAAAAGAAAAATGACTCAGACATTCAGCGCTCCATGCGAGCGCAAGGTTTATGCATGCTACAGACTTATTGGCCAAGTGAGCATTGCCATTACACGAACATGAACATGATCCATAGTTGAGCTGTAACTGCCCCCGTGGTAGTTATGGCTTTTTTATTGGGTGAAAAAAAAGGGAAAAGAACGACCATTTTATTTAACAAACAAATCATATTCATTATGAAACGACCTTTTACAATGAAACACCTGATGAGGTTAGTCTTATTGGCTACCCTTTTCCTGTTTCATGCCTGTCAGACACAGGTAGAGGACCAGCGTGTTTTTCTGAAAGAGGCTGTAAATTTTACAGTTTCCGAAGAAAATCAGTCTTTGCTTGCGGAAGCAAAGGGGTATGACCTGGCATTTCAGCCGGGCAAAATTATTATTCAAGAAAGTACAACAACCGAATGGAAAATGCAGCTGGGTAATACGGTTTCAGCTCCCATTCAAACCCCCGAGGAATCAGAAGTCACCTACGAAGAGGCTTTCGCAGGTGTAGCTGTCCGCTTTTACGACAAAGGCGCCGGCAATGCGGGTTATGACTTGCATGTCGCGCCGGGCGCTGAGCCCGAACAGGTATGTATTGAACTGGAAGGCACTCAGCAAGCCTCCATCAATGAAGCGGGTGAATTGGTGCTGCCAACCCTGGGGGGAGAAATCCGCCATTCGGCTCCTTTTGCGTATCAGAACATTGGAGGAGTGCAGGTAGAGGTGGAAAGCCATTTCGAACTGAACGACAACTGCCTCTCTTTTAATATAGGCGAGTATGATAATCAGTATGAACTGATCATTGATCCAACCATTTATGAGGTATCCGCCCTGGAAGGGCAAATGATGGCCCCTTCATTATCCATTAACCTGGTAAGTATATCTGGTTGCTATCTGGATGAAAATGGGGATTCCAAGGCTACGGTTAGTATAGAAGTGGGCTGGGCCGATTTGGCAGCATCCAATAATATAGGCGTTAAGTTAGGCGTTGACGCGGTAGAAATAGATCAAACCGTAGCGGTACAGCTAGCCAGTGGTTCCTTTGTACAAAATGCAAGAACGCTGGCATCTCCACAATTAGTGGCCTTTGAAGTCCCGGCCAATGGGGCCATTCTGGAACTAGAAGTCTCGGATGCTAACGGAGTCGCTACGCCCGTCATTCAAAATGTGGAGATTCCGGAAGCCTGCCCACGTGAGGCCTGCCCGGACCAGGCTGGTGTGATTGGAGGAAATATTTTTGCAGACAATGATTTTGACGGTGATCATGATCCGGGTGAAATCAACGCTTTTGAAGGCGTTCGGGTAGATATTTATGAGTGTAATGATGATGGATCTTCTGTGCTGCTTGGTTCCGAAGTTTCAGATGCCAATGGCGATTATTTCTTCACTGGATTAGAGGACGGCAAAAATTACCGCCTGGAGTTTTTTCCCCCGGCTAATTTATCAGAAACTAAGCCGACTACCATCGGAAATGATAGCAAATCGAATGTTCGGATAGTAGAAGCGCCCGCTTGCGGCATCGATTATGGATTAATTAACCCAACCGATTATTGCCAGGAAAACCCATTGATGCTGGTGCCTTGTTACGGAAATGGTGACCCTCTTCTGGGGGGGAATGCAGCTGGTGTAGAAGCATTGGTCTTGTTTGATTATAACTTCGGAACCAAACAGGCCATCGCCAATACTTCGCAAATTGGCCCGATTTGGGGGGTGGCAATTAACCGCTTTACCGGCGAAGCCTTTTTGTCTACAACTTTGCGCAGACACTCGGGCCTTGGCCCTCTGGGCTTAGGAGGACTTTATGTGACGGATATGGACAATCCGGCTTACCCAACCGGCCCCTTTCTCGATGTAGTAGCCGACCTGGGGCTCGATATTGGCCAGGGCTTAATGCCTGCTAACAGAAACCTGCCGGCTGACAAATTAGCACCTTCTCATGACGCGGGCGTTTTTGGCCTGATCGGAAAAATCGGTATCGGAGATATCGATATTTCTGAAGACGGCAATATCCTCTACTTTGTTAACCTATTTGAGAAAAAACTGGTAGGACTGGATATTAGTAACTACAACACAAGCGGAATCAAGCCTTCTGCAGGCGATATCGTCCTGAATGTAGATATCCCAGAACCTCCCGGAGGATGTATTGGAGGGGAACTAAGGCCTTTCGCCGTAAAAGTGTTTGGGGGCAAAGTATACGTAGGAATGGTTTGTGACGCTTCCATCGGAGAGGATCTTTCAAACCTGAGAGCGATCATCCTGGAGTATGACGGGGCCTTCACTGAAGTATTTAACCTCCCTTTGACTTACCCCAGAGGATCTCCTGCTGCAGGTAACGTTTCCCAGGCTTTAGGAGGTGGATGGTTTGCCTGGACGGATAACTATTCAAAAATGCTACAGGGAACTTATGCCATTTACTCTCAACCGATGCTCACCGATATTGAATTTGACCTGGACGGTTCGATCCTGATCGGATTCCTGGATCGCGCCGGTTTTCAGTGGGGCTACAACAACTACAGCCCTAACACCAATGATCTAGGGATCTATAGAAACTTCGCCGGAGGGGATGTCCTAAGAGCAGCTTCCAAAGGAGGGGCATTCATACTGGAAAACAATGCTAAAGCAGCCGATGCCGAAGGTTCTAACCCGAACAACTTCCAAGGGCCTGGCAATGGTGAATTTTACCAGGATAACATCCGGTTTTCTAATACTCAACCGGGGTTTCATACAGAATTAATGCTGGGTGGATTGGCCTTGCTACCGGGGAGTGGAGAGGTGATCGCTACCTGTGTGGATCCTGTTCCGGGGGAGATCAATGCCAATGGTATGCGTCGATTGAGCAATACTACCGGCCTGCCTACCGACGCATTAAGCGTGTATGTCAATAGCAACAACCTGTCGGACGCCCGTTTCGGTAAAGCGGCCGGCCTGGGGGATTTGGAGTTGAGGTGTGATGCACTTGAATTTATTCAATTGGGCAATTTCGTTTGGGAAGATATCAACGGCGATGGGATACAGGACCCCTGTGAACCGGGCATTGAAGGTGTCGTCGTTAAATTATATGATGAGAACGGTGAGCTTCAGGCCGTTACTGAGACCGACGCCGATGGGTTCTTTGCCTTTACCGGCCCTGACTTTGACGACCCGGCCGTCGTACAATGGGAAAACGGAGCGAATAATATTGAACCGCAAACCAACTACACCATTGTGTTTGGTATGGGGCAGTTCAACCCGGCTGAAGATATTCTACAATTAGATGATGGTGGGTATGTCGTAACGAAAAAGGATCAGGGATCCGGCGATAACCAGGATCTGGTAGATTCTGATGTGGATGAAACGGTTCGTACTACTGTTCAGGGGGATATCATGGAAGGATTCCCATTTGTTACAGTCACAACCGGCGATGGAGGAGATGTAAACCACAATCTTGATTTAGGTCTGAATCGTGTGTATGATTATGGTGACGCTAAAGAGGACACGAATGGAAACTTCCCGGTATCCATCGCCAATAACGGAGCACGTCACGTGCTGGGTGCCGGCCTGAAACTAGGAGATATAGTAGACTTTGAAGGAGATGGCCAGCCAGGGGGTAATGCAGATGGTGATGATGGCAATGGCATGGATGATGAAGACGGAATTGATCCTGCTTCTTTCATGCTGGTGCGTTGCCTGGATACCGAAATGGAGGTAGCAGTGACGGTGCCGGATGGTTTTGGAACGGCTTACCTAAATATGTGGGTCGACCTGGATGGTGATTGCATTTTTGATGATAACGAAGAGCACGTGACCTCTTGCGTGGAAGTAGCCGATGGAACGAATATGGTCACCATCAATATTCCTTGTGACGCTCAAATAGGAAATACTTTCTTGCGGGCAAGGATTTCTTCCGTGTGTGACTTAGGTCCTGAAGGAGAAGCGCCTAATGGAGAGGTGGAAGATTACCTGGTATTAATAAAAGGGATGGATTTTGGAGACTTACCTGAAGATTCCGGATATCCTACTACTTTTGATAATGGTGGTGCATTCCATATTATTCCTCCTAATCCGGTAGTTTATCTGGGGCAAAATCTTGATACAGAGAATGATGGACAGCCTGATGAGAATGCCAATGGCGATACAGGCGATGAAGACAGCTTTGATCCGGATGCGGTTATGTTTGTGGCCGGCCGGCCCCTACCTCTCAATATTCCTGTGGTCAATGAAAGCAACGAACCCGCTAAGGTAGTCGTGTTCGTTGATTGGAATAAGGACGGAGATCTGAACGACCCTGACGAAATGTTTTTTGACATCGTTGAGAGTGGAGAAACAGAAGCGAATATTAACATCATCGCACCGCCCAATGCGGTCCTTAACATGCCATTAGGCTTCCGGATCCGGATGAGCACCGATCAGGATGCCGTGATGAGCCCGGTTGGCCTGGCCATGGATGGTGAAGTGGAAGATTATTTAATTACCGTAATGGGCTTCGACTATGGTGACTTGCCCGACGATGGAGACGGCAACGCTGAAGATGATTATGAAACCCAGGAGGCCAATGGAGGGCCTTCACACAAGATCGTGACAGATGCGGAAGGAAATGTAATCCTAAAAATCGGCGACATCGTCGATGCAGAAGGGGAAGGCAATGAAAGTACTGGGGCCGACGGAGATAACGAGGTAACAGCTCCCGAGCTAAATGATGAAGATGGGTTCAATCCCGCAAGTGTCATGTTTGTATCGGGTACTCCGATCAACCTGAACATCCCTGTAACAAACTTGACCGGCCAGGCCGCCAAACTGACCCTCTATGTTGATTGGAACAACGACGGAGACTTTGACGATCCAGAGGAAATGTATTTTGTCGAAGTACAGGACCTGACCAACGGAAATGTGACCTTAGAAGATGTATTACCCCCACTGGATAGAGTGGTCCTTAATCAACCTCTTGGATTTAGATTGAGATTAACAACCGCTACGGAGATGAGCCCCGTAGGTCCGGCACCAGATGGAGAAGTGGAAGACTATTTGATTACCGTAATGGGCTTTGATTACGGTGACCTCAATGACGTAGCGAACGGTACTGGCGGAACACCCGCACAGCCTCTGGTCCCCGCCGATTATCCAACCCTGAATGCCAATAACGGCCCTCGTCACAAGATCATTACCGATGATGAGGATAATGTATTGTTAAAAATCGGCGCTTTTGTGGACGATGAGGCCAATGGCCAACCCAGTGAAGATGCCGGAGACGAGATCGATGGGGACGACAACATCGGCACACCGGATACCGATCCGGATGATGAAGACGGCCTGGACGTAGACAACCTACCTATATTTTCTCTTACACAGACGACTGAACTGCCGGTGCCGGTGATGAATAAAACCGATGAGGAAGCCACCTTGGCAGTATTCCTGGATTTTAATAAAGACGGAAACTTTGATCCGAATACGGAGAAGTTCATTACATCTGTTGACGTTGGTGAAATGGGTACCGTTACAGTGAATATTCCTATCCCGGTTAATGCAGTTGTCGGTCAGGATGTTGGTTTGCGCTTGCGCTTAGCCAGCGACATGGCCGAAGTCATGACGGCTACCGGGACGGCTACTTCCGGTGAAATTGAAGATTACATGGTACAGATCGTTGGATTCGATTATGGGGATCTGCCAGACACCTATAGTACGATCGAACCAGATGACAGAGATGCGCCTAAGCACATCGTTGATGAAAATCTGTTGCTGGGTAGCTGCGTCGATTCAGAGATCGACGGCATCCCTGATCCGATGGCCGGTTCGATGGAAGACGGTGATGATAATGATCCAGGCTTGGCAATCTTCGGTACCTGCGAAGAAGCAGGAGATGACGAAGACGGAATTGAGTTCGTTACACCTATGGTACCGGGTACTCAAGCCTGTATTGAGGTGACGGCTGTGAACAATAAAGGGGTAGATGCCACCTTACAGATGTGGGTCGATTGGAATGGAGACGGCCAATTCCAGGATGTAGAAGAGCTTGTTCTGACAAGTGAGAACCATCCGGCCAATACCATTCCTGACGGAGGAGTGGAGGATGAAAAATTCTGCTTTGAAGTACCCGAAACCGCCGTTTTCAACAATGGAAATGCCATGATTCGCTTCCGTTTAAGTACTGAAGGCGACTTAGAGCCGGATGAGCAAACACTACCTGTGCCGTTCGGAGAAATAGAGGACTATAAAGTGCCGCTTGGCAAAATCGGTAACCTGGTTTGGGAAGACTTCGACTTTGACGGTGTGCAGGATGAAGAGGAGCCCGGGATCGAAGACGTAGAGGTGGCAGTCGTTTGGCTGGGCGAAGATGGACTTTTAGATACCGATGATGATGTAGCATATCCGACCCTGACCGACGAGAATGGTGTATACTATGTATGTGGCTTAATCGAAGGTAATTATAAGGTAATTGTACAAACTCCGGAGGATATGACTCCAACAAGGCCGAATGCCGGAGATGATAATAATGATGATGAGCGCGACAGCGACGGCCAGATCAGTGATGATATGGACTTTACGATGGTCATGAGCGAAATCATCACCATAGAGGATGTCACGGATTTACCTACCGAAGAAGACGGAAATGAAGATGAAGGAGAAGAAGGCGTGAACGACTTCCCGGATGAGCAAGTCGACGAAACAGTTGACTTTGGATTTGCCGGACTCGATTACGGTGACCTGCCCGAAGAGGAGCAGGACGAAGCCTTCAATACTACTATGGAAGAGGGAGGACCTATCCATGTTATTCAGCCGGACCTTTATTTGGGTAGCTGTGTCGACGCAGAGCGGGAAGGAAGCCCGGATGATGATGCGGGGCAGTTTGACAATGAAGACGGCGACAACGACCTGGGGGACGATGGCACCGAAGGAGACTATAGCAATCCGGATGATTGCGAAGACGATGAAGATGGTATTGAGTTTATCACACCACTGGTACCGGACAATGTAGCCTGTATTCGGGTGACTTATACGGCGCCTGATGGAGGTGCAGTACTACAGGGATGGATCGACTGGAACGGCAATGGAGAAATCGACCTGCCCGGCGAAGCCCTCAATCTGCCGGACGGAGGAGCCTTAAATGGCGGCGACGGAGAGGTCGTTGAGCTTTGCTTCGAGGTGCCTGAAGACGCGATCTTTAATGATGGGGTGGCTTATGCCCGCTTCCGTCTGAGTGAAACGGGTGGCTTAGGTCCTGACGGTCCCTATAAGTTTGATGAAGAAGAGGTGGTTCCCGGTGGTGAGGTAGAAGACTACCGAGTCAAGTTAGGTAAGGTCGGCAACCTGGTCTGGGAAGACCGCAACAACAACGGTTTGCAGGACGATGATGAAATAGAATTAGGTATTAATGGAGTAGCGATCCAACTGGTCTTTGGAGGTATTCGTCCGGACGGCACTCTGGATGCTATTGGAGATGCCGGAACCGTCGACGATCGGGTGTACGATACCGAAACAACTACTCGCGAATACATGGATGGTTCTGAGCTGGCAGGCCTTTATTACTACTGTGGGCTCATAGAGGGTAATTACGAAATTATTGTGATGGACCCTAAGGATTTGACGCCTGCCAAAGCGAACAACATTAACAATGTAAGCGATGAGGACAAAGACAGCGACGGGATCATTGTGGAAGGAGAGCAAAAAGTAAAGGTGGCCTTCACTTTTGAAGACCAGATGGAACTGATGAACCTCGTGGAAGGAGAGGAAGGAATCGGCGATCAGGACCTCGACAACCTGCTGGATCCTAATATGGTCGGAACTTTTGCGGATAATCAGATCGACCAGCGCTTTGATTTCGGTTATGTAGCCATCGACTTTGGAGACTTACCGGTAGCAGACCTGGGCGCTCAGTACCAGTACGAAACAGTCCTTCCTCAAGGTCCGAAACACATCGTAACCCCTGACTTATTCCTGGGTACTTGCGTAGATGCGGAGCTGGACGGCAGTCCGGATCTGGAAGCCGGTTACAAAGGCAATGGTAATGACCTGGGAGACGACGCAGTCGATAATGATCCAGAAAGCTGGAAACAGCCTGCAGGTACAGATTGTACCGATGATGAAGACGCTATTGAGTTGGTAACGCCGCTGGTACCCGGGTATGAAGCTTGTCTGGAAATGACTTTCACTGCTCAGGATAATTTCAACGGCCCGGATGCTTATCTGAATGCCTGGATCGATTACAATGGTAACGGCCAGTTGGATGAAGACGAGCACATTGAGTTTACCAAAGTAAACGGAGCCGCTGCTTCTTTGGATCCATTAACCAAAGCTTTAGAGCTTGAAAATGGGTTTAAGGAGGATAAGGACCCTGTGACCTTGTGTTTTGAGGTGCCGGAAGATGCACAATTCCTGGAAGGCGCTGCCTTCATGCGTTTCCGCCTGAGCCTGGACCCAAGATTGGGGCCGGATGATATGCTGCCTAACGGACAGATTCCTTATGGTGAAGTGGAAGACTATTTTGTACCGGTCACTAAAGTAGGTAACCTGGTATGGGAAGATCGGAATTTCAACGGAGTCCAGGATAATGCAGAAGCAGATCTGGGAATCAATGAAGTCTCTGTTGCCTTAATTTTCTCCGGTAAAGATGGAAAAATTGAAACAACGGATGTAAACAGTCCGCAGGGCGATGATCGGGTTTATGAAACCACCACGGCTTCCATAGATGATGTAGCCGGCTTGTATTACTTCTGCGGTTTGATCGAAAACAACAGCTACGAGTACGATTATAAAATCGTGGTACAAACTCCGGAAGATATGACGCCTACCCGCCCGGACCGCGGTCTGGATAACGTACTGGATAGCGATGGAGAAGACGGTACAGTGGCCGACGGTAATAATACAGACGGCATTATTGACGATGTATTGAGTGGTATGGTCATGACTGAGTTTGAGATCGCAGATGCGGATGCTCAGATCACGAATGAGTACGGAATTGGAGATGATCACGGGACCGCGC
The DNA here is from genome assembly GCA_030430845.1 of Bacteroidia bacterium. Classification (GTDB taxonomy): domain Bacteria; phylum Bacteroidota; class Bacteroidia; order Chitinophagales; family Saprospiraceae; genus JANQPA01. The sequence continues at coordinate 73,983 of JAUIKE010000008.1, read as the reverse complement.
CACAGCTGGTCCTGACCTTCCCGGATGAGCACGTCAATCAAAGCTTCGACTTTGGCTTTGCCGGCCTGGATTATGGCGATCTGCCGGATGATCCGGACAATCCTGAGGACTTCAATACTTTGATGACCTCTGATGGCGCGGTACATGTGATTCAGCCAGGCAAATCTCTCGGAGATTGTGTAGATGGAGAGCGCGAAGCAGCACCGGAAGATAAAGCAGGATTAGAAGAAGGAGGTGATGATCATACTGAGAGTGCCTTTAGTCAGCCGGAGGACTGTGTGGATGATGAAAATGGCGTTATCCTAACTACGCCGATGGTGGCTGGTTATGAGGCTTGCTTCCAGGTGACCTTCAATTGGCCGGCTGGGGAAAAGGCTTATTTGAGTACCTGGATCGACTACAACAGCAATGAACGTTTTGATGCGGGAGAAAAAGTAGTTTTCAAATACAACGGAAGCTTCGATTCCGAACTGGAATTCACCGGCACAGGAAATGAGCAGGTAGTAGAGCTTTGTTTTATTGTTCCCGTGGATGCTACGTTCCCCGGAGGAAGAGCACATGCACGCTTCCGCCTGAGCGATGTTTCAGGTATTGGCCCCGATGGACCAGCTAAGTACGGCAATGACAGAATGCCTGCGGGGGAGGTGGAAGACTATCTTTTCCCATTATCAAAACTGGGCAACCTGGTTTGGGAAGATAATAACCTCGACGGTCTCCAGGATGGAGCAGCAGCTGACCCCTCTGAGCCTGGATTTGAAAACCTTGAAATGACACTGGTATACGCAGGGTATGGAGAAGATGAGTTTGGGGACGGAGATGATCGTGTATACATCACCACCACCAATGAAGAAGGCTTATACTACTACTGCGGTCTGATTCCCGGTACCTATCAGGTATACATCAAGAAGTTTGTTGAATGTAATGAAGGCTGGCAGGAAGAGGCGCCTGCTCGCTGGATACTGACCGTACCGAATAATGAAGCAGGTGAAAAGGGAGATCAATTGGATAGTGATGGCAGTCCGGCTGCCATGGTGGTGATCCCTGACCCGATGGATCTGATGAGAAACGAAATGGGCGTGGGTGATGATCCCGGCAACATCAACCAATATCCGGACAGCCTGGACAACCTGACAATCGACTTCGGTTTGATCGAAGAGCCGAATATCGAAGCGATTCTCAATGATGTCGGATACGATTACCCCGCGAGCTTCGAGTGCGGCCACATTAACGTGATCATGGATCTGTGTATTAAGAACACGGAGCCGGTTCCACTGGAAAAACTACAGGCCATGCTGAACCTGGAGGAGCAGTTCGGGCCAGGGTTCGTACAGTTCGTCAGCGCTGATGTGGTGGTAGATGAAACGAAGGATGTTGAGGAATATCCTGTTATCGATCCGGCTTATGCAGGTGGTGCAGGCAATATACTTGATGGAATAAGCGGTCTGTTATACCCGGAACAGGAAGTTTGCATTAGAGTTACGGTAGAAATTGACCCTGACGCGGCCGGCGCTGCTGACCCGCTGATGGCTCAGGCAGCTGTAAGTGCAAAAGCGGTCAATTATCAAGGCGTGCCAATCCCTGACTGGTGCAATGGCGGAGACCAGTTCATGGTCATGGATCTGTCTAACGACGGAAAATCCTTCCAAGGTGGTTATGATGACTTTGATAATAAAACACTGCTCAGCGACTGCTGGAAGGATGCCGACCTGATTGCGCAGAATGACGTAGTATATGTGCCGGTAGACGGAAACTGTCAGATGACCATTACCGCAGACATGCTGCTGGAAGGATTGAAAGATCAGTGTACCGACGAATTCTTCCCATTGGGCGGTTTCTATCGCGTGAGATACAATGATGAAGAATTCCTGGGAGAAATCACGATCGACGTATCTGATTACAATGTGGGAGAGCCACTTGTATTCGAAGTACGTCAGATAGCAGACTTCTGTAATCCGGTATGGGGGCATGTAGTGCCTGAAGACAAAGCAGCGGCATATATCCCTGAGGTCAATGGTGAGTTAATGCTGACTTGTACGGATGTGGACAGTTTGAAAAAGTACTTTGAGGCAGACATTACACAAGACAAGGACGATTGTACCTTCAGGGGCGTAAGCTGGGACTTACTCAGAGAAGCCGGCGTATTCAACATTGACGAATTACAGGATGGCTGTTTTGATATCTGTCATTTGGATATTGCCATTAGTGATCTCTTTATGGACAGAGATGACTGTGAAGGCTCCATGATGTTGCGCACCATCCGGATCAAGGATGTGAAAGGCAACGTTTCTACCGTCGAAATTCCCATCAGGTTCAAGCCAATCGATCTGATCCTGGATGAGATCATGGTAGACCGTGAGCTGGATCTGTGTGCCTACCCCGGCGCTAGTGACAATGAGCTGCTCAGGCTGACAGGAGCGCCTTATTATATCAATGGCTTTGGTGACAAGGTATACATTGATAAGGAATTTCTGAATGATGAAAATAAGGCAGGTCTTTGCAATGTCAGTATAGGATATGAAGATCAGATCTTACCTGACAACTGTGTTAGAAAAGTGATCCGTACCTGGACCATTTGGGATTGGTGTAAATATGACAAACCGATCACGAAGGTTCAGCACATCAAGTGGGGACAATTATCTGCACCGATGGTCAGCTGTCCTCCACGGCACACCGATACGGTCAGCACCGGACCATTCGATTGTACGGCTAGCTTCATCGTACCAGCACCGATCGTGGATGGTTGTGTGAACAATGAATTTGAGTACTCTGTCAAGGTTTACAAAGAGCAGATCAAGCGTGATCCAACCGGATTGCCGGTGAAGCCACTGGAATATGAGACGGTATTGTATGCGGCTCAGGTGAAAAAACAAGCTGACGGCACCTATCTGGTAGGAGGGCTTGATATGGGAATCTACTACATCGGGTACAATGTGACGGACGCTTGCGGCAACGTCGCCGATGAAGTCAGATGTAAGTATGTCGTAGCAGATAAGACGGCACCGGTAGCGGTTTGTGATGACGAACTCCATGTATCGGTAGGTGGCGAGGGTATCTCACACATTACCGTAGAAGATGTGGATGAAGGCAGCTGGGATAATTGCGAGCTGGTTGACACGAAGATCCGTCGCGGATTGGATAGCTGTTATGACAGCTACCTCAGCGAAGTATATCAGATTGCCGGCATCGAAGACCTGCATGAAATTGAAACTACTGATAAGTTTGGTAACCCATTGTACCTGTACTATCGCGTAGAAGGAGGAAGGGATACGTTGATCATGAAGGAATTTGTGAGCGACAGTACCTTCAAATACTATACTTACTGGAGAGATGAATTGTGGTTTACTTGCTGCGACATCAGCAAAGGACCGGAAGATTTCGTACGCATTGAACTAAAAGCTACGGATGCTCATGGCAATGAGAACGTCTGCTGGATGGATCAGCTGATCGAGAACAAGCAGGTAGCCAGCTGCTGGGCACCGGAAGGCTTTGACATCGCCTGTACCGACCTGACCTTCGATCCGGAGGATTATGATGCGGTGGTAGCTGCCCTGGGTGAAGCTGCTGACCTGGTGACGGTCGACTTCAACTGTGCTGCTACCTTAAGTGATACCATTAAGTGGGAGCCGACCGATTGCTCTGAGGGTGTTCTGACACGTATTTTCAGCGTAACAACCTATACGGCCAAAGGAGCGGTGGTTAATACCTGTGAGCAAGTGATCAATGTATACAATGTGAATGATTACCTGATCAAGTTCCCTGCTGATGCAGAAGATACTTGTGACGGTGACGGCGGCGACGATCTGGAGCTGACGACTTATGCCTGTGATGTATTTGCGGTACACCGTGACACAGCCGTATTTGTGGCCGGTGATGATGCCTGCTTCAAGCGCTACGTAACCTATCGCATTATTAACTGGTGTGAATATGACGGCGTTTCTCTGGAGCCAACCATCATCCCAAGAGATGTAGATTGTGATGGAGATTTTAGCGAGCCTACCTGGCTTAGAGTAGAAGGCTTGGCAGACAGAGCGAACAGGGTATGGATTGATGATGACAACGATCCTAAGGTTGAGCCGGTTATCACCTTCGAAAGAGAGGCCGCTTCCTATACTTCGCTGGCTTGTGATGATAACAAGGAATACTGGATCACGCCTGGCTATTGGGAATACACCCAGGTGATCAAGGTATACGATGACGAAGCACCGATCATTAGCTTCGATACGCTTGAGTTCTGCGCCTTCGGTGCAACAGGAGCTGCAGATTGCCAGGCAGAAGTGATGATTCCTGTTTCTGTAGTCGATTCTTGTACAGAATTGGTAGATATCAGAGAAGTATTGATTGATGTGGATTCTAAAGGAAGCCCAGTCAATGCCATTGATGAATTGTATACGGCTAGCCTGGATGGAGATACCTTGCGCATTGCAAGTATAGCAGGCAAGGGACTACCGCTTGGTGAGCACAAGTTTATTGTGAAAACAGCTGACCAGTGCGGAAATGTGGCCAACAGAGAAATTCCATTCTCCATCATTGACTGCAAATCCCCCGCACCGATCTGTACTGCTATCCTGAGCGTGGATCTGATGCCGATCGTAGAGAATAAGCAGATTGTGGGAGGTGCGAATACCGTTTGGGCGACTGACTTCATTGCCAGCGGAGTGATAGACTGTACGCCTCACGAGGATGCAGACATCATCCCTGGATCTGACAACAATGTTCGATACTACGTAGTCCGTCAGGATGAACTACTGGCAGATAGCCTGGAAACGCCCACGGCTGATTATCTGACAGAAGAATACAGAAGTGTAGAATTTACTTGTGACGACAACGGAGGAGCTTTGGCCATCTTTGTCATAGGCGTGGATGGAGTAGGCAACTTTGATTTCTGTACAGTAATGGTAAATGTACAGCCAGGTGTCGATCCTAGTCCTTGCGAGGAAACGGTGACAGATACGACCGGAAGGTTGTCAATCGCCGGTTTGATTACCACCATGGAAGATGAGTTGGTAGAAGGAGTGGAAGTGATGCTAAGTGGTCAGGATTTTGTCGAAACGCGTACCCAAGCCGAAGGAGTGTATGCTTTCCATGGCCTAAGAGGAGGATATGACTACTCTATCACGCCACATCTGGATGCCGATCCAATGAACGGCGTCAGCACCTTTGACCTGGTGAAGATTACCCAGCACATCTTGGGCACCGAATTACTCGGAAATCCATTGCTAATGATCGCTGCGGACGTGAATAACTCGGAGTCTATCACCACGATTGATTTGATCCAGTTGCGTAAGATGATCCTGAGTCTGGAGGACAACTTCAGCAACAATACCAGCTGGCGATTCATCGATGCCTCCTATGAATTTAAGGATCCATCCAATCCATGGGCAGAGCCTTTCCCAGAGATCGTCAATCTGAATGACCTGGAGGATATGACTCTTGATGTGGATTTCTATGCTGTGAAGATCGGCGATGTGAATATGAGCGCCGTGGCCAACAGCCTGGATATCGAAGAACGGAATGTGAAGGGCGTATTTAAAATGAAGGCCGAAGATCGTTTCATCGAAGCCGGTCAGACCTATGCGGTTACGCTGAGTAGCGAACAGCTTCAGGAAGTACTCGGTTATCAGTATACGCTAACTTTCGATAATGCCGTACTGGAACTACAGGATATCGAATATGCTACTTTACATGAACAGAATATTGGCTTAAGATACCTCGATGAAGGTGTCATTACGATAAGCTGGAATGAAGTTTTTGACCTGGAAACAGGTACCGGCGAGGAGTCAGATAGTGAGTTGATCACCCTGCACTTCAAAGCCTACCAGTCGGGTCAGCTGAGTAGTTTGCTGGGTATTTCCAGTCGCTACACCATGGCGGAAGCTTACGATTTGAACGGACAGCTACAGGATGTAGTGATCCAATTCTCTGACGGTACCGTTACGGGTGTGAGTTACGAATTGTACCAGAACATGCCGAACCCATTCATGACGCAAACAGCCATCGGCTTCCACCTTCCACAGGCAGACAAAGCAGAGATGATCCTGCGCGATGCGAAGGGTAAAGTACTACAGATCGTAAAAGGAGATTACCATAAAGGTTACAACATGATTAGGTTTGAACGCGACAACCTGCCGACAGGTGTTATTTACTACACTCTGAAGTCAGGTGATTACACGGCAACGAGAAGGATGATTATCGTAGAATAATTGTTCCCTCTTACTAGGGGGGCGGCTACGGTCGCCTCCCTGCTTTTTACGAAATAGAATATTACAATGTAAGGTACAATATCAATGTATGAGCTGCCCTTGTTTGGCGGCACCCAACTTCAAAGAAACGTGTTATAATTGATTATGATTTGTTATGCTCCGGCCTGGTCCGGAGCTTTTTTTATTTTTATTAAAAACCTTCGTCTTTGACGATGGTAATGTATATTGGCTGTGCCAGTATTTTTTTACACAACCCCATCCCCCAACTTACCTCATTTAAACTTCGGCATGAATAATCTTCATTTTCATGCTTTAACGATGAATCAAAATTTTTTCAATTAATACTATGTCCTTCCCTTCAAACCTAATAAAAAGAAAAAACAAACCAGTTGGCAAATCCTGTATGGAGACCTTATCACCTTGTAAATACCCTTCCCTCATTTTTTTCCCATCCACCGAAAATAACTGATACTGAAAAGAAGCATTTTCCCGGTTTTTTACATCTACATAAATAAAATCCGCAGCAGGATTAGGGAAAATATGAATATCAGTTTGTGAAATGTCCTCTGTATCAGTGATCAGTTCACATTCCTCCAATGTCCCCACACAATATTTTTCAACCGAAGTGCCGACAATAAACGGGCCGTAATGTTCGTAGCCAAATCCTTCGATAATCGGCATGGTTTCTTCAGAAATTGTAGCATCTAGATAACCTATGAAAGGTAGAACAGCATACAACACCTTTCGCTCACCTCCAGTAGGGTAGGAGGAGGCCACCTTGCTGCTATCCACGATATGAGGTTTTTCAGGATCAAGCTTGAATTCTTGTAGGCTACACCAGGAAAGAGTATCGCCACTCGTTAGAGAAAAATCGAATAGAAGGTATTCTTCGCTGTCTGCACAGTTATCGTAGGCCGTTTCTCCCATGATGGCATATACCTTACGCTGGGTCGTATCATCCCGCATTAAAGCATAAAGGCTCGAGCCGGCAATATTTTTTAGAAAAACTTTACGGCTTTCATCAAACTCATAAGGCTCTTTGTACACCTTTTTATATGATTGACCTTGTATGATGGTATCTCCTCGAATCGAAAGGACAAACTTTTCATCTAGCCAGAGCGTACTCAATCGATCAGATTGGATGACCCAATGCGCTCCCTCTACCGCCATGGGCTGATAAGTCTGAGCAAAGGAGTCCTGTACTTTTAGAAAGAAAAAGGTCAAAATAAACGAGATAAGGAAGAGGTTTTTCATTTGGTTTAAATTTTTTTTCAAAGTAGTCATTTGCAGCAAAAAAGACATGACATGTCTTAGACATGTCATGTCTTTTTCCACACAAACTCCAATTTTATGGCATCTCGTGTTAGTAAAAATGTTAACTCAGGATCAAAAAGTAGTTTCATTTACTTAACAATTGTGAATGTAATAAATTATTTTTACATTTGTTAAGTAAATGAAACGCATAGGTGGAGGAAAAAGGCCGAAGGCTTTTTCTTTACCCTGTCAATAAACTGTTTTTATGAAAAATACATCCCTCGGAGAATTTGAAGAACTGGTCCTGCTCACCGTCGCCGCACAGCATGACGAGGCCTACGGAGTGTCCATCAAGGAAAGTCTGGAAGAAAAGCTAGACAAGAAGATCAACATCAGTGCCGTACATGTATCTCTGAAACGGATGACGGAAAAAGGCTTTGTGTCTTCTCGTTTTGGAGGAATTACGAACAGCCGAGGAGGGCGACGCAAGAAATACTACGTTATCACAGCGCTTGGCAAACAGATGCTGGATCAACAATATGAGCTGCGAACCAGTATCTATCGGGCCATCCCTAAAATCACCTTCGGCTAATGGAGCATCAAGCACCCAAAAGGCCCTTGCAATTCCTCCGTTGGTTTTGCCGGGAGGATTATCTCGAAGAAATCGAAGGTAACCTGATCGAACTCTTTGAACAGCAAGCTGAAGATAATCCACGAAAGGCTCGAAGAGCTTTTTTGTGGCAGGTGTTACTGCATTTCAGACCGGATTTTATCAGATCAATTAATCTGTCTCATCTTTTAATACAACCCGACATGCTCAAACATTATTTCAAAGTTTCCTGGCGCAACCTGATGAAGCAGAAGCTGTATTCCTTCATCAATATCGGAGGCCTGGCCATTGGTCTGAGCTGCTTTCTGCTGATTTTTCTATACGTCCGGCACGAACATGCTTTCGATCAATTTTACGCAAATAGTGATCGGATCTACCGGATGGTTCAAAGAATGGAGGGGAATACCTCTTTTGATTCTGATCTTTATGGATATACAACCGTAGGGCTGGCCCCGGCTCTGGTGGCTGATTATCCTGAAGTGGAGGCGGCTACCACTATTTGGGATAGAACCTCCTTACTTAGTTTTGGAGAAAATCATTTTTACGAAAAAGGTATTGGTGCCGATGCCCATTTTTTTGAGGTGTTCCGTCATCCCCTAATCCGGGGTAATGTAAAAACGGTTTTGGATAAGGCAGATGGTTTGGTCCTTTCCGAATCTTTGGCCAAAAAGATGTTTGGGGATAAAGAAGCTATCGGACAGACCGTCCTATATGACAATCGTACCCCCATGACCGTTACCGGAGTGGTAAAAGATCTGCCGACTCATTCCTCTCTTCAGTTTTCTTTTCTGGTTCCCATGCTATCTAGTAGCCAATATGTGGAGGAAATGAAGGAAGATCCATGGAACAATAACGACTATTACACTTTTTTTTCACTCTCTAAAGAAGCAGACCCTGCCGTTTTACAAAGTAAAATGCCGGCTTTATTAAATAAATATCAGCAATTACCGGAGGACTTTCCTTTTCAAATTTCCTACCAGATCCGGCCTTTGTCTGAACTCCACTTCGAAGATCAGGTGAACTTTGACATTGGCCTCAAAGGGAATGCCAAATATGTGACCTTATTGTTTTGGGTGGCTATACTGGTACTCATACTGGCCTGTGTGAATTATACGAACCTGGCCATCGCTCGCTCGATCAAGCGTGCCAGGGAGGTAGGGATGCGCAAGGTCGTGGGAGCCGTACGTCGGCAATTGATCGTACAATTTCTTGGCGAGTCGGTTTTAATTGCTTCTCTTGGCTTGTTACTAGCTTTGGGGCTAAGCAGTCTGCTGTTGCCTCAATTTGGGGTATTGATGGATCGTCCCTTAGAGTTGAATTTGTTAGGTAGTCCGTATTTGTTGCCGGGGATGATTGGCCTGGTTTTACTGGTAGGCTTATTGTCGGGCAGTTATCCGGCTTTATTGATGTCTTCTCTTCGGCCTATTCATATTTTAGGAGGAAAAGGCCTGGGGCGTTTTTCTAATTTGAAGCTACAGCGAGTTCTGTTGGTTGGTCAGTATGCTGTTTCTATTGTTTTGATTATTAGCAGCCTGGTGATTTACCTACAGTTTAGATACATCCAAAATAAAGAATTAGGCTATGATAAAGCCCACATTGTAACCATACCTGTTTTTGATACTAAGGTCAGAGATCAATTCCCCAATTTGAAGAGTGAGTGGGAGAGAAATCCCAATATCATTTCCGTAAGCTCCATGACTCAATTGCCGACTAATTTGACCCATAATACTATTATTCGGCATGAGACAGAAACTTATGAGGAAGGGCTGATGACCTATCGGGCCTGGGTAGACCACGATTTTCTAGAAACCTTCGGCATTGAATTGATCGCCGGGCGGAATTTTTCCCCAGATCTGCAAACCGACTCTACCAATGCCCGCATCATCAACGAAACAGCCGCCAGGGCTTTGGGCTGGACGGCCGAAGAAGCAGTAGGGAAAACCATTAGAGAGGTTAAGCCCAAGACGGTGATAGGAGTCGTAAAAGATTTTCACCTTCACTCCATGCATTCCGAAATAGCGCCGCTAATGTTAATGATCCGGAATCGCTATATTTCCCACATGGCCGTAAAAATCAGCCCGAACAATCTATCCGGAACGATTGACCAATTGGAGCGCAGCATTAAAGCGTATTCTCCCTATCCATTTGAATATGCCTTTCTGGATGAAGAATTTGACAGGCTTTACCAGACCGATAAGAGAGTAGGGGAGCTCTTTGGTATATTCACCATCCTTTCTATTATCATTGCTTCTTTAGGTTTATTCGGCCTCGCTGCCTTTGTGGCCAGGCAGAGAACCAAAGAGATCGGTATCCGAAAAGTCCTGGGGGCTTCTGTGAATGGCATAGTCGGTATGCTGTCCAGAGATTTTCTGAAGATGGTGATCTATGGTTTTATAATCGCTATTCCCATTGCCTGGTATGCGATGAACCTATGGTTGCAGGATTTTGCCTATCGAATAGAGCTGGAATGGTGGATGTTTGGGGTAGCCGGTATTTTTGTCGTGTTAGTCGCATTTTTGACGGTGAGCTTGCAGTCGGTGAAGGCTGCTTTGAGTAATCCAAGTTTATCTTTGAGAGATTAAATTAAAAAAAAAACGGGCAGCTGAGCTGCCCGTTTTTTTTTTTAATTTAATCTCTCATAAATCCCGGCTATGCCCTGACCGCCTCCTACACAGGCCGTCACCATGCCGTACTTCTGATCTCTTCTCTTCAATTCATTGAGCAGCTGCGTCGACAATTTTGCTCCGGTACATCCCAATGGGTGACCCAGTGCAATCGCCCCACCATTTACATTCACTATGTCGGGATTGAGTCCAGCTTCCTGAATGACCGCCAGCGCCTGTGTGGCAAAAGCTTCATTCAATTCGATCAGCTCAATGTCGTTCAACTTCAGGCCTGCCTGCTGAAGCGCCTTCGGAATAGCCGCGCAAGGGCCAATGCCCATATACAGCGGATCAACGCCTCCGACGGAACAAGAAACCAGTCTGGCAATCGGCTCCAGGTTCAGCTGCTTGACCATTTCTTCGCTCATCACGAGCGTGAAAGCTGCCCCATCTGAAGTCTGAGAAGAATTACCGGCTGTGACGACACCTCCTCTGGCGAAGACCGGGCGGAGCTTGGCCAGCACTTCCTTCTTTGTATCGCGGCGTACACCTTCATCTGTATCTACCACCTGCTTGGTGGAAACGCGCTTGTTGTTTTTTACAAAAACTTCTTCTACCTCTACCGGTACGATCTCATCCTTAAAAAAGCCTTGATCGATGGCATTGCCCGCCTTCATATGAGAGTTATAGGCAAACTCATCGGCTGCATCCCGGCTGATGTTGTACTTTTTGGCGACGGCTTCGGCGGTAATCCCCATGCTGACCAGATAATCCGGCGTGCTGCTGGCTACTTTGTAGCTAGGGGCCAGTTTGTAGCCCGTCATCGGGATCATGCTCATGTTTTCGGTACCGCCGGCCACGTATACATGGCCCATACCGGCTTTGATCTTTGCCACAGCAATAGAAATAGTCTCCAGGCCGGACGCGCAATAGCGATTGACGGTCATGCCCGGCACGGATTTACCGAGGGCTCTGAGCGAGATCTGACGTCCGATCTGCAGGCCTTGCTCTCCTTCCGGATTGGCGCAGCCGACGATCACGTCATCAACCAGTTTTGGGTCCACCCCGGGCGTCTGATCAAAGAGGTATTTGACCACGTCGACGGCCAGGTCGTCCGAGCGATAATTGCGGAAGCCTCCTTTCTTGGCTTTTCCGACTGCTGAGCGATATGCTTTTACGATGTATGCATCCATTGTTTTAGTATTGTGAAATGGGTATTGGGTACTGGGACCCTGGTCGGCCACCCCCTTCGGGTGCGGCGCGAATTTAACTACCCATAGATTTTATTAATTTATAGATCATTTTCTGTATTACGTGTAGTCGTTTTTCTACTTGTGCAAAACTCGTATCTTCAATAAAATTTAATTCTTTGGATACGATGAGTTGGGTTTCTAATTCACAAGAGGAGCCGTAGGATATTCTTAAAAAATGGACAAAGTCTTTATCTGAACTTCCTCTTCCTGCTCCTTCTGCTATGTTTGAGGGTATGGAAACTGCTGATCTATTCATTTGAGCCGTAAGGCCAAACTTTTCTTCAGAGGGGAAGGTATTGGTCAATTGATATACTTCTTTAACAAGCTCAATCCCTTCTCTCCAAACTTTCAATTCCTTAAAATTATGCATCAATCATTAATTTAATGTCCCAATACCCAATACCCAATACTAGTTGCGAAGTGGCTTATTCGTCTGCAGCATATGCTGTATGCGCTCCAGCGTCTTTTTCTCGCCACACAAACTGAGGAAGGCCTCGCGTTCGAGGTCCAGCAGGTATTGTTCGGACACTTTTTGCTCGCCGGTCAGGTCGCCGCCGCAGAGGACCCAGGCCACCTTATGGGCGATCTTGATGTCGTGCTCGCTGGCAAAGTTGCCGAGGAACAGTTCGTTGGCAGCGGCGTAAAGAGCCGCCAGTCCGCCGCGCCCAAGTACGTGCACATCGTCACGCTGGATCGGCTGAATGTAATTATCGGCTAATTCCAGTACTTTTTTCTTCGCCTCGGCAATGTTGCGGTTGGTGTTGACTACAACTTCGTCTTTACTGGGAAGTAGATATCCGTGACCAAAAGCTTCATGTGCGGAAGTGGCCACAGAAGCCAGCGCAATGGTTTTGAATTTTTCGATCAGGGTAGGGATCTTGACATCTCCGGTATGGAAGGAATCCGATGCGCGTACCGCAAACTCTTTTGTGCCTGCTCCTCCCGGAATCAGACCGACACCTACTTCCACCAGCCCTATATAGGACTCAGCTGCCGACATCGACGCATCGCAGTGCATGATGAACTCGCATCCGCCGCCGAAGGTGTAGCCCTGGGTAGCGGCCACCACCGGGATGGATGAGTAGCGACACCGCATGCTGGTTTGCTGGAAGAGGTTAACGGCCATGTTGAGCTCGTCAAACTCTTGTTGGTAGGCAAACATAGCGATGAGCATCAAATTCGCACCCACCGTAAAGTTGTTGGCATTATTTCCGATCACCAAACCTTTCCAGTCTCCTTCCTCCGCTATTTGAATGGCTTCATTTACACCGCGCAGGACGCCCTCACCAATTGAGTTGTGCATGCTGGTAAATTCCAGGCACAAAACGCCGTCACCGATATCGTGTAAGACCACCTCACTGTTTTTCATAACCGGAGCCTTGTCGCGGTAAGTATCCAGTATGATGAATTCTTCTGTACCGGGTATGGTTTTGTACGACTTACTAGGAATGTCGTAGTACTTTCTTTGACCGCCTTCTGTTTTATAAAAACTGCTATGGCCGGCCGCTACCATCTCTTTCACCCAGGCAGCGATGGGCTCACCTTGCTTTTCGGCTAATTCAATTCCTTTTTCAATGCCTACTGCATCCCAGTATTCAAACGGCCCCACTTCCCAGCCAAAGCCGGCGCGCAAGGCATCATCAATACTGAATAGGTGGTCGGCAATTTCAGGAATTCGGTTGGAGGCATAGGAGAATAATCCAACTAAGGATCTTCTCACTAATTCAGCTCCTTTATCTTCTGCCTCAAAGAACATTTTGATCCTTCTGGGCAGATCGTCAATTTGTTTGGCTTGCTTTAAACTGGGGAAATCGACTTTTTTCTGAGGTACATATTCTTTGGTCTCTAAATTGAGGGCCAAAATAACCGACCTTCCTTTTTCATCTTTTTCCTTTGTTTTTTTATAAAAACCTTGCCCCGTTTTATTTCCCAGGAATTTATTATCCAATAGAAACTGCATGAAATCAGGTACAGTCAATTGCTGGGCCTGCGGATCATCCGGACAATTCTGCTTAATGCCTTGAATAACCATTCCTGCTGTGTCTAATCCAACCAGGTCTCCCAAACGAAAGGTTCCTGATTTGGGGCGACCGATGGCCGGGCCGGTCAACTTATCCACCTCTTCTATGGTCAGGCCGATTTCTCTGGTCAATTGATAGATTTTGCCCATGGCATAGACACCGATGCGGTTGCCAATGAAGGCAGGCGTGTCTTTACAGAGTACCGTTTGTTTTCCGAGAAAAACGTCGCCAAAGTGCATGAAAAAGTCGATGACTTCCTGTTTAGTATCTTTAGTAGGAATGATTTCCAGTAATCTCAGGTAGCGGGGTGGATTAAAAAAGTGGGTGCCGCAAAAATGTTGTTTGAAATCATCTGAACGCCCATCTGTCATCAAATGGATGGGAATACCGGAGGTATTAGAAGTTACCAGACTTCCCTTTTTGCGATATTGTTCCACCTTTTCAAAGACTTGCTTTTTGATGTCCAGTCTTTCTATAACCACCTCGATGATCCAATCTGCCTCTTTTATTTTGTCAAAATCGTCGTCAAAATTGCCAGTGGTGATTCGGGAAGCGAAGGATTTGTCATACAGGGCAGCAGGCTTAGACTTAATGGCTGCCTGTAAGGCCCCGTTTACAATGGCATTGCGAGCTTTGGGATTATTTTGATCTTTTTCGGGAAGATCGCGCGGTACAATATCAAGCATGAGGACTTCAAGCCCGATATTGGCCAGGTGGCAGGCAATACCCGACCCCATGACGCCTGATCCGAGTACGGCTGCTTTGGTGATTCTTCTACTCATTGAAGTGATTATTTCGGTTTTATTAGACTTAATGGAATTTTTTTTCGGATAATGGGTACTTTTTGACGGTTTACCGCACTAAAACGGTATCCTTGATCGTCAATGTTAACAACCCTTGCGTAAATTCGGTTTAAAATTAGCGAATTTTCGCTAAACTAAAAAATACAGTTATTCCTAAATGGTGGGTAGAGATAAATTTGCGACATCTGCGTGCCCCCAAAGATCGATAATTAAATACCCTTATCTAGAGAGATGTTCCGATAGACTGCTAAGCATCAGCTAAAAACCATAAAGTAATTTATTAAATAATTTTATTTCTGTTAAATTCGTTCTGAAAACCATAATTCGAGGTGATTGATTGTTGAGGCAGCCTCATTTTTATCCATTTTCAATTTTCGGGCCATTACAACGATCAATTTATAACTCAGAACCCAACATTCAAATTAAAAGAAGCTTAAATGTTCCAAAAGACTATCCTACTATTCCAGACAGCAGATCTGGAGCGAGAAAGTGAAATGGCGAGCCAAAGCGCCTTCGATGTTATTCTACAGTCCGGCCCTTTGGCCATTACGATCTATCTGGTATTGCTGGTATTATCCGTTATTGCCGTTTATATTTTTGTGGAGCGCTATGGTGCGATCAAAAAAGCGGGTAGAGTAGACCAGAGTTTTATGAGCAATATCAGAGCTAATGTAGCTTCCGGAAATATTCACGGGGCCAAGGCTTTGTGTCAGACCACCGACTCACCAGTAGCCCGAATGGTGGAAAAAGGAATTCAGCGTATCGGAAAACCTCTGCGCGACATCGATGCAGCCATCGAAAATGTGGGCAACCTGGAATTGTTTAAGCTGGAAAAAAGCTTGTCTACCCTCGCTAGTATTGCAGGTGCAGCGCCCATGATCGGCTTCTTCGGTACCGTCACGGGTATGATCCAGGCTTTTTATAACATGTCTACCCAGCAGAATGTAACACCAACCGTTCTGGCCGGCGGTATCTACCAGGCCCTGATTACGACTGCCCTGGGACTCTTCATCGGTATCTTTGCCTTCATTGGCTATAACGTCCTGGTGGCGAATGTGGAAAAAGTAGTGTTCAAGATGGAAAGAACGACGGTAGAGTTTATGGATTTATTGCAGGAACCTTCTGCATAAATTAATTAAGTGGCGGTCTCGAGTACAGCCCGATACTGCTGCTTACAAATCGGATTGAATGGGACTTAAAAAAAGAAATAAAGTCAGTGCCGAATTCAGTATGTCCTCTTTGACGGACATCATTTTTCTGCTGCTGATCTTCTTTATGTTGACCTCGACCTTGGTCAAGATCGAACCTTTCGAGCTGCCTAAGTCGAATTCCAAAACAGTGGCCTCAACCTCCATTGTAGTAGCAGTGGAAAAAACGGGCCGGCATACCCTGAATGGCCTGGAACTGCCCGTTTCACGCCTGGAAAGTCAGCTTAGAAGAAAAGTAAGAGAATCGGACCTGAAAGAAAATGTGAATATTACCATCGTAGCAGAAGTAGGCACTTCCTTCGACTATGTGATCAATATTATGAAAATCGCCAGTAAGTTGAGGGTGAAGGCCATCATCGCTACGCAACCTAAGGAATAATGGGATTGTCTCATCCGCCTCAGGCGGATTCGGCACCCCACAGAATTTTATTTAGGAGATGTTTTTAGAGAAAAACTTCGTTTTTCTCTAAAAACATCTCCTAAAAGAATATTACTGGCTGGCGAAGAAGGCCGTAGGTCTTTTGAGACAGTCTCAAAAAAGAAATAAAGTGGGACTCAAAAAAAGAAATAAAGTCAGTGCTGAGTTTAATATGTCCTCTTTGACGGACATTATCTTTTTGTTATTGATCTTCTTTATGCTGACCTCCAGCCTGGTAGCTCCCAATGCCCTGAACCTGAAACTTCCGGGCAGCTCCAAAACGAGTCGCGTGGCTACCGACCAAATCGATAATGTGACGATCAGCAGAGCGGGAGAGTATTTCTTCAATGGTCGCCGGATCAGCATCAACGACCTGGAATCGACCCTGGGGCGCAAAGCCCGAGCTTCTTCCAGTAAAATGAATATGACTATTTCACCCGCTCCCGGAGCACCTACAGAGTATGTGGTATCCGTGATGGATATTGCCATGCGCTATAATATTAACGGTATCCTGGCTACGGAGAAAAGATAGGCTTTAACAGAAAAGTCATTGTTTTTAACACTTTTATTTGTGTAATTATACTTGTGATTGCATCTTAATAGGGAAAGTGGTTCAGAGTTTAGGGTTCTGGGTTCAGAGTTCTGGGTAAGATTGAACCAGATTTGAGATTAGGTAGTTATTTGTAGGTTTTTTCTTTCCACGCATATGCCAGAGATTTTGCAAATGATTGAATCTGCGAAATTGGCGTAATCTGCGTGCCTATATATGTCATCAATAAACAACTCAAGCTCAAATCGAACAACTATCAACGAATAACGATTAACTAAATATATCATGGATGTCTCAGTAAATTCAGGAAACAGCAAATTCAAGCAACGCGGCCGGCTCATATCGGCAGTGGTGCATGTCATATTTTTGGTATTATTATTGATTCCGTTTCTAACGCTCCCGGACCCGCCTCCGGGCCAGGAAGGCATTACGGTTAACCTGGGCGTGCCTGAATTCGACGATATCGAAGAGCCGGCACCTTCCGCAGCCAATACCGATCCGGTACCAGAGCCGGAAGAAGAACAACAAGAGGAAAAGGTCACACCCGAACCTCCCAAGCCTGAAAAAGAGCCGGTTAAAGAACCGGAAGTGGTCGAAGCTGAAGATCCAGAGCAGATCGCCCTTAAGAAAAAACAGGAGCAAGAGCGCCAGGAACGCCTACAGCAGGAACGGGAAGAACAGGCCCGCAAGGAAGCCGAAGCAGAGGCACGCCGCAAAGCCGAAGAGGATCGTAAGCGCAAAGAGGCCGAAGCAGCTGCCAACAAAGAGAAATTCTCTGACCTGTTCAAAAACTCCAATGGTGACGGGGATGGCGACAAGCAATCCGGCGGAGACCCCGACGGAGATCCTAATACCGGAGCTTTGGAGTCCATCAGTACAGGCTCGGGTAGAGTAGGCGGAGACCTGACCGGCCGTGGAAGGCCAACCAATTCTCCTTCTGTAACCGATAATTCTCAAAAAGAAGGTACAGTGGTGATCAAGGTTTGTGTGGATGAAGCCGGGAATGTGATCAGTGCCAGGTATACACAGGGCGGATCTACAACAGGGGATGCTACCCTGAAACGCCTGGCAGAATCCAATGCCAAAAAATGGAAGTTCCCTTCCGGTAGCAAGGTGGATTGCGGAACGATTACTTATACCTTCAAAGTTAAATAGAAAAAGGTAAAAGAGGCTGTGGGTTTGTGTGAAAAGGCCGAAGGCCTTTTCACACAAACCCACAGCCTCTTTTTATATGGTCAGAGCACAAAAATGAAAATAAAAACCTTCCAAGAAGCCCTCACCTACCTCTCCCAACAGCTTCCCATGTTTCAAAAAAAAGGCCCTGCTGCTTTGAAGGCGGGCTTAAGAAATATCGACGAGCTGGATGAATTGCTGGGCCATCCGCACAAACAATATCCCTGTATACATATTGCAGGCACGAACGGCAAAGGATCGGTGGCGCATATGCTAGCCGCCATTTTACAGGCGGCCGGTTTAAAAGTAGGCCTCTACACTTCTCCCCACTACCGCGATTTTCGCGAAAGGATCAAAGTAAATGGTGAATTGGCTAAAGAACAGTTTGTCATTGATTTCATAAATCGATTACAGGAAGAGGTCAGGAGCATTCAGCCTTCCTTTTTTGAATTGAGCGTGGCCATGGCCTTTCAGTATTTTGCCGAAGAAAAAGTAGCGGTCGCTATCATTGAAACCGGCCTGGGAGGACGTACCGATTCTACTAATATCATCACTCCTATACTCAGTATAATTACCAATATCAGCTATGATCATCAGTCGGTACTGGGCGATACCCTGGAAGAAATTGCCGGTCATAAAGCCGGGATCATAAAAGAAGGCGTGCCGGTGGTGATTGGCGAAACGCAGGAGGAGACGGAACCTGTTTTTCTCAAAGAAGCCGAAGAACAAGGCGCTCCGATTACTTTTGCCGATCAAATATGGCAGGTGAAAGAGGAAGAAGCAGAGGCAGGAAAAACCATGTACCAGGTTTTTCATCATCAAAACCTATGGACGGATCACCTTTTGACCGAACTGAGCGGGCCTTATCAAGCCCGCAATCTGCAAACCGTGCTCCAATCGGTTTCAGCCCTGAATCAATCCGAACAATTACCTGTAAAGATAATTCTACCTCATATTCAGGAGGGCCTAGAGCATCTGCGAGACTTGACTTGTTTTATCGGCCGCTGGCAAGTAGTGCAAGAGCATCCGCTTGTCATTATGGACAGTGCTCATAACATCGGGGGCATGACCTATGCTGTGGAGCAATTGGACAAAATCCCACATCGGCAACTTCACTATGTACTGGGTATGGTCAAAGACAAGGATATTCACAAAATATTGGACATATTACCTGCAACCGCTCGATATTACTTCGCTAAAGCGGATATCCCAAGAGGGTTGGATGCACAAGCTCTGGCGGATCAGGCTACTGGGTATGGCTTAAAAGGGGAGGTATTCTCTTCTGTAGTAGCTGCTTATGAAACTGCTCTCAAACAAGCCGGTACAGAAGACTTGGTTTTTGTTGGAGGAAGTATTTACGTAGTAGCGGAGGTGGTTTGATGAAGATGAGGGCGGGTTTTGCCTTAGCAAAATCCGCCCTCATTTTTAATATCCTAAAAGTAGCCGATCAATCTTTTGCTCCTCTCCATTAATGATCCTATAGAAATACATTCCTCTGGGCAGATCAGATGAAAGGACCTCCTTTTTAAACCTTTCTCCCGAAGTGGTTTCCCAATCGGTACCCAGGATCTTACGCCCGTCCATGCTGTACAGCTCAAAGCCGATGCGGTCAGATTGAGATTCTTTCACGTCTACTGTGAACTGATTGCCGGCCGGATTAGGGTAGATCCGAAGGTCCGTAACCTTAGGATAAGAAGCGGAGGCCAGGTTAGAATAATTAAAGGCCCTTTCCTCTTTTTTGATCACCTTCACCCGGTAAATATTGGCGCCTAGTAATGGAGCTGTATCCTCAAACTGGTAATCAGTGCCCGTCCCTTTTGGCGGTACACTGCCTATTTTTACGAAATTATAAAAGTCCGAACTCCGCTGGATCTCATAGGTCAAAACATCATCTTCAGAGGTAGACGCCCACTGAAGGTCGATCGATTGTGTTTGGGTGGCTGCTACCAGCTCAGTCCATTCTACAAAATCGACCGCACAATAGGGCTTGATCAACCGACTGTCGGTCGTACTGAGCCCTTCCGGATCACTGACCGTGAGTTCAATACGGTAGTAGTAAATCTCGTCGTCACAGCCGAGCGGGCTGACGAGCATGTGCGTTTTGGGGTTAAAATCCGTCGGTTCGGGATGAAAGTGATCGTTGTGGTGCAAGTATACCTTCCATTGATAGAACAACTCCTCCTGGCTATGTTCGGCATCTGTTATTTCTGCGTCCAAAACCAATAGAATGGTCTTGTCGAGCGGATATTGATCTCCATCTTTAAAAGAGGATATATTAACTTGAGGAGGGGAGTTGTTTACTGAAACGATGACGGTTTGCGTAGCGGAAGCCCCCTCAGGGTCGGTGACGGTCAGGCTGACCGGATAGCTTTTGATGGTGCTACCATCGGAGGAAAAAGTAAAACTGGCTTGCTTGCCACTTTGTGTTTGTCCGTCTCCAAAATTCCAAAGATAGCTTAGGTCTTCTGAATTGACATCGTAGGATTGTTCAGCATCAAATTGTACCGTGAGCGGCCCGGGGCCGTACAATTGATCGGCTGAAATGATCGCTACCGGTGCCGGATTGCCGCCGAAGCTGATCTTGCGAACCTCGCCGACCAGGTTAATGTAGTACAGCGCGCCGTCTTTGGGATTTAAAGCAAGGTGAATGATGTCTTTGCAGTCGTTGTGAAAAGACTCCACCGAGAGTAGGTGCTGTTCTTCATCAAAATCGAACACCTTAATCCATCCGCTGAAGTCGACGCCGAAGAATTTCCCTTGATATTTTTCCGGGAATTGGTCGGCTGTGTAAAAAACACCCGACAGGCTGGAATAGCCGTCGAATGCTTCTCCCCTTACTTCAGAAGTTGAATCATCTATTGGTAGATTGTCAATATCTCCGTTCTCATTATAATAAGGCACTACCGCCCGTGTGGGCTTATTCCATTTGGAATTGCTCCAGCTTAAGACAGGAAACTTAGCTTCCATAGGTAAGGCAGATTCGGGGGTAGCAGAAATACCGTCACAAGGATTTAGGAATGTCAGTTCTTCATTATACCGGCGCGCCTTGACCAGGTCGCGAAAATTGAAATATTCCTGATCACAGCCGTTGCCATACAAAGGGTTTGGAGCCATTTGATTATCCGGCACTTCATTAATAAAAAAACTCCACATCCATAAGTTTCCTTCATAAACAGGCCAGCCGAAATTCATACCTCCCTCCGTTACAAGATTTAATTCTTCCCAACCGCCATTACCGACATCTCCTGCGTAGATAATACCAGGCTGACCGTCGTCCGAATAATGACTGCCTGTTTCGGGGCGGATACTGATCCGGTAAGGGTTTCTTAAGCCCAGTGCCCAGGTGCGAGACTTTGGAGAACGTGGATTGTCAGGGTCATAAAAGGGGTTGCTGGGCAGACCGTCGCCTGTTTGAGGGTCGATTCGCAGAATTTTTCCATTATAGCTATTGAGGTATTGGGCTTTATAGGATCCAATATCCTGATCGGGCGTAATAATACCCAGCTCAATGGCCTGGCTGGCAAAGGAATACAAGCTATCACCTCCAATATCCGCTCCGTGATTGCTGGTACCGTCGCCGCAGGAAAGGATCAAGGTTCCATCCTGAGCTGCCAATAAACTTCCAAGGCCGTGGAATTCATACAATAGGGAAATCCCGTTGTTAATATTTTCACCAAGCAAGATCTTTTTGCTGTCAGGCAAGGCCGTGCTAAAACCCGTGGAGGGATCTGCCTGAAAGCGGGCGACCCTGCCGAAAGAAGCACCATTAATATAAGTGGTGTCCGAATGGTATTCAGGGGTACCGTGATGAAAATAATGGTGAAGATCGACGGCGTATAAAAGGTAGAAGTAACCATTATTTAAATAAGCAGGATCGAGGGCAAATCCAAGCAAACCGTGGTCTTTCCAGTTCATCACCTCTTCTGAAATATCGATCAGGGGCTCGGGAAGTCGGTTGCCCAGGCTATCGAGGATATAAACGATTCCCTTTTTTTCCCAAACATAGGCCCGGCCTTTTTCGTCAAAAGTGATGCCCGTTGGAAAGTCAAAGCCGGCAGCATACTGCTCGTCATAAAAGTCTTCCGGGAGTTGAGCAAAAGAAGGATTTAGACTGATGAGTAGGATAGCTAGAATCGGAAAAAGTTGATAAATCGGTTTCATTAGAAAAAATTGCTTGAAAGAGTTCGATAATTGTGGCGACCGCCACAATTAATATCCTAGATTATATATTTCTTTCTTTTGCAAACTTAAGAAATGGAGAAGGCGAAAAGAAGTGTATCGGGGTTTTAACAAATAAATGCCCTCAAAATTACAGTTTGGGGCAAAAAAAAGGTACTCCACCCGGAGCACCCACATAAACTATAAACAAACAAAAAACATTAGCGATTTCGAAACTGATTTTTTAACAACCACTTTTTAAAAGGGTTCATAAAAATGATATCTTTTTGAAAAAATTGTGTTTCTTTTAAAGCTCGGCCACGCCGCGGGGGAAGTCTTATAGAAAGATTACTTAAAAAAGAAAGTACAATACATGGATAACAGGGATTTTAGAATTCTCATATACGGATTGATTGGAGTATTCTTATTAGCATTTATGCTAAGATTTATGATCGCTTTTCGTTTTGTGTTATTTGCCGTGCTGATTGTAGCAGGGGTGCCGGCAGGTATCTATTTTCTATTAAAATATTTAAGAAACCGAAAAATAGAAAAAGAGTACAGAGCCAGTACCGAGGGTAGGATCGCGTCCAGGCTAGATGAATGTCGGGTACTTTTACAAGAAAATCGAGATGAGATCAAGGATATTCGCTCGAACATTAAAGAACTAGAGGCAGAACAGAAAAAGTATGATCAAAAAATGGCCACCCGCAACTGGAAGGACCTGCAAGAATTGATTGGTGGTTTTAAGGCAGAGCTGGAACTCCGGAATTCCAAGGCCTTATTTTTTCAGCGTTGTATTCAAAAGCTGGATCAAATGCTGGATAATCACCGGCTGTCAAAAGCATTGGAGGAGAAGAAGAATAAGTTACAATCTCTACAAGATGAGCATTTTGAGGAACTGGCTAAATTGGAAGAATTGAAATCGGATGTAGAAATGGATGTGTTTTACCTGGATACGATTGAGTCCTTGTCACAGCGCATGCTGGCCAGTTCGACCGTCGATGATGCTTTACAACTTAAGAAGGAATTGGAGGAAATGACGAGAGAATTGGAATAATAACAAAAGCGGCCCGGAGGCCGCTTTTGTTATTTTGAATCGTTTACATACGACTGAAAATCAGTCGTCTTATAATGATCTCCTCCAATAAATTTCAACTCTTTTAACATACGATCCGTCTCTTTAAAACCTGGAGAAATGGTAATTCTTCTTTGTTCTTCATCCATATAGACAAAGGATGGATACCCCAGGCGCCCGTCAAGCAGAGAGGCGGCTAATTGATGATAACCCCGGCGGCCACTGGCTACAAATTTGAAAGTATGTCCGTCATAGACCACATCTTCTTTTTGTTCGGCATCAAACTTGACGGCATAAAAGTTTTCACTCATATATTTAACGACTTCCGGGTCCTTGAAGGTCGAGGCGTCCATTTTTTTACACCAACCGCACCAGTCAGTGTACATATCTATAAATATTTTCTTTGGATTTTTATTACTGGCTTCGATGGCCTCTTCCCAGCTCATCCAATTAATAGCTTCTTCGACTGCCGGAGGAGCAGGTGCTTTGAAAGCAAAAAAACTTATTGCAGCCAGGATTAGCAGTCCGCTTATCAGGGTCTTCTTCATGTCTTTTATTTTTTGAAGTTGTTTACAGCAGATAACTATAAACAACTTCGTTTCTTGTAAAATAACGGCTTAGTCTATTTGACGGCTTAAATATCTAATAATTTAAAATATTTTTAACGAAAAACAGTGTTTGTACAGACATTTTGTTATTTGGCATAGAAATGCGACCTTTGCGCGAATATTGTTTACATGAGGTGGGGTTGTGTAAAAAGTCCTTCGGCCTTTTTCCCCAACCAATAATATTCTTTTAGGAGGTTGTTTTAAGAAAAAAACTTCGTTTTTTTCTTAAAACAACCTCCTAAACAAAATTTTCGGGGGTGGGTAAAAACGAGGAACGAGTATTTACACAACCCCACCTTATTATCATTTAGAATCATTCGACCATGCTAAAGAGAATTATCCGATCACTTGTTATTATTCAACTCATTTTAATCACAGGGCTATCCGCCCAAAATACCACTTTTATGGATTCAGTTAGTTATAGCTTAGGGGTGTTGATTGCGAAGAGTATTCAGTCGCAAGGTTTTTCAGGTATTGAAATTGACACTTTTTCTAAGGCTATTGAGGATGTTTTAAATGACAAGCCTCTAAAAATAGATCCGAATCAGGCCAATTCCATCATTCAACAATATGCGCAGAAGGAAAGTGAAAAGCAGTTCGCTCCGATTATTGAGAAAGGCGAACAATTCCTGGCTGAAAACGGCAAGCGGGAAGAAGTTACGACCACTCCAACCGGATTACAATATGAGGTGCTGACCAAAGGGGAGGGCGCTATCCCTACAGATACCAGCCGTGTGAATGTACATTATGAAGGTTCCTTATTGGACGGTACAGTTTTTGATAGTTCCTACAAGAGGGGAGAACCTGTTACATTCGGCGTTACCCAGGTGATTCCGGGCTGGACAGAAGCCCTGAAGCTGATGCCGGTTGGCTCAAAATGGAAAGTCTACCTGCCTTATGATCTGGCATACGGTGCCAGAGGAACCGGACAGGGCGGCCCCATCGGCCCTTACGAAACATTGATCTTTACAGTTGAACTCTTAGGGATTGAGTAAAAAATAGGACGTTTCATTCGCCATAGGCGGATGAAACGCCCTATAGATTTTTTTAGGAGGTGCCTATTTGGGGACCTCCTAAAAAAATCATTGACATTTAAACCTCAACTTCAACTTCTCCGCTCTCTCCGCTTTTTCATGAGCTCTTTGCTGCAATTCCTCCACTCTGCGGAGTTTTTCTTCAATTCTCAGCTGAATTTCATTTTGCAAGCCGGAAGTATGCACTTGTACGGAAGGTGAATGGAAGATGATAGATTGATGATGTCGTGTACTGTGTCGGTGTTTGACGTCATCCTGGATTTTCCCTATTGCAATGCCTAATACAAAACCGAGGGACATCAGCATGATGACTGCTTTTTTCAGATTTCCTTTCATGATATCGGGTGATTTTTTCTAAAATTACGTTCTTTTACAGCGCTAGTCAATTGAATTAGCGAACTTTAAGGTTTTTTAACAAGGGCACAGTTTATGGAAGAAAATATTTGAAGGAACCGGGCCGCCATCCGGCGGCCCGGTTCCTTCAAATATTTTCTTATGTAGGACTATTAGGCCGAACATTGAAGATGTTAATATGATTAGAATTGATATAATTTCTGTTTTACCTGAATTGCTCGAAAGCCCTTTTCAGCATTCCATTCTCAAAAGAGCGGCGGACAAGGGCCTGCTGGAAGTTGTGGTGCATGATTTAAGAAAATACGGATTGGGTAAGCATCAGCAAGTGGATGATTACCAATACGGAGGAGGGGCCGGCATGGTGATGATGTTGGAACCGGTCGTCAGCTGCATGGAGGACCTGCAAAAGGAAAGAACCTACGACGAAATCATCTACATGACGCCCGACGGGGAGCGCTTCCAGCAATCCATTGCCAACCAATTATCTTTGAAAAACAACCTCCTGATCCTTTGCGGGCATTACAAAGGGATTGACGAGCGTATCCGCGAGCATTTCATAACGCGTGAGATCTCTGTGGGAGACTACGTCTTATCAGGAGGCGAATTACCGGCTGCGATTCTGGTGGATGCCATCGGCCGATTAATCCCCGGCGTATTAGGAGACGAAACCTCTGCACTGACCGATTCCTTTCAGGATAATCTGCTGGCTCCACCCGTATACACCCGCCCGGCTGAGTACCGGGGCTGGAAGGTACCCGAACTTCTGCTATCGGGGAATTTCCCGAAGATAGAAGAGTGGCGGTATGAGCAGGCATTGAAGCGTACCCAGGAAAGAAGACCGGATTTATTGGAGGACGAATAAGGTGCGGCCTCGCATCATTTGGCGGTCAGACTTTGCAGCGTTTTATACAAGGCTCCATCTTTGGAAATCAAGGCTCCCTCTTCCATTAACTCAAACAACTCGATCTCGCGTTGTTTTTTATAAGCTCTCTCCCCCTGGTACATTTTCAGGCCGGCACCTGATAGTTGCATTTGCTGCATCATTTGCTCCGGGCTCATGTTTTGGGTGAAATCCAGTTGGGTTTCTCCCTGGATGACCAATCCCAGCATCTTGATCTTTTCGGGCATGCAATGGAACAGCCGGATCTCCCGCTTACTTTTCTGTTCGAGGTATTCGATATTGGCAATGACTTTTTCGAATACGAGATCACTGAACTGCTCGATCAGTAAGTTGGCCCGTTCGGCTTGCTTTTCTTTCATCTCTTCCCAGACATCGCTGGTGATGGACTGAGCCGATAGAAAGGTGATGAATTCTTGTTCCAGTTCCTGGAGTTCTTCTATGTTTAGGACGCGGTACTTCATGTGCTAATAAAAATTTGAGTTGGATGTAAACGGCCACGGCCGTTTACATCCAACTCAAAGAAAATAACTTTGCTTGCAAAGTTATTGGTTCAGTAAGTTAAAATGATTAAAATTGCCAATAAAAATATAAAACCTACCTCATTATGGAGTTTATTATGCCTAATTTGGCCAGTGCGGAAGTATGGATGAGTTTGCTGACGCTTACCTTCCTCGAAATCGTATTGGGTATCGACAACATTATTTTCATATCCATTAGTGCCAATAAGCTGCCCGAAAGCGAACGCCCGAAAGCAACTAATATTGGCCTGATCCTGGCCATGATCCTCCGGATTGTTTTATTGTTCGGTGTTTCCATTTTAGTGGCGATGGAAGAGCCCTGGTTTGAAATCAACCGAAGCTGGGTCACGGCCGGATTCTCGGGGCAGAGCATCATCCTGATCCTGGGGGGCGTTTTTCTGTTATACAAAAGTACCACAGAGATTCACCATAAACTGGAAGATGACACCCATCATGGGGAGGAGAAAAAGAAGAAAAATTCTACGCTCACCAATGTAATCCTACAGATAACTCTGATCAATATTGTATTTTCCTTTGACTCCATTCTAACAGCCGTAGGGATGACCAATGGCGTAGAAGGAGCACTCGCAATCATGATTGTGGCGGTTGTTTTATCTGTTGTGATCATGATGCTGTTTGCTAATCCGGTAGGTAATTTCGTCAACAAGCACCCAACGGTTCAGATGCTGGGACTGGCTTTCCTTATCCTGATCGGGTTTATGTTGATAGCTGAAGGCGCTCATCTAGCGCACCTGAAAATTGCTGGTTCAGAGGTAGGGACTGTTCCGAAGGGCTATCTGTATTTTGCCATTGCTTTCTCTTTATTCGTGGAATTCCTGAATATGCGCTTGCGCAGAAAACGCAAAAAACCAGTTCAATTGCACGGTTATCAGGAAGAGGCGGTGGAAGAAGGGATCCTACAAAAGTAGGCAAATAATGGGGCTGACTCATAACTCCTTCGTCGTTATGAGCAGCCCCACATCATTCTTTTTAAGGGGTGTCTCATTATTTAAACTTTACCAAACCAAAGGCATGCCCCCGCTGCTCAAATTCGAGCACCAATTCATGTTCTCCACTTATATCGGCTTTTTTCGCAATAAAAAACCCTTCTTCCTGGCGGTCAGGCTGGTATAATAAAGGTGTATCTCTCAAAACATCCAGATAGTAGACCGTAATAAAAGAAATATCATATTCATTGATAATGGTCGTTTGATGAGGCCAATAAAGGTATAGCGGCTCGTCTTGGACTAGTTCGTCAATCTGGACAGCAATATCTTTT
The DNA here is from genome assembly GCA_030430845.1 of Bacteroidia bacterium. Classification (GTDB taxonomy): domain Bacteria; phylum Bacteroidota; class Bacteroidia; order Chitinophagales; family Saprospiraceae; genus JANQPA01. The sequence continues at coordinate 45,963 of JAUIKE010000008.1, read as the reverse complement.
GCTTTTTGAGCGCCGCTGTCATGGGCCCGCTGCGGGAGGATGGCCAGATCAAAAACGATACGGACAAGGGCTGTAGCCAATATCAAGGTGGCCAGCGGCCGGATTTTTTTTCGAAAAAAGAAAAAGAAAACAACTCCACAAGCCAGTACGCCACCTATCGATAGCATCAAACGATAAGGCAAAAAGTTGAGGTCGGGAATAAAGTTCAGCGCCACACAGCCTGCTGCTAATAAGCCGCAAAGCACCAGCAGGAAAACCCGAAAAAAGCGATTCGCCCAGTGCCTCCAGTCGTTTGTAAGGTAATAGGCTTGAACAAGCACCACCATAAATAATGGATACAACATATAAATATATCGTTGGCGACTGCCCGGTGAGATCCAGTAAAGAGCAAAATTGACAATGGCTATCCAGAAACAATATTTTACAAAATCATTGCTTTCCAGCAGTGTTTTAAATCTTTTTCCAAATAAAAAAACGATGAGAACGCCTCCGGGGAGCAGATCTACCAACGTATTAAGTGGAAATTGCCAGAGGTGGTTCAAAAATTGCCCCAGGCCACTGCCGGCTACCGTCCGATTGCTGGATTCACCCCATAATCTGGTTAGGAATGGAGTGGGATCTTCAAATTGAGCATACTTAAAATAATACCCTGCCGATAATAAAAAAAACAGGCCGATCCCGGCAAAGTGAGCCAGGGAAAAAAGCCGCTTAAATTGTCGGGTATAAATGAAATAAGTCAGTAATGATATGGCTGTAAATGCCAGGGAAGGAAGCGCCTTGGTCAGAAAACCGACCGCCGTGAGGAAATATACCGTCAAAAAAAGTGCAAAAGGTTTTTTGATTTGATCAAAGTGGAAAATGGCGAAAAATACTCCCAGAGTGATCAAAGAATAAAACAAGTCGATCTCCGCCAGGGTAGAGAAGTAAAAAAAGATACCGGCAGAGGTAATGCTCAACAATCCTGTTTCTAACCCTTTTTCTACACTCCAATGCCGTTTTCCCATAAAAACGAGCAAGCCGGCGATACCGATGGTGGACAATACGGTTGGTAAGCGCATTGCCCATTCACTAAAACCTCCGAAAACAGAAGCGCTGGCGATGAGCACCCAATTGAAAACCGGCGGTTTGTTGTAGTACAATTGCCCCAGCTGAGTAGGCACCCACCAATTGTTGTTGGACAGCATTTCGATGGCGATAAAGCTTCGCCGGGGCTCTTCCAGAAAGAGAGGCTGAATTCCCATCAGCAAAAATAAACCAAAGACAACCAACAACCCAATCAACCATAGGAATGTTGTTGAAGATGGAGCCTGATCCGGAGAAAGCATTTTTGTCTCACTCATGCCAATTTTGTTGAATTGTAAGGGATATTTTTAGCTGTATTCTCCCTTTTTACAAACAGGGCGTAAATTGACAAAACTTTAGCCAATCGCCAAATTTTCTTTACCTTTGACGAGTTCAGAAAAAGTAAAATCGTTTATGAATTCAAGAAATACCGACATTGCACTGTTATTGATAAGGCTTAGTTTTGGCGCCTCTATGGCATACGGCCATGGCTGGGGCAAGCTGAACAGACTTTTCTCCGGAGAGGAAATCTCTTTTTTTGATCCATTCGGTATCGGGCCGGTGGCTTCATTGGCCTTAGTTGTTTTCGCCGAATTTTTGTGTAGTATATTGGTCGCTTTAGGGCTATTAACCAGGCTGGCCGTTATCCCTTTGATCATCGCTATGGTGGTCGCTGTTTTTGTTCGCCATGCAGGTGATTCCTTTGGACAGATCGAAAAAGGCTTGATGTTTCTATTTGTTTTTGTGGCCTTGTTATTCTCAGGAGCGGGCGCTTATTCCATTGATGCCTTAATCAAAAAGAGAAGATAAATGCAGCTGAATTACAGCCTCTTATCTCTGTTAGGCCTCACTTTCGCTTTGTTTTCCTGTCAATCTAGTAATCAAAATACAGAGGCGGCTTATTTGACAATACAGGGTGAAACGATGGGGACTTATTACAAAGTGACCTATCAGAATACGCAAGAGAACAATTATAAAGCCATTATTGACTCCCTTTTGGCAGATTTGAACCAGGAGGTGTCAACTTACATTCCTAATTCAGTTATTTCTACATTTAATGCTGCGGAGGATAGTCTCGTCTTCGCTCGTGAGGGCACACGGAAAGAGCATTTTTTGACCAATCTCGATGTTGCGGGTAGAGTATTTGTGCTTTCAAAGGGAGATTTTGACCCAACGGTTATGCCCCTGATCAATTATTGGGGCTTCGGATACAGCGAACGCAAACCCGTTACGAGCGTGGATAGCAGCAAAATTGATTCCCTCAGAAATTTTGTAGGCTTTGATAAAATTGAGCTGGTGAAAAAAGAAAATCGCGTGGTATTGAAAAAATCCTCGCCAGGGGTTCAATTGGATTTCAGCGCCCTGGCAAAAGGGTATGGGGTAGACGCCGTCGGACGTTTGCTGGAAAAAAAAGGAGTCAAACATTACCTGGTCGATATCGGAGGAGAAGTCCTGGCCAAAGGGCTGAATTCAAAAGGAGCATTTTGGTCAATTGGCATCAACCAACCTTCCGAAACCTCTAAGCTTACAGATCTGGTAGCCGTTATCCCGCTGGACAATCGGGCTATGGCAACTTCCGGGAATTATCGAAACTTTTATGAGATAAATGGGGTAAAATATAGCCATACTATTAATCCTAAGAAGGGCTTTCCCGAAAGAAATACGCTCCTTAGTGCAACCATCATCGCCGATAACTGCATGTACGCGGATGCGCTGGCAACCGCTTGTATGGTGAAAGGTGCGACAGCCTCTATCAAATGGATACAAGAACTGCAAGGGGTAGAGGCGTACCTCATCTATGGAAAGGAAGATGGCAGTATGGGGAGTTGGTACTCAGAGGGCCTCAAGGAAGTTTTTGAACAATGAACAATGAACAACGAACAAATAAAATATGGAATTTAAACTCAGCCGAGACCTTTGTTTTTTTGATATTGAAGCTACCGGGTTGAATGTGATCAGGGACCGGATCATTCAGATTGCCATCATCAAATATTTTGCCGATGGCCGGGATCCTGAAGAATTGACCATGCTTATTAATCCAGGTATTCCTATTTCTTTGGAAGCGATGAGTGTGCATGGTATTCAACCTAAGGATGTGGCCAACAAACCCCTTTTTCAACAGGTAGCCGATCAATTGTATGAGTTTATTGGGGATGCTGACCTGGCCGGCTATAATTCCAATCGTTTTGATATACCGATCCTGATGGAAGAATTTGCCAGAGTAGGGATCGAATTCGATATCAGCAACCGACGAACCATTGACGTACAGCGGATTTTTTATAAAATGGAACCCCGCACTTTACGGGCTGCCTTGAAATTCTATTGTGATCAGGAGATGGAAGATGCGCACGATGCCCTGGCAGATGTTAAAGCGACCGTAGAAGTGTTTAAAGGGCAATTGAAAAAGTATGAGGACGTTGATTTTATTGATGAGGATGGGAACGTGACGCCGAGGCCGGTCAGAAACGATATGCAGGTCGTTCATGAGTTTACGAATGATAATCGTTTCCTGGATGCTACTCAGCGTATGAAAATGGACCACAACGGAGTGCCGGTCTTTAATTTCGGTAAATATAACGGAAAGCCGGTAGCAGAAACACTGGTTAATGATCGTCAATACTATAACTGGATATTGAATAAAGAATTTTCTTCTCAGGTCAAGCAGATTGTAAAAAAGCTGGTTAAGGAATATGAAAAGAATGAAAGGGAGTAAAAAAAGGAGGCTCAAAACTTGGCTGTGGTCAGCCTTTTTGCTGTTAGGATTACTTCCTTCCTGTTATGAACCTGAGAGTGGCTGTTTGGATAATGAGGCCTTAAATTATTCGCTGGATGCCGATCGATCCTGCTCCGATTGCTGTGAGTATCCGTCTTTGAGGCTGGACGTTCAGCATCGCTTCACACGGGATTCTCTGGTTCAGGGGATCCTGCCTTCCAATACCGTGCATATAGATGATTTTGATCAGGCCTTCCGATTTAAGTCGATCCGCTTTTTTCTCAATAAGCTTCATCTGCTTGATGCTTCCGGGAACCCTTTAATGGTAGAGGAGGAACTTCCGCTTGTAGTTATTGAGGGCAGTCGCATCCGACTGGATACGGTGGAAGATAATTTCGCCCTGGTAGATGTAAGTAATTTGAGTGACTACACCATTGGCACCATCCGGGGTGGAGGCCAGTTCAATGGACTTAGCTTCGACCTGGGGTTGACCGACCCAGCTTCCAAGGCAGATATCGACGAAGTGCCTGTCGACCATCCACTGGATGCTCCCGAACTATACCTGAGCGATGAAGAAGGTTATGTGTTTTTTAAAATGGAATTGTACCGCGACACCACCCAAGCTACCCTGGATTCGGTGAGTGTTCAGATCGACCGCACAACTAGCTTACCCGATTTTAACTTTCCAATTGATTTCTTTCTCAATCCGGGCTTTAACTCGGAAGTCGTACTTCGTATCAATTATGCTGATTTGTTGGCCGGAGTCAATGTCCGGACCGATTCTGCAGAAGAAATGTATCAAAAGATTGTCAATAATCTTACAAACTCATTTTTAGTGATTGATGTCACTGCGGATAACTAGTAGATTACAGATATTTACTTGACATTTCAATTGGATGCTGAAACGAAAAACTCCTCCTGTATTAACCATATTTAAACCATCCGTTTGATCTCAAATTTAATTCTTATGAAGAATCCAGTCTATGGTGTTGTACTCTTAATGGCCATTTTTTTTCTTAGTACTTGTAACAATGATAATGAGAAGCCTGCTGAGGCATTGGAAGGAGATGTTAGCATTACCTTTAAGGCCGGTTTTAAGGGGCAGCCTCTTTTAATGTACGATGATACTTATGATTATGAAGCAGGCATGTCGCTTCGATTTCAGCTATTTCAATTTTATATTTCGCACCTTAGCCTGATCAGCGAAATGGCGGACACAGTGAATGGTGGAGAGGAGTTGGTAGATATTGCATTGGTCAGTTTTAAGGACATTACCTCCCAGCAACTGGCGGAAGAAGGGATCGTTATAGAGATTAAAGATGTGCCTGCCGGTCTTTACAAAGGCATCAAACTTGGGGTGGGAGTATCTGATGATTTTAACATGACGCAGCCCGGCGACTATGCAGCAGGTCATCCATTAAGCGATAATTACTGGACAGCAGCCACGGGATATATTTTTAGTAAAATAGAGGGCAATGCCGATCTCAATGGAGATGGAGATTATTCTGAAAAATTGACATTCCACACGGGAGCCAGCCAATTGTATAATGAGAAAATCTTTATTCAGGATATGCAAGTAAGCCAGGGAAGCTCCCTTAACCTGGAGTTTAATGTGGATCTGTATCGGGTATTGGCTCAAAATTCCAGTGAATTTTTAGATTTCCGTCAGCTTACCCAGGATCATACGAATGACATGAATGTGGCCGGCTTCATAGCCAGTAATTTGGCCAATGCCTTAAGTTTGGAGTAAAGTAATGAAAAAATGGAGACTCATTTTCGCGATCTTGCTGCTGCTAATTGTGGTGACCTATTGGCAGGGAGGGGCAGATATGTTGCATAAAAAGACAGCTACTCCATACGAACTGGAAGAGCCGGCTCTTTTTTTTAAAATGACCCATCCGGCAAACAATCCATTGACAGCAGAAGGGACCGAACTGGGCAGGCATTTGTTTTATGATCCGATACTGTCGTTGGATTCCAGTATTTCTTGTTCGACCTGCCATTTGCAGGCACTCGCTTTTACAGACGGGAAGGCTTTTAGCCATGGCATTTACGGCCGCTCCGGCAAACGATCCGCTCCTTCTCTGGTGAACATTGGCTATCATTACAAGGGCTTGTTTTGGGATAGCCGGTCGTCCAGCTTGGAAGAACAAGCCGTTCATCCGATCGAAGATCCGCTTGAAATGGGGAATAGCTGGCCTACTGTGGTGAAAAGGCTTCAAGAACACCCTTTTTACCCTACAATGTTTAAGGCCGCCTTTGGTATAAAAAAAGACAGCATTAATCAGGCGTGGATTACTCGTGCTCTCAGCCAGTTTCAACGAACCATTATCAGTTCGGATTCTAAATACGATCGGGTAATAGAAGGAACGGCCAGCTTTACAGCAGAAGAGCATCGAGGTATGACGATCTTTTTTGATGCCTCTGAAGAGTTGCCGTTCTCTGAGTGCGGTCATTGTCATACAGATCCCTTATTTACACATCTTAAATTGGAAAACAACGGCATCGATAAAGAGGGTGATCCAAATAGAGACAAGGGGAAGGGCGCTCTTACCGGCCATTCCTTTGATAATGGGCAATTTAAGGTCCCTACCTTAAGGAATATCGCCTTAACGGCACCCTATATGCACGACGGGCGGTTTAAAACCTTGAATGAAGTGGTGGATCATTATGCATCAGGAGGCCATCCCGGACCCAATGTGAGCCCAAACGTCAGACCGCTGACTTTGTCGCAAAAAGATAAACAGGCACTGATCGCTTTTTTGAACACTTTGACGGATAGCACCTTATTATATAATGAGACATTGAGTAATCCCTTTTAGAGGGAGAAAGTCTGGAAGGGGTTATTGTTATTTTGTTTTTTTGTCTGGATCACGGATTTCCGCGGATTGAACAGATTACACGGAATAGATTTTGACCTCTGGTCAAAATCCTTCTGTGAAATCCGCTGAATCCGCGGAAATCCGTGATCCAGCCAACCACCAAACCGAACTATGAACCAAAAAATAAAAAAAATATTCGCCATACTAAGTATCCTACTTTTTGTAATTGCCTGTGGTAAAGACAACCCTGTGAATGGATGTGAAAATTGTGGAGTAGATGATAGCATTCAGGCGGATTATAATCCTCAGCCTTATGAATTAAATATTCCCGACTGGATGCCGGATCCTTCTATTCCGGAAGATAATCCAATCACCAAAGCCGGCGTGGAATTGGGTCGTCATTTGTTTTTTGATCCTATTTTATCAGCTGACAGCAGTATGTCTTGTGCCTCTTGCCACAACCCACAGCTATCTTTTACCGACGGCCAGGCGGTCAGCACAGGAATTGTAGGCCTTGCGGGTACCCGCTCGTCCATGTCCCTGGTCAATTTGGCATTCAATACAAATGGATTTTTCTGGGACGGTAGAGCGGCCACTTTAGAAGAGCAGGCTTTGATACCGGTAGAGGACCACATAGAAATGGACGAGAGCTGGCCGAATGTAGAGAAAAAGCTTCAACGCCATACCAATTACCCTGCCATGTTTAGAGAAGCATTTGGAATCAGTAAAAAATCAGAGATAACAAAAGAGTTGACGGTGAAGGCCATTGCTCAATTTGAGCGAACACTCATCAGTGCCGACTCCAGGTATGACCGGGTCATCTGGTTGAATGACGGATGGCCGACCGACTCAGAAAGGAGAGGTCAGCAATTATTCTTTTTTGAGGAGCTTCCTCAAAACCAGCAGCATCCCGGCTGTTCGCACTGTCATTTTGCACCTACTTTTACAGACAATAACTTTAAGAATAATGGCCTGGACGATGTAGATGACCTAAACGACTTTTCTGACCTGGGCAGGGGAGGTGTGATCAATAACATATATGATAACGGCAAATTCCGCGTTCCTTCCCTTCGAAATATCAGCCTCACCGCTCCCTACATGCACGACGGAAGGTTTGAGACCCTCGAAGAGGTACTGGATCACTACAGTAGTGGTGGACATGGCGTTATCAATGAAGATCCTAATATTCAGCCATTCACCCTCAGTGAACAAGATAAAAAGGATCTGATCTCCTTTTTGGAAATGTTGACTGATACTTCTTTTGTTAATAATCCTGATTTTCAGTCGCCTTTTAAATAGAAGTTGTTTAAAGTTGTCTACTGTAAGCCTTCACGCGCAGGTAAGTACGATAACTTTAAACAACTTCATAGCTAAATCAGGTCTTTTGAGACAGCCAGTAATTTTTTTTAGGAGGCGCCCGTACGGGTGCCTCCTAAAAAAAATTCTATGGGGCGTCGAATCCACCTCAAGCGGATGAGATGCCCCATTTTTCTTTTTTTAGTCCTTAGGGCTTCAATATGATGCAAGTTTTTTTTAAAAAAAGAGGAGAAAAAAATATGTGTACAATACTAGGTTTTTCACAAAAACGCAATTAAATTAATTTAAAAAGGAGTTTTAGTTAATTATTTTTTTCACAATTTGCGTTTTTTGTCTTTTGCACTCCTTGAATAATTTAAGATGTTTGTAATGTCAAACGAAGTAATCGATTAAAGAATCGGTTCAAAAGTTGGATATGTACATGGGATTCTTTGTTTGCAATAGCAAGTCAATTCAAAACTGGGTTGACTTGCTAACTGCAAATTTTCAAAAAGATTTTTCACCCTTCGGGGTTCAAAATATACTTCAGCGTTTAGCTGAATTTTGTTCGCAGATGTTCATGGGATTATAACTATTAATGATAAGTCGTATCATGTAAAATGATGCGACTTATTTTTTTGTGCAAATTTTTGCCAAGGTAAAAAATTTTTTGAGCTATCGTATCGTTATGTTGTTGATTTATTTAAACAGAGGAGAAAGTTTATGTTAAAAAATTATTAACAGTGGCTTAGAGTGAACACTTTACTACTGGATAGTTGTTTAATAAATAAAAAAATTAAGGATATAGAATAATTTTACTATTCAGTTTTCAATTGAGAAGAGTATTCATGGGATTATAATTTGTTAGTAGTTAGGTCGTATCACCTTGTGATGCGACTTTTTTTTTGTTGGGTATGAAAAAAAATCTTATATTAGCGTTCAAGTATTTGCAGCTTACACTTTTTACTTTTACCCACCGATATTTCAAGTTTGTCTACCCCTTCTATGGTAGTTCAGCACATGGGCTGAATTGCCGGTGCTACCTTATTCCCATACGAAAAGCACATGTAATCACTCAATTAAATACTAACAAATTATTGTTCAATGAAAACAATTACAGGTGGTTGTCGTGCCTCTTTGAACGCTTTCAGAGGTGTGAAACTAAACAGAACCAACTTCAAAAGATTGGCCTTCCTTTTTATTTTGGGATTTAGCCCGCTGGTGTTGGCGGCTCAATTTACAATTTCCTTTGGCGTGACGGAACCTACCTGTTGGGGAGGGTCCGACGGCTTTATCACAGCGAATGTAAATGGTGGAACAGGACCATTTACGTTTGAGTGGAATACCGGCCAAACAACCCAAACGATTGACGGGGTGCGTGCCGGAACCTATTCTGTTACCGTCACAGATGCAAACGAGAACTCCAAGTCCGCATCTGTGAAAGTCGTCCAGCCAGATCAAATAAAAGGGACTTTTTCCTTCAGTGAATGTGATTATCCTACCGTTGTTATGGTAACGGCTAAAGGAGGATGGGCTCCCTATACTTATAAGTGGGATAACGGAACCCTAGGGGATAAACTTGAGGTGACAGAACCCGGAAAATATTGCGTAACCATTATTGACGCTAACTATTGTGCCCGTGTGGAATGTGTACTTGTCGAACTTTCCGGATTAGATATTTCCGTTAATATGGATATGGTTACCTGTCCTGGTGATACCGATGGCGAGATAAAAGTGACCATTATAAAAGGAACCGGTCCTTATACTTTCGAATGGAGCAACGGAGCCACCGGCCCTATCAATTCTAACCTGGCTCCAGGTGAATATTCGGTGACGGTTACAGATAAAGCAGGCTGTACCGCCACAGCGACGGGGATCGTGAAAGACAAACCTGAACTGAAGATCAGCTGTGATTTTGAAGACCCCGTTTGTACCGGAGATGAAAACGGATCGATTGAAGTATTTGTAAGCGGCGGGACGGCACCCTATTCCTATCTCTGGAATACGGGTGATACGACTTCCTCCATCAGCGGCCTGGGTACCGGAACCTATTCTGTAACAGTGACCGACGCCAATGGTTGCACCATTGAAAAAGAACAAGTGCTTTTCCCGCTTTCCACATTGGTTATCTTAGGGTCTGCTACGCCGGAATCCTGTCCGGGTGAAAATGACGGAGTACTGATGGTTCAGGGAGCCTCGGGCGTTATGCCATACTCCTACGAATGGAGCAATGGCGCTGTCTCGGCCACCGTCACGGATGTGGCTCCTGGTGAATATACTGTAACGGTTACCGATGCGGCAGGCTGTAGTAAAGAGGCCACTTTGGTTGTTAAGCCTGCCGAGCCTTTTGATGCAGGATTAGATGTGACGCCCATATCAGTGTGTGAAGGGAATGATGGTATGATAGAAGTGATTGTCAGTCCGGATACTGCCGTAGTTACCTATTTATGGAGTACCGGTGATACGACTGCAAAAATCACAGACCTCGGCCCCGGTGAATATTCTGTTACAGTGATTAATGATAATGAATGTGAAATAATTTTAGATACTATCCTACAAGCTCCGCCTGCGTTGGAGGTAGAAGTAAATGCCACCAAGTTTGTTTGTCCCGATGATGATAGTGGCCAGGCTATGGCCATGCCAATTGGCGGTACGGCACCTTATGTGTATACCTGGAGTAATGGAGATACAACACAAGCTGTGGCCGAGCTAACGGCCGGAACTTACATCGTAACAGTAGTAGATGCCAATGAATGCATGGCTGTAGATAGCGTCACGATTACTGAAACTGCGGAAATCCTGGCTATTATTGATGCCACAGCTACGGCCTGTGGTGCTTCCAGTGACGGGACTGCGACCGTGATCGTAGATGGCGGCGTGGCGCCTTATACCTATATGTGGAATACCGGTGATACGACGGCTATGATCAGTGACTTATCAGCCGGTGAGTACTGTGTTACTGTCAAAGATTTTGTGGGTTGTATGAAGATTCTCTGCACGACAATTCAGTCCGATAGTCTTGGGCTAACCCTCGTCGGCACCAATATTGATTGTTATGGCGATTCTACCGGTACCGCCACTGCAAGCGGGGTAGATGGTATGGAACCTTATGACTATTTATGGAGTACCGGTCAGACGACCGCTATGATTGATAACCTTCCTGCCGGTGAATACAGCGTGACTGTGACGGATGCTAAAGGTTGTGAGGCGGCCGATACCATTATTCTGTCACAGCCTGATACTTTTAAAGTAGTGATCACGGACTTAATCAATGTAGATTGCTTTGGCGATTCTACGGGCTCTGTAACCGTCATGGCGATGGGAGGAACCGGACCTTACACCTTTAGCTGGACAGATGGCGAGCAAGGACAAATGGGCGTCATGGAGGTAGAAACTGCCGAAGAGTTGTGTGCCGGCTTGGATGATTGTGAAGTTGGCGTAGCCTGGGAAGATTGTTCAGGCTTTAAAGTGTGCTTGGGTAAATTTGACATATCTAACATTGTAATTGATATGGGACCGACTGGGTTTCAGGGGCTTGATCCTGAAGATCCAGACGTCAGATTTGAACCGGACTCTCAGACTTTTGAATATACTGCTCCAGAGGGAGAGGTAATCAATGGTTTTTGGATAAAAGGACCTGATTTTTGTGGTACCTGTACCGATGATGTGGCCAATAATGGTTGTGTAGATTGTGAAGGCGATGCTTGTCCTGAAGGAAATGGCGGCGGTATTTATTACAAGAACCCGAATGCTCCTTGCGATGGGTCTATGCCACTGATTGAAGATCAAAACACCCGTGACAGTCTAACTGCCGGTATATATAAGGTTATTGTGACCGATTCTCTAGGATGCATGGCTATGGTAGAATTTGAGATCGGACAAGCTGATTCCATCGGCCTGAGCATTGAGTTTACTAATCTGGATTGTGCAGGTGACAGCACTGGCACCATCTCAGCTTTTGTGACGGGCGGCACCAAGCCGATCACCTTTGCCTGGAGTAATGGAGCGGATACCAATGAACTGTCTGACCTGGCAGCCGGAACCTATGTCCTCACACTTACTGATGCCAACGGCTGTTCCGTAATTGACAGCGTAACACTGACCGAACCTGATTCATTGAACCTCACCATCACTAATTTGAGAGGCGCCTGCGAAGATATTGACAATGGCGAATTAGTGGTCACAGCTACCGGAGGGGTAGAACCCTATACCTATTCCTGGAGTAATGAGGCAGAGACAGATACGATCAAAAAACTATCTCCGGGCGAATATTCCGTCACGGTTATAGACGCTAACGGGTGCATCGCTACCCTGAAAACTTTAGTGGAAGAATATCCAGGATTAGAATGTACCATCACCATTTTACAAAATGAAACCAGCCCTGGGGCTGGAGATGGAAGTGCCACCGTAGATGTAATCGGCGGAGTTGAACCCTTTACCTATTTGTGGAGTGACGGGCAAACTACTAAGGATGCAACAGAGTTGGGTGCCGGAGATTATTCTGTCACCATAACGGATGCCAATGGCTGTACAACTTCCTGCGAGATTAACCTCCTGATCCTTAGTGGACTGGGGAATTATGTTTGGGAAGATCTCGACAAAGATGGTATCCAGGATGAGGACGAGCCAGGGGTGCCGGATGTTCCTGTGAAACTAAAAGACATAGATAATAACATCATTGCCCGGGATACTACGGACGAAAATGGGTTTTACAGCTTCCTGGACCTGCTTCCGGATACTTATTCGGTCATGTTCGATATTGACAGCGCTACCTATAATTATACCATTATCAATGAGGGAACCAATGACTCTCTGGATAGTGATGTCAACTTCGATAATATGCAAATGACGCCTCAGGTGACCTTGGCCTCCGGCGAGATCAACTTTACATTGGATGCGGGGATCTATCGCCGTCCTGCCATTGGAGCCGATCCCTGTGAATGTTTGAATAATGCTACTTTGGATGGCAACGGTCAGTTCTCTGAGCGTATAACTGTTGTGAGTTATCCAGGTGAAACCTGGAAAGTGGTAGAATTGGCAGGACTGTACAAACCTGACAGCCCGGCACCTCCTGCTTTACCCATTCCAATCGAACCGGGGACTGAATTGACCGAATTTGCTCCTGGTATGTACGAATTACCTGCCAGATTAGTAGACGGAGAAGTGTATATCGCACTTACCGCTGGTAATGTAGGTGTAGATACCGTCTTCACTACCAATGTGTGCTTCTACCCACGCCTGAATATGGACGAAATTCCTGGAGACAGTATCTGCGTTGTAGCAGATCCACTTGAATTGTCCAGTAATCCTACCATTCCTGGCGAAGTGAAGTATTATTTAAATGGGGAAGAGATTACAGAAATCGATCCCTCTATATTGGAAGAAGGAGACTATGAATTCATCGCTCAGCTCATCCCATTTGATCCAAATGAATGTGAAGCTAGAATTGTAAAAGACATCACTATCCACAGCGAATGTCTGGCAGTGATCGGAGATACAGTATGGTTAGATCAGAACAGAAACGGCCTGCAGGATCCATCCGAAGTAGGTATCGGAGGGGTACAGGTCATTGCACAGCAAGTAGATGAATTGTCTGATAGCCTTGATAATCTGTTCAGGGATACCATGTTTACGGATGAAAATGGTAAATACCTATTCGTCGTTCCTCCAGGGGTTTACAAAGTGACCTTTGGCCAGCCGGAAGGTTTAATACCAACGATGGCCAATGCAGGAGATGATACGAAAGACAGCGACGCTGATCCGGGTACCGGGATGACCGGCCTGTATACCGTTAATGCAGGGGACGTTAACCTTACCATTGATGCCGGGTTTTATGACATTTGTGTGAATGTGACAGACCCCGGAGAGATTGGATACGACCAAATGCTATGTGGCCCGGGCCAGGACCCTGATCCGATCATCGAGATCCGGGCGCCGGAAGGAGGGGAAGGCGAACTGGAATACTTGTGGATGAAGAGTACCATTTCTCCGATATTTAATAACCGGGACTGGCAGCCCATTCCAAATTCAAATACGAAGGATTACGATCCGGGGCCACTGTTTGAGACTACTTACTTTACTCGTTGTGTACGTAGAGAAGGTTGTGTATTCTATATAGAACCCACACCGGTTACCATAAAAGTAAATGAGTACAACCGAATCGATATTGAAATGGAGGGCATAGCCTGTGTCGGCAAACCCATTACATTGAGAGCTAATACAGAACTGACCGGGCCGTTTACCTGGGAGTTCGACGGTCCTGCTACACCTTCTACTGCCACCGGCAAGTCCACCGTAGTAACCTTTAATGACTTCGGCAGTTTTGAGGTACGGGTCTACTCAAATGCCAACGGATGTATTGTTTCTCAAAAGAAAACCATTACGGTGTACAATAGCCCAACCTTCTGCGGTACCGGATTGAATATTGATCTTTCTGTTGAGAATGAACGCGATGTCAGCATCGAATGGTCCGTAGCGAATGATGGGACGGAGTATGTCTTTGAGGTAGAACGGTCGGAAGATGGCTATAACTTCGAGAAAATTGCGACGGTCACGGAACCAAAGGCCTTGATCGATAATTACAAGCATTACGAGTACATGGACAAGGAAGCCAAGAAAGGACGGAATTATTATCAGGTTAAGATCTATGAGCAAAGCCTGGGTAATTTGGCCTTCACTTCAGATATGGAAGAGGTAATTGTATACGGCGAGTCCAAACTTCTGCTGGTTTATCCGAACCCTGTGATCAATGACTTGAATATTGAGGTGTTTGAATCACTCGGAGAGCCTGTAGAGGTCGAACTGTTCACCATTAACGGCGTCTTATTACAACGCCATGAACTGGAGCCGGAGACGCAGGGCTTACAGTTAAACCTGGAGAATTATCCGAAGGGAACTTACTTTCTGAAAGTTCAATTTGGAAAAACTTTGGTGAAACGATACAAGTTAGTGAGGTACTAGGTGATTTATTAAGCATTCAGGCGCCCCTGGGCACCTGAATGCTCAAAAGATACTATATGCATGTTCTTATTTCCAAAAATTAACTTATCTGTAGACTGCCGGGATTGATTTCCCGGCAGTTTTTTTTATAGAATTTTCGACTGGTTTTTATTGACTATAAAAACAATCCGAGCCGGAAAAGTGTAATACTGTTTGAATTTTAGTGATTAATATCACTTGAGAGGCATTCTGAAATGTCTAATATTACACGTATTTTTGCAACTTCACTAAGAAAAGAGATTTTCATGATCAAAACAGATATCCTAATTGTTGGTGCCGGCCCCGTCGGCCTGTTTACTGTTTTTGAGGCCGGGCTGTTAAAAATGCATTGTCATTTGGTGGATGCACTTCCGATACCGGGCGGCCAACTTGCCGAGATTTACCCAAAGAAACCTATCTATGATATTCCCGGTTATCCATCGATCCTGGCTGGTGATTTGGTCGACCGTCTGATGGAACAAATCGCTCCTTTTAAGCCTGGTTTCACCCTTGGGGAGCGAGCAGAGCATATCGAAAGATTAGAGGATAATACCTTTAAATTGACAACGAATAAAGGCACAGAACTCAATGCCCCGGTCATCGCCATTGCAGGCGGCCTGGGTTCCTTTGAGCCTCGTAAGCCGCCTTTGAAAAATTTAGAGCTCTTCGAAGATAAAGGCGTAGAATACATCATCCGCGATCCTGAAGTTTATCGCGATAAGAGGGTGGTGGTAGCAGGTGGCGGCGATTCGGCACTCGACTGGACCATTTATCTGGCGGATGTCGCTAAGGAAGTCACCTTGATCCACCGTCGCAAAGAATTCAGAGGGGCTCCGGATTCGGTTGAAAAAGTAATGGAATTGGCCAATGATGGAAAAATCTCCTTGTTGACGGATGCACAGGCAGTAGGACTGAGTGGAAACGGACGATTAACCGACGTCATTATTAAGCAGAAAGAACAAGGTGAGATCAAAAAATCAGCCGATCACTTTATTCCACTATTTGGCCTGACACCTAAGTTAGGCCCCATTGGTGATTGGGGGCTGAAGATCGATAAGAATGCCATTGAGGTAGATACGTTCGATTATAGTACCAATGTGGAAGGGATTTACGCCATTGGCGATATCAATACCTATCCCGGGAAGCTAAAATTGATCCTCTGTGGGTTCCATGAGGCGACGCTGATGTGCCAGTCGGCCTTTAAGTATATCAACCCAGATCAGAAACTAAGTTTTAAATATACTACCGTGCAGGGAGTGCAGGGGTTTGAGTAAAAAAAAAACGGGTGCCGTCCAGCACCCGTTTTTTTTATTTAATAGCTGCAATCCCAGGTAATTCTTTTCCTTCCAGAAATTCCAGCATCGCACCGCCACCAGTAGACACATAGCTGACCTCATCAGCCAGTCCCATTTGATTAACAGCAGCAACAGAATCGCCGCCTCCGACCAATGAGAAGGCCCCTTTGGCAGTAGCAGCCGCTACAGCCTCTGCAATGGCTTTGGTACCGTTGGCAAAGTTATCCATTTCAAAAACGCCCATCGGACCGTTCCAAAGCAGGGTTTTGGAAGCTAAAATAGCTTCGGCAAAGTCGACTCTGGCTTTTTCACCGATATCCAATCCCATCCAGCCTGCTTCAATTTCGCTACTCTGGACGGTTTTAAAGCTGGCATCATTGGAGAACTGATCGGCTGCGACGGAATCCACAGGCAGGAGAATATTGACGCCTTTAGCTTCTGCTTTCCGTAGCAATTGCTTGGCGAGTTCCAGGCGATCGTCCTCTACGAGAGAGTTACCTACCTGTCCGCCTTGTGCTTTGATAAAGGTATACGCCATACCTCCTCCTATAATGAGCGAATTGACGAAGTCAATTAGTTTTTCCAGCAGCAAAATTTTATCGGATACTTTTGCTCCCCCGATGATAGCCGTTAAAGGCCGATCGGGATTATTGAGTACTTTATTGGCGTTCTCAATTTCTTTCTGCATTAAAAAGCCAAAGCCTTTGGCATCCTTATCAAAGAATTGAGCAACGGTAGTGGTAGAAGCGTGAGCGCGGTGCGCTGAGCCGAAAGCATCATTGAGATAGATATCGGCTAACTGGGCCAGTTCTTTGGCCATCGCTTCATCTCCTTTGGATTCTCCAGAGTTAAAACGAGTGTTTTCCAGAACGAGCACTTCTCCTGGCTTTAGATCTGCCGCCATTTGAGTGGCTTTAGGACCGAATGTTTCATCACAAAACAGCACCTTTCTGTCCAGCAAATCTGAAAGCCGGCTAACGACGTGCTTCAAGGTGAATTTTTCGACGTCGATAGATCCGTCCTCCTTCAGCTTTTTGCCTGGACGTCCCAGGTGAGACATCAAAATGGCCGATCCGCCATTATCTAAAATATGTTGTATGGTTGGAAGAGCGCCACGGATACGGGTATCATCCGTTACCTCGAATTGGCTGTTTAGGGGCACATTAAAGTCCACCCGCAGGAGTACTTTTTTACCATTGAAATTAAAATTCATAGCAGAATGTAGAGGTTTTGTTGTAGCTGTCTCAACCACATAAGGTTTGCAGCCGATAATATTTTATAGCGTGTCTTTTTAAAGAAAAAAACATAGTTTTTTTCTTTAAAAAGACACACTGTAAGAATTCTATTGGGCTGTTTGACCCGTATGGGTTAAACAGCCCCAATATGTAGGATTTATTTATCAAGGATCAGGCAAGCCAGATCAGCCAGACGTGCAGAATAGCCTGCTTCGTTATCATACCAGCTTACTACCTTCGCCATGTTTCCGTTAACAGAAGTCATGAGCGAATCAAAGATAGAAGAGTGAGGATTACGAACAATATCACTAGATACCAAAGGATCTGTGGAATATTGCAAAATTCCTTTCAGAGGCCCTTCTGCCTTTTCTTTGAAAATAGAATTGATCTCTTCAACAGTAGTAGATTTTTCCAATAAAACGTTCAGCTCGATCATAGAACCCGTCACAACAGGCACCCGTACGGCGATGGCATCTAATTTGCCGGCCAGTGCAGGAATAACCTTACCGGTAGCAGCAGCAGCTCCTGTACTGGTAGGAACGATGTTAAACGCAGCAGCACGGGCACGGCGAAGATCACTGTGAGGTGCATCCTGAATGTTTTGGTCAGCAGTATAAGCATGGGTAGTGGTCATGGAACCGCCCACAATGCCAAAATTATCATTCATGATCTTGGCTACAGGAGCCAGACAGTTAGTGGTACAAGAAGCATTGGAAAAAACATTATGGCGACGATCCAACTCATCATCATTTACCCCCAATACAATGGTTTGAACCCCTCCACCTTTAGCAGGAGCAGAAATAACTACGTCCTTCGCGCCGGCAGTCAGGTGCATTCCTGCTTTTTCCTTGGAGCGGAAAATACCGGTACATTCCAAGACCAGATCAACACCCATTTCTTTCCATGGCAATGCTTCAGGGTTTCTTTCTGAAGAAGCATGGATCGCTTTTCCATTTACGATCAGGGAGTCTTCAGTGCTTTCTACAGTTCCTTCAAACGGACCCTGTGCAGAGTCATATTTTAATAGGTGGGCAAGCGTTGCATTGTCTGTTAAATCGTTGATGGCGACAACCTCCACGCCTTCTTTTTGAAGCAGATTACGAAAAGTGAGTCTTCCGATACGGCCAAATCCGTTAATTGCGATTTTTTTTGACATGAGTGTTATTCGATTTAGTTAAATAATTAAAGTTGGTTCCGATTTCTTTTGGAATTTACTTAGTGTAAAAATAACAATAATTCCTTTCATGGAACAATTTCGGGCTTAGACTTGTTGCAAACAATGACTTTTATTAGTCTGCAGTCCAAAATAAAATGATTTTGACGAGACTAACTGCATTTAAAGAAAAAAATTTAGGCCAGCAGTTTTTCTTTTTCAAAGAATGGCCTATATTTGCAACGCTTTAAAAGAAAAGTGTACAAAAAATTAATATTTGGATAATATTAGAGCTTATCACAGGCTGTGAATTTATTCAAATGCGTGTCAGAACTGGCCCGTTCGTCTAGGGGTTAGGACGCCAGGTTTTCATCCTGGTAACACGGGTTCGAATCCCGTACGGGCTACCAGTTTTATATTTGGTTATTTTTATATTTGGTCATTTTGCTAATTTCTATTAAGCATCAAATAGCCAAATAACAAAATAACAAAATAACAAAATAACCAATTACCCTTGGCCCGTTCGTCTAGGGGTTAGGACGTCAGGTTTTCATCCTGGTAACACGGGTTCGAATCCCGTACGGGCTACCTGATCTCACTATAGGTCTGGAGAGGCACTCTCTTCAGACCTTATTTTTTTGCAGCCCCCAACCGATTGATGTAATACAGATTTACTTCATCGGAATTGGATTCCAAAATTTCGGGATATCCGTCTTTATTAAGATCTCCTACAATAATATCATACGTGTTAAAACTTCTCTGACTCAGTTCTATTCGCTCAAAATCTTTCCCATTGGATTTATTTAGAAAAACGAGATTGGGCTGGCCGGAGTTGCCAACTACAATGTCGGGCAGGCCGTCCCCATTCAGATCCTCGCAGCTTATGGAATAGGTATTGGATTCCTCCCCCAGGTTGAAAGATTCAGAAAAATTGTTTTTTCCATCTCCAAAATAGATGCGATTCTCCTCTCTAATATTTCCTGCAATTAAATCTAAATACCCATCCTTGTTTAAATCAGCTACAGCTATGGAGCGGGTTTCATCAGAGCCTGTACCAAAGGGAATTTTTTGAGAAAAATCCAGCTTTTCATTGAGGTAAATATAATTCTGCTGTCCATCTCTGTTGGCTAGTATGAGGTCGTTATCACCATCCTTATCAATATCAGCTATTTCGACATCAATGGTGGAATCGTCCTGGCTCCCAAAGGCAATGTTTTCAGGAAACTGCCCCTGGCCGTTATTCAGACAAATTTCGTTTTCTTGTCCCCGATTGGTAATCAGAATATCAATGTCGCCATCCTGGTCGATGTCAGCCAGGGTGATATTTCGGGTAGGCGCATAATCCCTGCCAAAATTTCCACTTTTGGTGAAGTTCCCTTTACCATCATTTAAAAATATGCAATTGGGCGCCATATCATTTCCGGTGACCAGGTCCAGATCGCCATCCCCGTCCAGATCAGACAGCTCAGCCGCGTAGGTGGTAGCCCGTTCTACGCCAAGTGGCTTAGACACTGTAAAAGTACCAAAGCCTGAATTAAAGAAAATATAGTTCTGTTCGGGCCAATGCCTTCCATTGGCTATGATGACGTCGTTATCGCCATCCCCGTCTATATCTCCTACACTAATGGAGGCTGATCGATTTTTTTCCGTGCCAAATGAAAAACGCTGATTGGGATTGTAAAAATAATTTTGCTGAGAATAGACCAGAGAGGTAAGCAGAATGAATGTAAAAAAGGAAAAAATGTGTTTTTTCATCTTACTTTAAATTTTTTAATAGCTCCGCTAATTCAGAATAGCCGTCTCGCACAGCAATGGAATGAGCATCATCTCCATTATCCATCTTTTGACTGACACTGGCACCATGATCAAGGAGTAGTCTGACAATGAGAGGGTTGCCTCTATGAGCGGCTGAATGTAAAGGTGTCACCCCCTGTGTTTGAGGTAGATTGGGGTTAGCGCCATTTTCCAAAAAGGCCTGAATCAGTTCTGTATTTTCTTTGGCTACGGAGGCATGTAGGGCGTTCACTTTGGACGGGTTATTCGCCTGCAAATCCGGATCTGCTCCTTTTTTCAGCAGCCATTGTGCAATATTCGTTTGATTGAAAAAAGCCGGAAGTCCCTTTTTCGTCCGTTTGCTCCATAACTTCAGGATGATCTTCCAGGAATTGAATGATCTGACGACTTTCTTTGCCTTGGATCAGTTTTTTTAAGTTGGTAAGCATAAGGTTAAAGATAAAAAGAATCATATGGGGCTGCTCATTAACCTACAGGCGGATGAGACAGCCCCATCTTCTAACAAATTTAGGCAGTAACTTTAGGCCCTGCATCCACAATTTGTGGATTAACCTGGGCTTCAAATTTCTTGAAGTTTTCCTGGAATAAGCCGATGAGCCTACCTTTTGTTTTGTCATATGCGAGCTTATCGTCCCATGTATTTCTAGGTAAAAGTACTTCAGATGGGACGCCGGGGCATTCGGTAGGAATGCTAAAACCAAATTCTTCATCCTGAACCATTTCTACACCCTCAAAGTCATCATTGTGGATGGCATCGATCATAGCCCGCGTGAATTTGAGTTTCATTCGGGAACCTACGCCATGAGCGCCGCCCGTCCAGCCGGTATTGACCAACCAGGCATTGGTATTGTGGTCGATCATTTTTTTCGCCAGGAGCTCCGCATACTTGTTGGGATGCCACATCATGAAGGCAGCTCCAAAACAAGCTGAGAAGGTAGCTTGTGGTTCGGTAATCCCCATTTCCGTACCGGCTACTTTGGCTGTATAGCCTGAAATAAAGTGGTAGCTGGCCTGCTCTGGAGTGAGTTTACTTACTGGAGGCAATACCCCAAAAGCGTCACAGGTCAGGAATATGATATTTTTCGGATGCCCTGCCATGCAAGGCATTTGGATGTTATCAATGTATTGGATAGGGTAAGAAGCCCGTGTATTCTGTGTGATGGAAACATCCGTATAGTCCACCTCACGGGTTTTTTGGTCAAATACGACATTCTCCAGGACGGTACCATAGCGAATGGCGTTGAAGATATCCGGTTCTTTTTCCGCAGACAGGTCGATTGCCTTAGCATAGCAGCCTCCTTCGATGTTGAAGACGCCGTCGGCCGTCCAGCAGTGCTCATCATCTCCGATCAGCTTGCGCTTAGGATCAGCACTCAGCGTTGTTTTTCCTGTACCGGACAGACCAAACAGGATAGATACATCTCCTGATTCTCCTACGTTAGCTGAGCAGTGCATCGGCATTACATTCTGTAGCGGCATCAGGTAGTTCATAACGGAGAAAACGCCTTTTTTCATTTCACCGGCATATTCGGTACCTAGTATGACGATTTCTTTTCTTTCCAGGTCTACCCCAACACTAGTTTTGGAAGTCATTCTGGAAGTATAGCGGTTGGCTGGGAATCCTCCTCCGTTGAATATTACGTAGTCGGGCTCACCGAAGTTGTCCAGTTCTTCCTGGGTGGGCATGATGAGCATATTTTGCATAAACAGGGCATGGTAGGCTCTGGTGCAAATAACTCTGACCTTCAGGCGGTAATTGGGATCCCATCCTGCAAAGGCATCTACAACGTAGATTCGCTCGCGGGTGTTCAGAAAGTCCATGGCACGTTCGCGGTTGATCATAAAAACATGCTCATCCATTTCGATGTTGATGTCCCCCCAGTCGATGTTGTTTTCTGATTCGGGATTACGAACTACGCGCTTATCTTTTGGGCTACGGCCTGTTTTTTCACCCGAATAAACGAGTAAGGCCCCCACATTGGAAATGGCGGTACCTTTTTCTTTACGGAGACCTAATTCGTACAATATAGGTACACTAGTGTTTCTGTGAATGGTGTCGACTTCAATACCATACTGCCTTAAATTGAAACTCATTGATTTTTCTGTTTTATAGTTGGAATAATGGATTACATTTGGGTTACAATTACAGCGGAAAGGTAAAAAGTAACTTGAGAATAACGAATGATCAAAATCATTTATTTGCTATAGGTTTGTCAATGCCTAACAAATTTTCAGCTACCCATTTTCCTTTTTTCTGAAAGCCTTTTTCAATATAACGAATAAATTCCATACCGTTTTTTTTCAATACCCTTTCACTGGCTTTATTCCACAGCGCATGACAGGCTTCGATGCGTTTTGCCTTCAATTGTTCAAATCCAAAACGGATCACAACAGCTACGGCTTCACTCATATAGCCTTTTCCTTGCTGAGTAGGATGAGTCCAAAAGCCAATATTCCAGACATTTTCCGCTTGCTCCTGCCGAATACTTATTTTTCCAACAAAGTCTCCGTTTTCCTTTAAAACTAATGAAAAACAATAGGCATTTCCCTTTTCCCAGGCTTCGAGGCAGTTATGGTAGCTTCTGATAATAGGGGCTTCCGTTTCGGGAGGATCCCAGAGCATACCGTCGTTAAAGCCTTCATATTTTGTGGCTGACATAACCATAGGGACCTCCTCCAGGCTTGGGAGTTGAAGAACCAGGCGCTTGGTTTCAAGCTTTATTTCTTTGGATATTTTTGGATGCATGGCATAATTTTTTGTTTTTTTGGCATTAACATGCAGTTTTACGGGAGAAGTTCCTTTTGTTAAAATTTACCTTTTAAAAATCGGTATTGCAATGAACCCAACAATTTCCCGGCTCTTTTTTCTTTTTTTCTTTTTCATCCTGTTTACATCTTGCCAAACTGATATGCAAACAAGCTACGATTCTTTCGATCATTATCCCTTTTATCCGCAAACGGACCTGGGGCTGACCTACAGCCCGGTTTCTTCGGCCTTCAAAATTTGGGCCCCAACCGCCGGCCAAGCCAGGCTGCACTTTTATGAAAAGGGCTTAGGTGGCACAGCTATTCAATCCCATGATATGAAAAGATCGAAAAATGGAGTGTGGGAAACCCGACTGGAGGGCGATCAAAAAAACAAATACTACACTTTTCAGGTGCAGGTCGAAGGGCAATGGATGGCAGAAGTGCCCGACCCCTATGCAAAGGCGGTAGGGGCAAACGGAAAAAGAGCCATGGTCGTTGACCTCGCTGAAACGAACCCGGAAGGATGGGAAGATGATACCCGCCCTCCTTTAAAAGGCTATGAAGATGTTATCATTTATGAGTTGCATGTTCGAGATTTATCCATTGCCGATAATTCCGGCATTCGCCAAAAAGGTAAGTTTTTGGGACTTACCGAAGCTGGAACCCGGAACCCGGACGGCTTGCCTACCGGCCTGGATCACATCAAAAGCATGGGGGTGACACACGTTCACCTGCTCCCTTCTTTTGACTTTCGCTCGCTGGATGAAACCCGACCTGAAGACAATCAATACAACTGGGGGTACGATCCTCAGAACTACAATGTTCCGGAAGGCAGTTATTCAAGCGACCCATACGACGGCCGCGTACGCATCCGCGAATTTAAGGCCATGGTCAAAGCCCTGCATGAGGCGGGCCTTCGGGTCATCCTGGATGTTGTGTACAACCATACGGGCTTTACGCAAGAGTCCAACTTCAATCAATTGGTGCCGGGCTATTATTACCGGCAGGATTCTTTAGGTAATTTTGCCAATGGTTCGGCTTGTGGTAATGAAACTGCTTCGGAACGAGAAATGATGCGTAAGTTTATGATCGAATCGGTCCGCCATTGGATAGAAGAATATCACCTGGATGGCTTTCGCTTTGACTTGATGGCCCTTCACGATATCGAAACCATGAATGAAATCAGCAAAATGGCGCGCCAGATTGACCCGAGTATCCTTATCTATGGTGAAGGCTGGCAGGCCGGCGGTAGCCCATTGGCGGCTGAACAACAAGCCACTAAATTTCATGCGGAGCAATTGGACCAGATTGCTGTATTCAGCGATGATATCCGCGACGCCATCAAGGGGCACGTCTTCACACCCGAACAAGGGGGCTTTATCAGTGGGCGGAAAGGCCTGAAGGAGAGTATCAAATTCGGGATCGTTGCATCTACCGATCATCCCCAGATTGATTATTCTAAGATCAATTACTCAGAGGCACCTTATGCCGATAGCCCTTTAAAGACGATTACCTACGTTTCCTGTCACGACAACAATACCTTGTGGGATAAAATAAAGCTGACGCGCCCGGATGCTTCAGAAGCGGACCGGGTAAAGATGGCCAAGTTGGGACTGACCATCGTGCTCACTTCACAAGGCATTCCCTTTTTGCACGCCGGTTCCGAATTTTTGAGAACAAAAAACGGCGTAGAAAATTCCTTTGAATCGCCTGACTCTATCAATCAATTGGACTGGGATCGAAAAACGGAGCATCTAAAAGTTGTTGAATATACGCAAGCGCTGATTCGCCTGCGCAAAGCTCATCCTGCCTTCAGAATGACCAGTACGGAGGATATTCAAAAGCATCTTTCATTTCTAGACTCCGAGGATGACTTATTGGTGGCCTACCAGTTGAAGGATCATGCTAATGGAGATGAATGGGGAAATATTATGGTGGCTTTTAACGGAAATGAAACCTCTTACTTACTTTCCTTACCTGATGGGCAATGGCGACTCGTACTGGATGGCGAACGAGTATTAGAGCCGGGTAGTCCGCCCATTATTACAGGGCAGGTACAGGTCCCGGCTTATAGTGCGATTGTTTTGGCCAAATAGATTAATGATAAAGAAAAAATATAAGCGCCGCCTCATTCGCCACAGGCAGTGGGGTTGTGTAAAAAGTCCTTCGGCCTTTTCACACAACCCCACTGCCTACATTATTTTTAATATCCTCTTTACTTATTATTATTGCTATCTTCTATATCTTTAGGCCTTAAAAATTCCATGAAATTTATGAACCACTTTTTTTTGAAGATTTTTATTTGGGGATTCATCGTATTTTCATTCACCTTTATGAGCTGCCAAAGCGGTTCATCGGAGCCCAATGAGGCGGTTACCGAAGTGATGAAGGATAATAATTTAAATAGTAAAATCCCTACCTACACCAGTATTCGCGAATACGTTAGTAATATTAATGATTCGATTCAGGTTTTAGAGTCAAAAGGGCCTGTAACTGTTGAACGAGAAGGCCAAAACTATGAAGTACGGGTTTCTTACAAGGACGGTGATCCGGTCTTAATTTATACTCAATCGCCTATGGGAGACCTACGATCTTGGTACTACCTTCAAAATCGCGAATTAGTCATGATGCGTGAGTTGGGCAGGGAAGGCCCCATCTATTACGAAAATGAATTTTTTTACGAAGGGGAAAATCTTTTAGCGGCAGTTTCCAGGGAGGCCAAAGAATCGGGTAAATTAAGCAGTCGTCCCTTCCAGGAATATCAAGCTGAAGAAGGAACCTACGACTTTAGAATGGTTCCCAACGATGCATTTGCCTCCGCTATGGAGTTTTTGATGGGCAGGTAACATCGTACATAATTCATTTGCAACCATTTGCCTGTAAAAACGTATATTTCAAAGCAAGACTTTTTTGTTCAATTTCTGTAATGCAATAACATTCCCCTGATATAACCCAGGGAATGTTATTGCATTTGTTTGACCCATATACGACTGATTAAACACATTTGCAAATTGTAATCTTTATGAACAATCTGATCCGGCCAAGCTTTATGATTCTTCTGGCGCTCTTTTTCGGCCAGTCGATTATTGCCCAGATTAGTGCAGGAGGCACTCCCATCAGTTCAAGTACTTCCCAATCCAAATTTTTTTCTAAACAGGCACTGAAGCCAACGCCTATACCCGAATTGGATCTGGCAGCATTGAAAAAACAAGATGAGGAAAATCCCTGGGCGAACAGATTTGCCGCACCGGTAAAGGTCAATTACGGCCTGAGTAATTCCGGGACCTGGGTGGACCTGCCAGACGGCAGCCGGGTTTGGCGCTTGCACCTTCGTTCAAAAGGAGCGCTGGCCTTATCGATATTATATGATGAATTCTACTTGCCTAAGGGGGCTCAATTATTTGTGTACAGCCCTGACAAAAAGCAGCTATTAGGAGCCTATACCTCAGAAAATAACCGAGCCAACGGCAAGTTTCTAACCGGCCTGATTTATGGCAGTGAAGCAATTCTGGAATATTACGAGCCGCCCAGGATGGCAGGGCAGGGACGTCTGCACATTTTCAGGATCGATCAGGCTTATAAAAAAGAAGCTCTAAGAGATAATAATTACGAATACCAAACCCATGCAGGAGCAACAGATACAGGATTCGGATCGTCATTTCCCTGCCATGAGAATATAAATTGCAATAACAGTCCTGAGGTGCAGGAGAAAAAAAGGGGGATTGTTCGGATCATGGTGATAGTGGAAGAGGGTTCCGGTTTTTGTACCGGTAATTTGATGAATAATACCAGTGTAGACGGCCGCCCCCTTGTATTAAGTGCCTTTCACTGCCAGGATGGGTTTACTCCTTTATTTGAATTTTGGAAATTTGATTTTAATTACGAAAGTGTAGATTGTAACAACCCGGAAGTAGAGCCGACCCCGAATTCCTTATTGGGGTCAGAATTAAAAGCCGGGCGGCAGGAAAATGATTTTATTCTTTTAGAATTGTTCTCTCGCGTCCCCAGTCGGTATAATCCTTTTTTCCTGGGATGGGACCGCAGCGATACCGAACCGGATTCTTCCTTCTATATCCATCATCCTTTTGGCGATATTAAGAAAATTGGGGTGATCAATAAAAAAGCAGAAATATTTGAATTCCCGATTGAATGGGATAATAATGTGACTACACCTGCAGATCATCACTTTAGAGTAGTATATAATACCGGCTATTTCCAGCCGGGCTCATCCGGAGCTGCTTTACTGAATAAAGATGGACGCTACGTTGCCCACTTGCATGGGGGGCGTTCGGCCTGCGATGAAAATTCAACCGGCTTTTTCGGGCGTCTAAGCGTCGCCTGGGAAGGAGGCGGTACGGCAGAAACCCGGCTGAAAGATTGGCTGGATCCTTTAAATACGCAAACTATGACCTTGGACGGTACCAGCAACACAGGGGTCGGAGAGGTTATGCTGGCCGGCCATGTCCGAACTGGTACCGGCGTGCCTTTACCGGGAGTAGTCGTTACTTTAGTGGGCCCCAAATCGGCCATTGATACCACGGATGCACAAGGATACTATGAATTTGGTGAGCTCATTGAAGGAGAACAATACGGAGTGAAGCTCGAGCGGTCCGGCCGGGCCGTCAATGGGGTGAATATTCTGGATATGATTATTATTCTAAAGCATATCCTGGCTATTG
This sequence comes from Bacteroidia bacterium, assembly GCA_030430845.1. Classification (GTDB taxonomy): domain Bacteria; phylum Bacteroidota; class Bacteroidia; order Chitinophagales; family Saprospiraceae; genus JANQPA01. Next base: position 18,188 of record JAUIKE010000008.1, on the reverse strand, counting down.
ATCAACTTACTGAGATCCCCGCCCGACTCGCTGCCGATGTTGATGGCTCCGGCTCCATAAGTACGATTGACCGTATTAAAATTCAAAAAGTAATTATGGGACTGGATCAGGAATTTGGCGCAGTCCCTTCCTGGCAATTCATCCCTACCAATTTCGGAGCAGGTGCTGAAGGTGATCCTTTGAAAGATGGACTACCCGAGTCATTTTCTGTGGGTCACCTGGATACCGATATGCTTGATTTTGATTTCCTGGGCATTAAATCCGGAGATGTAAATAATAGTGCCGACCCTAATGATAATCTAAAGTAACATGAATCATCCCGAATTTTCGAAAGGTCCCAATAAACTGATGCTGATTCGACTGCCTCTGGCAGCCGAAGATGCTGTGATGCTGTTTCACCAAAGGTGAAAGATACTGGCGACTTTTTTTTCTAAAAATGGAGCCCTTTTTTCTACTTAGCAGTATAAATCGTCAGCATCGTGAGGGGTTGTGTAAAAAGTCCTACGGCCTTTTCACACAACCAATAATATTCTTTTAGGAGGTCGTTTTAAGAAAAAAACAAAGTTTTTTTCTTAAAACGACCTCCTAAATAAAATTTTCTGGTTGGGTAAAAACGAGGAACGAGTTTTTACACAACCCCGAAATAGCATCACAGCATCTCCCGATTGAAAATCGGGATAGCATCTGTTTTTGGTCATCAGCTAAAAAAATCGGGATGTCTCATGTTATTGTTTTACTACCTTCCATTTCCCTACAGCCCGGTTGCCGTCATATAAATGGACAAAGTAGAGGCCTGCCGGCTCTTCGGACGTCCATTCCACATATTGTAATTGAGGGTCAAGCTGTTGACTGTATACGCGCTGCCCCAAAGCATTAAAAATAATAAGTCGGCGCTCCTTGTCAATCCCGGATGCTTGTAGAAACAATTGTAATTGTTCAGAAAAAGGATTAGGAAAGGCCGCTAAAATAGCGGATGGATCGGCCTCCTCGTCAGAGGTGGAAGTCCCTCCTGTGCCACTGCTAATCTTAAATACATCCAGGCCTGCCTCAACGATGTGCCCGCTATCTTCCAGGTCACTGACTGTGACATACAAGCTCAAAGGCTGTTCGGTGTCTATGATGGTATCCAATGAAAATTCGGCCAGGGCCCATTGATTTAAAGTAGAACCGGTTTCTTGCCTGATTAATACGGTGTCCGAACCATTAGTAAGAAATATTTTTAGGGTGTCATCTAAGGGTTTTTCCCCGCCTCCGTTAAAAAACCAGTATTGGAAAGATAGAACCGGGAAAGGCGTTTCACTAACATCAAATGGAGGAGATTGAAGGATAACCTGTCCGTCATCCACATCATCTTGTCCGGCTTCTCCTCCTTGATTACCTGTAATATAGGCCATGTCACCCAGGTCATCTGCGACATCCGAAGCCGGATTGGCGATGCGATTATCCAGCTTGGTACCGATGGGGCGTTCCCGCACCCATTGCCCGCTTTGGGCTTTGCCCAGGCTTTGCCATCCAAGGTCCAGGACAAAGTCATCCTCATAACCTGTATCCAGTTCTATAATTAGATTGCGATTTCCTTCAATACTTAAGGCTGAAATATATTTTTGCCGATACCCCCATGCCCCAGCATAGAGCTCGTACGTCCCTTCATAGACTGAGTGTAGGTCAAACTGTCCTTCCTGGTTGGCAGTTATAAAATATGACGTGTCCCTGCTACTCAGCATGAGTTGAGCTCCCGGCACACCTGTTTGTTCGACATGGTCAATGACCTTAGCGCTGAACTCGTAGGTTACTTTGGGACGCATGGCTACATCTAGCGGAGTTAAAATGCCGTTCTTGAGCTGCACTTCAATCCTTTCTGTATGATATCCGGCTTTAGAAAATTCGACCCAAAAGGTGCCGGCTTCTGCAATTCCGGTAGCATAGGCGCCAAAGGCATCCGTAGCAGTTCTGTTCAATTGATCAGCAAGAATATTTACTTGCACGCCCTTAAGGGCTTGCGCTGTTTTTTTATCCGTCGCTACTCCTTCCAGATAGCAGGCTTTTTTATAATTAGTTTGTAAAACGAATAAGCCGGTTTCAATATCAGCTACCAGTAATAATCCGGAAGGTAAAAAGGGATAGGCTCCCCAGGCTCCGTGGAAGCCTGATTGGAAATTAGGGGAGGTGTCAAAGTTGCCCACCTCAATAAGGTTTTCCGGCCTGGCGGCATCTACAATTACAACGCCATCCGTATAGTAGGAGATGGCCAGCCATTGATCTTTTACATGAACATTGTGCGGAATGACACCCTGCCCAACAGAAGCAAGCGGACGGAACTGGTCCAGTAATCGGGCATTGCCCGGATTGGAGATGTCAAAAGCCGCCACGGGGGCATTGGCCCGCTCATCTGTAGTGAAGACGATTTTCCCGTCCGTAGAGGCCCATGCATTGTGCGTAAATCGAAAAGGGGTTGTGGCAAGCGACAAGATAGCAGGAGCGGAAACATCTGAAACATCATAGATGCCTAACTCGCCGCTGTATATTTCGGAGGCAAATAAAATGCCATCCTGCACATACACATCATGAGCATAGTCAGTAGTGGCCGGCCCGATTAGCTGAGGCTGGCCGGGTACTGTAGCTATATCTGCCATGACTACTCCGCCGTTATTGACATTACAGCCCGCCAAATACACAACCCCTCGTTCATCGATATAGAGGTTGTGGCACTTTTCCAAGGTCCGTCCCTGAATATTGGGTTTCCAATTATGGTAGCTGACCGAGTCCGGTAAATTTCGTAAGTCGATAACCAACAATCCTTCCTTCGTACCTCCCTGGTCGGTCGTAACATAGGCGAAGCCATTAAAAGCTTTCAAATCCCTCCAAGCGGAATACGGCCCGGGAACAAAAGCGGATTCTTTCGGATTGGCAGGATCTTCCAAACTGACAATGGAAACGCCGTCGCGGAGGCCCACTAAGGCATACTCTGTACCATCTTCAGCCTGATACCCCCAAACATCATTTAATAAGGCATCGTAAGAAAGCTGACTGACTAGTTCGATGTTGCGCTGGGCAGAGAGGAGGAACGGCCCAGCGAGGCAGCAAAGGGCTATTAAATATAAGACTCTCTTCATCAATTCACGTGTTTAATCGGGTAAAATCATTTGTGAAATATAAGACTTTTTCTATTACTTACGATGCTCAACTACCGCTACTGTTATTCTGCTGACACAACTTAAGCGTCCTTCCTCATCGTGTATCTCAATATTCCATACATGCAGTTGCCGACCTACCCGAACCGGCTTGACGGTGCCGGTCACAAAGCCTTTTTTTACGGCCCTGAGGTGATTAGCATTGATCTCGACTCCCACCGGCGCTTTTTTGCCCGGATCGTCCAGGCACAGTAAGGAGGCTACGCTTCCAAGCGTTTCTGCTAGGGCAACATTGGCCCCGCCGTGAAGCAAGCCCATAGGCTGGACGGTCCGTTTGTCCACAGGCATCCGGGCCTTAAGGTAATCATCGCCAATTTCCGTGAATTCGACACCCATACTTTCATTCAGGGTGTTTTTAGTAGTGGCATTGAGGGCTGCCAAATTTGGTTCTGTTTTCCAAAGCATATTGGTGTATTTAGTTTATAGTTTAGGTTCCAGGGTTCCAGGGTTCCAGGGTTCCAGGGGTAGCTACTTTATATTGAAGAAAGCTTACCAATCCCTCCATTCCATTTCGGGCTTAGTAATCTTTCCACGACCACCGAAGCTTTAGCAAAGACGGCCCCCCTTCGCCCTTCATCCCTCGCCTTTCGCCCTTCATCCCTCGCCCTTCGCCCTTCGCCCTTCGCCCTTCGCCCTTCGCCCTTCCCCTTCATCCCTCGCCCCTCGCCCTTCGCCCTTCTAATTCGCCCTTCGCCCTTCCAATTCGACCTTCGCCCTTCTAACACGCCCTTTCTCCTTCCCTGTATCACCTGTTCGCTTGCGGTAAGAATAAATCAGGTAGGCATACCAACCGACGCCAAAAATATATAAAACAACGGTTATCAAAAAGATCGTAACATACCTGAATTCATACTGCCGAAGGATGCCGAATATTTGCATGGACACGAACCAGCTACCCGACCAGATCGAGGCATTCAGGGCACCCATGATCTCCTGATTGCGTTTGCCGACGTAATACATGGTCAGCTCGGTCGTCATAGGGCGGGCGGCTCCCATTAAGGGCTGACGAATGACGTAGGCTCCGATGGCTATATAAACGGCAAAGGACCATTCCTGATAATATTCCGTAGTGGCCATAATGAACAAGGCCAGAATAGAAAGACTTTGGAAGAGGGTAATCGCAATTTTATAGCCAAAGTTCCGACGGATCAGCGGCATTAAGGCCATTACCAGGGCTACCAGTAAGAAGGTCATGGAGCCCATGATCGAGAAAACCTTGGAAGGCACTCCGTGGACGTTCAGGAAAAACAAGTTGATCACCGGAATCGTAAAACCTGCACCCACTGCAATAATAAAGGTGGGGGTTACGGCCCTTAAAACCACCGGCCAGTCATATTTCTCTAGGGTTTGCCGGAAAGGAATTTTGTAAGACAGTTGTTCTTGTTGTGGTATTTTCCGGATAAAAAACAAGGCCAGTATAGAAACAGAAGACACAACCTGCAGGGCTAGTTTTTCATTAAAAAAAACAGGATTGATCTGGTTGACCAGAAAATAGGTGATACCGATTGAGCAAAGTGTCACGCTAAAAGCCAGATAAAATAAAGAGAAGGCTTCCGAATGCCGCTCCTTTTTACCATTCAATAAAATATAAGGTAAAGCAGAAGCTTGCATACAAGTGAAACCTACCCCCCATCCCATGGCCGCATAATTCAATACTTGCACCCAATGATGCTCGATCGCTATAATTATCAGGTGTGAGAAAAAAGGAACTGCCAGTGTGGCTATGATGAAAAAGGGCTTTAGCCTGCGGCCTTTGATGTACAATCCAAGTGGGAAAGCTAGTAAACAAACGGCCAGAAAACGATACGACAATACCTTCGCAACCTCAAAATCAGTGAAGCCTTCCTGGACCATAAAATAGTTGAGTAACAAAAAAAAGGCCGTATTGACTCCTTCCAGGCAAAACTGCGCAGCAATTAAGTTTAGTACCGGTTTGGATATTTTCTTGTAATTATTGAGAGCCGTGATAATAGCCATAAATATGGACTACTTTTTAATTAAAAAAAGATCGCTTGATTGAATACAACCCCTTTGCAGGAAGAAAAGTTGTACCCGCTCCGGAGCCTGCAGCTGGTCATTGTTCTGTAGGCGTTGTGAAATTTCATGTAAAAAAAAGAATTCTTCCCGGCTCCCCCAATTTGCTTCGTCTATATAGAGATCGTGGTAAATTTTATATTTTTTTTCACTTACTGAATATTGAGCTAACTTTTTGTTTTTTCCGCAGAAAAAAGTCATATGGTGATCAAGTTGAGGGAAATTTTCTTTTTCCTTCTCAACAGGCATTGTTTTTTTGAAAAATAGCTGCTCTTGCCGGGATAATTGTACATACTCAACTAATGTTTCCCCTTCTTCCTGGCTAAAGTGTTTCCAGTGGCCGTCCCGGCGCGACCAGGTCAGCTGCCGCTTGGCATATCTCCGACTGTTTCGTTTGATGAGTCCGATGGCTTCCTCTAATGTTGTTTTTCCGTCAAAATGATCAAACAGCTCTTGATAGCCGACTGTTTGAAGGGCACTAAGCTCCTTCATTGGATAAAGGGCCCTGGCTTCATCCAGTAAGCCGTTTTTTATCATCAGGTCTACCCGGCGGTTGATCCGGTCATAGAGTACTTCGCGTTCCCACTTGAGTTCCAGATAGATCGGGAAAAAAGGTCGATCCTGCGACGCATTATTCCTGAACGCTGAAAAAGCTCGTCCGCTTGCTTCAAATACAGACAGTGCCCGGATTAAACGATGGGGGTTTTGCAAGTCAACTTCCTCGTAATAATCGGGATCTACTTCTTTGAGCCGTTCCTGGAGGGCGATGATTCCTTTTTTTTCATACCATTCCTCCACTTGCTTCCGGACCTCAAGCGGTACTTCCGGGAAGTCATCCAGCCCTTCCGTAACAGCTCTTTGGTACAAACCCGAGCCGCCGACCATGATGACCACTTCATGTTTGGCAAAGAGTTGCTCCAGTAGGGCTAATGCATTTTTTTCATAATCGCCGACGCTGTACTCATCCTGAATACTTAAGGAATCAATAAAATGATGCGGAGCCTGAGCCAGTTCTTCAGCTGTGGGCTTTGCGGTACCAATACTCATTTCTCGGTAAAACTGCCGACTGTCGCAGGATAGGATCTCGGTATTAAAATGCCGGGCCAGCCGAATGGCGAGTTCGGTTTTGCCGCTGGCGGTGGGACCGCCGATTATTATTAATACGTTATCCTGTTTATTGGTCATTTCCTGATTGTGCTTTTGAGCTGAGTGTGTGCTAATGTTAAGTGTTTCCTGCTTGGAACCGCAGATTTTCACTGATTGGATAGATTACACCGATGTGTTTTTTGCCAAAGGCTAAAAATACATTTCCGTGCACTCCGCTGAATCTGCGGAAGTCCGCGGTTCCAACCACAACTATACACCCTTTCCAGCATACTAGAACACCAGAATACTAGAACACCAGAACACTTTTATTTACATTTGCAAAGAACAGACGAAAACACAATTATGCTATATGCCTTTGTCCGCCCTTTGGCGAAAATAGGGATTTCGATCTTTTTTCGACGGATTTACCTAACCCATACTGAAAATATTCCAAAAAATAAGCCGGTTATCCTGGCCTGTAATCACCCTACTGCCTTTTTGGAGCCATGTATTCTGGCCTGTTTTCTGGATCGGCCGCTGTACTATTTGGTCAGAGGCGATTATTTCAATAAACCTATCTATAATTTTTTACTCAGAGCCCTGCATATGCTACCCGTGTATCGCCGGCGCGATGGCGATTATTCCCGGATCAAAGATAATTTTGCCACCTTTGATGCCTGTTTCGAGACCTTGAAAAAAAACAAAACTCTGACGATTTACCCGGAAGGGCGTACCGTTTTTGAATATCGCCTGCGCCCACTCCACAAAGGGATTGGACGAATCGCTATGGGCTTGTTCGAGAAGTACCCTGAAATTGATGAGGCCTATATTGTGCCGGTTGGCGTGAATTATACCAACTTTGCCCGCTTTCGCTCTAATGTAATGATCGAATGTGGCGAGGCAATACCCATTCGTCAATATTATGAAAGGTTTAAGGATCAACCTAACCAGGGTGTCGTGCAGATTTTGCAGGACCTGTCCTCTTGTATGGAAAAAGAAATGGTGATCATAGAAGATCCGGATAGGGACGAACTCGGCGGGCAGCTATTGGATATGAATCGCCCGATTACACATTCCTATTTGCTCCCTACCTTCAGTCGCGACGATAAAGCCTTAAAAGACTATCAGCAAACGGCCGGCATCATCAACCATTTATCTGATTCGGATTGGGAAACGGTCGGGCAATTACAAAAAGAGATCCAGACGGAGCTTGCAAAGGAAGGCCTGGAGCGACCTTCTCTTCTGGGGCTCAAGGTCAAGCTAAGGCCAACTTTGTTGAGGATGGTCCTGTTAGCGATCCCCGCTCTTATTGGCTACGTGATTAACTGGCCTTTTATCTCATTTGCAAAAAACACGGTCAACAAACGAGTACGGCGTTTTGAGTATCGTTCGCCGGTCCTGGTCGGTATGTCGATCGGCTTGTATACGGCTCTTGGATTGATATCCGTTTTATTGAGCTTGTTCACCTGGAATGCCTGGTTTTTATTACTCTTGCCTTTCTTCCTGCTTACCGGCATGGCCTGGATTGCGTTTGAGTATTTTCGACATCAATACACTCAAGGGATGAAACTACGGATGACCAGCAAAGCCCGACAGTCTGAGATCGTGCTGAAGGTGATGAAGCAATTGGAGATATTGAGTAGGTACTGAAACTAATAGAGAAAGTATCATAATTATGAGGTCGATGCCTCCTTCCTGGGAGCATCAACCTCATATTTATGATGCTTTTTTTAAAAAATTTAACCCTGGAACTCTATATTTACTTTCCTTGTAAAAAACAACAATCACAACATGAAACAACTCACCTTTTCCTTTTTTTGCTTTTTCCTGGCTGTTTGCTGCCTGAATCTGGATGCACAGATTGACGCTTCTAAACTAAATGGTTTGCAGTATCGGCTCGTCGGGCCTTTCCGGGGAGGTCGTGTCACAGCAGTAGCAGGCGTTGCCAGCCAGCCTTTTACCTTTTATATGGGCGCTACAGGCGGAGGCGTTTGGCGGACCACCGATGCGGGCCTGAATTGGGAGAATGTATCGGATGGCTATTTTAAGGTGGGTTCCATCGGTGCTATTGGAGTCGCTCCGTCCGACCCGAACGTGGTTTATGTCGGTACGGGCTCTGCTGACCCAAGGGGGAATGTATCTCCTGGAAAGGGAGTTTATAAAAGCACTAATGGTGGAGAAAGCTGGACCTTTATCGGTCTGGAAAAAACCGGGCAGATCGGTAAGGTCGTAGTTCACCCCGATAACCCAAACGTGGTTTTTGTAGCAGCTTTAGGCAATGTATTCGGGCCCAATCCGGAGCGGGGCGTGTACCGCTCCAGCGACGGTGGGGATACTTGGCAAAAGGTGTTGTTCGTCAGCGACCGTACCGGCGCTATTGACATCAGCCTGGATCCCAATAACCCCCGGACGCTCTACGCAGGTATGTGGACAGCCGAGCGCAAGCCCTGGACGATGATCGACGGAAGTGAAGAAGGTGGTGTGTGGAAAAGCACAGACGGAGGCTTTAACTGGGAAAAATTAGGCGGCGGCTTACCAGATGGTTTAGTAGGTAGGGTAGGAGTGGCCGTTTCTCCGGCAAATTCCAAAAGAGTATGGGTCTTGCAGGAAGCTAAGGATGAAAAAAAAGGAGGATTGTATAGATCGGATGACGGCGGAAAAAGCTTTCGGCGCATCAACCGGGATCATAACCTCCGGCAGCGGGCCTGGTACTACACCCGCGTTTTTGCCCATCCCACAGACGAAAATACACTTTACATTGTGAATGCAGGTTTCTTTAAATCCATCGATGGTGGCGATTCCTTCAGTCGGGTCCGTACTCCGCATGGCGACAATCACGATTTGTGGATCAATCCTTCGCAGCCCAAGCTGATGGTGGAAGGAAATGACGGTGGTGCCTGCGTAAGCTTAAACGGCGGCCAAACCTGGACGACCCAGTACAACCAACCAACTGCAGAGTTTTATCGGGTGACAACGGACAACCAGTGGCCTTATCGCATATACGGCGCCCAGCAGGACAATACGACCATGTCGGTGCCCAGCCGCTTCAGCGAAACCCTCGACCCGATCCAGGAATGGTATGCGGTTGGTGGAGGAGAGAGTGGCCACATTGCGGTGGACCCTACGGACCCCAGCATCATTTATGCCGGCAATTACATCGGTATGATCTCCAGAATGGATCGAAAGGCAGGTTATTCCAAAAGAGTCAACGCCTATCCACAAATGCACGACGGGCAGGCAGGCCGCGACATCAAATACCGCTTCCAGTGGAATGCCCCCATCCGGATCTCTCAACATGACCCAAAAGTCGTTTACCACTGTTCTCAATATGTGCATAAAACCACTGATGGAGGAGATAATTGGGAGGTCATCAGCCCTGACCTAACCACCAACAAAGATGAGTATCAGGACATTCCCGGCGGCCCCATCCAGCACGATCATACCGGAGTGGAACTCTACACCACCATTTTCGCCTTTGAAGAATCACCGCATCAGGAAGGGGAACTTTGGGCCGGCAGTGATGACGGATTGGTGCACATTAGTCGGGATGGTGGAAAAAAATGGGATAATATTACCCCCAAAGATATGCCTGTAGAGGGTACGGTCAACACCATTGATCTTTCGGCTCACAATCCTGGAAGAGCCTTCATGGCTGTGTACAAGTATCGCGAAAATGATTTTCGGCCCTATATTTTTATGACCAATAATTACGGAAAAAAATGGACGCTCCTGACCAATGGTGAAAACGGTATACCTGCCGATCATTTTGTGCGGGTGGTTCGGGAAGATCCAGTGCGTAAAGGTTTATTGTACGCCGGAACAGAGTTTGGCATGTATGTTTCTTTTGATGAGGGAAAAAACTGGCAGACCTTTCAGAAAAATCTGCCTGTGACACCCATTACGGATATGGTGATCAAGGACAATGACCTGGTCGTGGCGACCCAGGGACGTTCTTTCTGGTTGATGGATGACTTGTCTCCTCTAAAAGCGCTTAGTGGAGAGATCATGGAAAAGGAGGCTCATTTATTTAAGCCCTCAGATGCTTACCGTACACAGTTGAGTAATCATCGCGGAAGTGGCTCGCCGGACGCAGCCCCCAACGGAGCGCTGATCTATTTTTACCTGTCGGAAAAACTGGATTTAAATACCGCTTCCATTAAAGTTCATATCAAGGACTCAGAAGGAGAGATCAGACGAACTTTTTCCAATAAGCCCTCTAAAGGTGAAGAAAGGCTGAGAACACAGTCGGGCCTCAATCGTATGCAATGGAATCTCCAATACGAGCGACCGGAGATTCAACCCAAGGCAGTATTTTCCCTGGCCAACATGGGTGGCTTAAGAGCGCCGACCGGGCAACATACCGTTGAACTGGAGGTCAACGGGAAATCCAGCTCCCAAAGTTTTATACTGAAAAAAGACCCTCGCTGGGAGGACATAAAAGATGAAGACATCAAGGCTCGCTACCTATTAGCGACTCAGGCAAAGGCCCTGTTTAATGATTGTCATGCCACCATCGGCGAACTCCGCTCGATCCGATCACAGCTTAAGGATGCTATGGCTATGGCCAAAAAACATAACATCAGTGGTGACTTTGAGGAAAAAGGAAAAGAGCTGGTCAAAGAGCTTACGGCCATGGAAAAAGAGCTGATCCAAACCCAAAGTGAAAGCGGTCAGGATCCAATTAACTATCCATCCATGCTGGATGATCAGATGGCTTATCTATATTCGGTTGTCAACGCCATGCACGATAACCCGACAAAAGGAGAACAGGATCGTTTGGAGGACCTTAAGAAGTTGTTTCAGCCTTATAAGGATAAGCTAGCCAAATTAAAAGATAAAGAGGTTAAGGAGCTTAATGACTCTTTTTCCAGCAAAGGGGTGAAAATAATCATGGTAGAGAAATAATGTAAAATAAAATACAGGGGCCGAGGTCTCCTGTATTTCAAAAAATAAGTAAATGAACGCACACTTCCGTCAACAATTCCCGGCCCTGCAACGCCAGTACAATAACGACACACTCGTATTCCTCGATGGCCCCGGTGGTACACAAGTGCCCAATCAGGTCATTGACGCTATTTCCGGCTATTACAAAACCTCGAATGCCAACTCACACGGCGCTTTCATCACCGCACACGAAACAGATGTTGTGATTGATAGTACGCGTGAGAAAATGGCCCACTTTTTAGGTGCTGAGGGACCGCAGACGATCTCTGTAGGCGCCAATATGACCACGCTGACCTATTCTCTCAGCAAGGCCATTGCCCGCAAGTTACAGCCAGGGGACGAGATCCTGATCACTCAATTGGATCATGAAGCCAATCGAGGCCCCTGGCTGGCCCTTCGTTCGGAGGGGATCATCGTCAGAGAGGTACGCTTGAAGCCGACGGGAGTGCTCGACTACGAAGATTTTCAAAATAAGCTCAACGAACGTACCCGGCTCGTAGCCATGGGCTGGGCCTCGAATATTCTGGGCACGGTTAATGATGTGAAACGGGTACGGGAAATGACCTATCAATGTGGTGCCTGGTTGTTGCTGGATGCTGTGCATTATGCGCCACATTTTTCGATCAATGTGCAGGAGCTAGGTTGTGACTTCCTGTTGTGTTCGGCTTACAAATTTTACGGCCCACATGTGGGCATTCTATATGCCCGGCACGGCCTATTGGATCAACTGCCAACCGATCGTTTGCGCACCACCGAACAACACGCGCCATTCAAGATCGAAACCGGTACCCAGAACCATGCTGCTCTGGCCGGAGTTGTGGCCGCCGTTGACTTTATTGCTTCTTATGGAGAGGGTGCTGATTATCGGGCTCAGCTGGTAGATGCCATGACTAAGATCCGGGCTTGCGAAAAGAGCCTATTTATTAAAATGCATGCAGCCTTATCTGCCTTGCAGGGTGTTCGGGCCTACGGCCTTGCAGGTGATGAAGATGCTCGTACCCCAACGATTGCGGTTACGGTGGAGGGAAAGCGTCCGGAAAAAGTTTGTGAAATCCTGGCTCAGCATAATATTTGCGCATGGGATGGGCACTTTTATGCCCTCCGGTCGGTTGAAGTCTTGGGCTTACTCGAAAAAGGAGGCGTCACGCGCCTGGGTTTGTCCGCCTATACTTCCGAAAATGATATTGACCGAACCATAGACGCCTTCAAAAAAATAAGTAACTCATGATGGATATCACCTTTACCCAGACCATGCAGCATGTGCACGATTTTGCCTTACATCACTGGCGCAAGCACACCCTGCGTCGGTTTTTAGTCGGCTTTTTAATCCTGTTTGCCGTGCTTTCCATTTTTGCCCTGTTTAATCGCAGTGGGGAGGAAGAAGTTGGAGTAGCAGATGTGCTGGCCTTTATCATTCCAATGGTCCTGATATTGGTAATCTGGATCTTTATGATGCCTATGTTCATCAAAATGCGCTTCAATCGCTCCAAGGATCAAAGCGTCTGGACAGGCGAGCGCAAAATTACACTTGAGGAGGAAGGAATTAGGCTGGAGACGGATAATGTCAATACAGAATACAAATGGTCGGGTATTAAAAAGGTAGAAGTGTCCAAACTCAATTATCTTTTGTATGTCAGTTCAGTGCAGGCGATCATTATTCCTCGAGATGCGTTTTTGACGGATACGGAGCGGGAAGCTTTTGAACTAATTCTGAAGGGGAAGGGGAAATTTTGAGGTATAGATGTTGGATATTTGATCTTGGTATGATAATACAAAATTGAAAATCGTGCTTTCTATTGAGGTCTTTCTTCTGGCACGCAGATTTCGCAAATTCCGCTGATGAAAATATCTGTGAAATCTCCGGCATCTGCGTGCCTTAAAAAGCAACAAATTAACTCTCCTCATAAACAAGGGGCAAAAAATAGCAAATTTCCACCTACAAAAACCGAAAACAGTAACAACCAACGAACTCATAAACAAACAAATGAAAAATGGAATACAATCTAACTCCACGTAATAAAGTCAAGCGCATTCCCAAAAGGGGCCACTACGATCAAAAGACCATCTTTGAGATTCTCGACGCAGGCTTTCTCTGCCACGTCGGCTTTTCAATGGACGGGCAGCCATTCGTGATCCCGACGGCTTACGGCAGGGATGGTGATGTGATCTATCTGCACGGTGCCACTACCAGTCGCATGCTGAAGCATCTGGAAACCGGCGCTCCCTGCTGCATTACTGTTACGCATCTGGACGGTCTGGTCCTGGCCCGCTCGGTCTTTAACCATTCGATGAATTACCGCTCGGCCGTTCTGTTTGGGACAGCCAGTCTGTTGGAAGGCGACGAAAAAATGCACGCCCTGGAAGTTGTATCAGACCAAATCCTCAAAGGTCGTTGGGATGAAAGCCGCTTGCCGTCTCCAAAAGAAATGAAAGCCACTTCTGTTCTCAAATTCACCATCGAGGAAGCTTCCGCCAAGATTCGCACCGGCGATCCCGGCGATGACAAGCCCGATTACGAACTACCAATCTGGGCCGGCGTGATACCGATTGAGCAGACGTACGGCGAGCCGATCCCGGATCCTTTGTTGAAGGATGGGGTCGAGATGGGAGAGAGTGTAAAAAGATTTGTAAAATAGCCGGAGAGCTGGTTTTTATCCTCTAAGGCGGATAAGTTCGCTTATTAAAAAATCATTATGAGAACCTTCTTTCTATTTTTTGTATTAGTCTTATTAGCTTCCTGCGAAAAAGAAGCGCCGGTATTGGACGACTCCTTCACTGTTTCCGGGACGATCAAAGGTCTGGACACCGAATTTATGATCCGGAGTTATAGGGATACGGCCGGCAACCGCGTGTCAGACAGCATCTTCGTTGAAAACGATCAATTCTCTTACACCGCCCAAATTGATGAACCCACCTTCATCTTTTTCTGGCCTTATGTCGAACGAACCGTCAAAAGAACAGAAAGTGGGGGCTACTACCCGGTGAAGTCTTCTCAATTCGCTTTTCTGGCAAGTCCGGGAGATAAAATCGTGTTTGAAGGGGAAGTCACTGATTTTATCAATGCCTACCCCTCCGGTACAAAAGCCAATGACGACTTGGCGGCCATTAACAGCGAGGTTTTTCCCCTAATGAACCAGTCTGTCAATTACTTACTAGATCTGCAATTTCTGGAAGAAAATGATCCCCGGCGGACTATTATTGAAGACTCCATCAAAACTTTAGACGAACAGGTCGTTGAATTGAAAAAAGACTTTATCACTTCCCACCCGAAGTCGGAAGCAGCGGCCTGGTATTTGTCGGATATGATGTTGCGCAGTCAGGTCTCGGATGAAGAGGCGATCAGTGCTTTCAAGGCGTTTGATGAAGGCTTAAAAGGTTATAGATATTACGAGGAGGTAGCTACGCGGGTAGCAGGTATTGAGGCCACGGTAGTGGGTAAGACGGTTCAGAATTTCACCACGGAATCTACTTTAGATGGTAAAACCTTTGAGTTTAATGACCTAAAAGGGAAATATATTTTGATCGACTTTTGGGGTACCTGGTGTGGGCCTTGTATCGCAGAGATGCCCAAAGTGAAAGAATATCAGGAAAAATACAGGGACAAACTGACGGTCTTAGGCGTCAACCAGGGTGACACCAAAGAAAAGGTCAATGAATTCATTACACCCAAAGGCTATACCTGGACGCATTTGATGAACGGAAAAGAGCAGGACGACTTTGTGCTGAAATTTAATGTGGCCGGTTTTCCCACCAAATTCATCATTGACCCGGAAGGGAAGATCCTGCATCGTTTTGTGGGGGATAGTGAGGAGTCGTTTGCGGTGCTGGATGATCTTTTGCAGTAATTTTAGGAGGGAGGGTTTTAACCCGACCTAAGAAGTGTAACGACATTCGGGAAGGGCAGCTATATTCTACCGGACAGCAAGCTTCAGCTTGCCAGGAAAGCGAGCTTTAGCTTGCTTAAATTCGGTAGTTAAAAATTAAACGCCAATCAGCTTGCCCGGAGAGCATACTTCAGCTTGCTCAAGGCAAGTCAATTTCAGTTATTTCAAGCCATATGAAAAAAACAAGCCTCAAAATCGGCCTGCACCCTGCCCAAATCCTCCGGGATCTGGGCAGCGGCATATTTGAGATACGCATTCAGTATCCAGATAACATATACGAACGGAAAATAGCGGAATACACAGAAAGCCAGTTAAAAAATAAGAACCACCAAGCCGCCCTAAAGGACTTCCTACTCAGGAAGGGAATAGATGTTTTGCCTGAGGAGGCCATGAAAATTAACCTACAACATATCTTCAAAGCCGATACCTATTTCACCAACGGACAAAGCATCCTCAGCTGTATTAAACGGGACGAACAGTTTGAATTATTTGAACACGCCCCGGAGGATTTTACGCACTTTCATGTTACCCCTTGCGCTTTTTTCCGCTTAAGCATCCTATCAATACAGCCCATCGAAGCCATCTCCGAACGCAATCGAGACCTGGAGGTCATCAAGTTGCTCAGTAAAAGGGAGGTCAAGTTCCTGCCCATCCTCGAATCCGACGATGAGTGGGCCATGATGCGTCAGAGTCTGATAGATGGTTATGAATTCCGCTATGGCGATAAGGTTCTGACCAAACGGGCTGCTTTTTATGAAGGGCGTGGCCTGGATAAGATCCTCCGGGAGTTTATCGACCGGATCCGCCCAGCTACTTTAAAATGCTGTCTGAATTGCGAGCATTTCAAATTTAGCGGTATGAGCTATGAAATGAGCGGCGGCACGGTAGGCTATTGTGGATTGCTTCAGGAAAATTCTGAGAAGAGGGAAGGGCTAAAGGATGTCGTGACTGAAATTGACGCCTGGTGTGGGGATTTTCGCATCGTTCCAGCGTAAACGCCGGAAACCGGACACCCTCAAAGGGTGTAGTCCATTTTCTGTATGCCCATCAAGCAGGGGTAAGTGGGTTGAAACAGAAGTTATTGCCCTATCGGGGCAGTGGTCTGAGTCAAGCGGAGCATTTTAAGAAGCATCAATGAGACCTACCGGTCAGCTCTACAGGGAGTTAGATTGGACAGTTGGTAGAGTGTCGCCAATGGGTGAATTCATAATAACAGTTCAATTAATAAAAAGGAACGAAAACTACTCCAAAAACGTTAAATTTGTTAGAAACGGCAACTAAACAATGGATATTGAACTAAAAAATAATATAATTTCACTTCTTTCTTCTTACCACCCCCATCGCGTGAGTGTATTCGGTTCTTATGCCAGAGGGGAAAATAAAGAGGATAGCGATTTGGATATCCTAATATCCTTTAATGAAAAGATCAGCCTGTTAAAACTAATTCAGATTCAGCTGGAATTATCAGATGAACTAGGTGTAGAAGTAGATCTGGTCACTGAAAACAGTTTAAAGAATCCCCGTCTAAAGAAATCCATTTTTGAAGACCTTATCACCATTTTTGATGAAGAAGAACAACCTTATTTATCTTGATCATATTTTTGAGAGTTTTTCCAAAGTCCTGGCATAGGTGAAAGGGGTAAATTATGAAGCTTTTTTTAAAAATGAAGAAAAGCAGGATGCAGTGATTAGAAAGATTGAGATAGCAGGTGAAGCCACAAAAAAGCTTAGTAGTGATTTAAGGAGTAGGTTTAATCATATACCATGGCGTGCTATAGCAGGTATGAGGGATAAACTGATCCACGATTATTTTGATGTAGATCTAGAGACTGTTTGGCAAACTGCTATTGAAGATATTCCTTTACTGGTAAAAGAGATTGAGAAAATAATTCAGATTTTAGAGCGTGAAGAGGAATCGCCGAGTTAATAACTTACCATAGCTACCGAACTGATTTTATTAATGAAGCATCAGTCTACAATCAATAGCATTTTAAAAATCAATCAAATAGGCAGCTACCAAGTTTCTGTACTCTTCAACAACGGAGAATCCAGGATCATTGACTTCAAACATCTCTTCGAAGAAGTCTTTAAAGTCAAAGCCCCAGACCCGGGTGCTAAATTATTAGCAGATTACGAGCTTTTTAAACAGATTCAAATTATCAAGCATACTGTCGGCTGGCCGGGGGTAGGAATCCATTCTAAAAATGAAAAAGGTGAAACGGTTTTTTATCATTATGATCTGGACCCCTTAGTGCTTTATCAAAACAGCGAGCCTGACGAAGAAAGGAATCTTATCATCGGCCTGATGATCAAACAGGCCCGAAAAGAAGCCGGCCTGACTCAACAGGAATTAGCCGAAAGAAGCGGTACCAGCAAACATTACATTTCCAGGCTGGAAAACAATAAATCAGACATTGAACTTCTGACGCTGAAAAAGATAGTGGAAGCAGGTTTGGGGAAAAAGCTGAAGGTACAGATCAGTTGAATTTAACCTTACCTTCTCGTATCTTTAAATCATGAGAACCAAGGAAGACATAACGAAAATTTTGCGCGATAATAAAACTGAGCTAATCGCGAGATATCCCATAAAAGAATTGGCATTATTCGGCTCTTTTAGCAGAGGAGACCAGAAAGAAGATAGCGATATTGATATTCTGGTGGAGTTCTCAGCACCTATTGGGCTTCAATTTGTGGATTTAGCTGAGGAACTGGAATATTTACTGGCAAATAAAGTAGATCTGGTTTCCAGGAATGGTATAAAGGAAAAATATTTTGAAGTAATCGAACCTGATTTGATTTATGTCTAAAAGAACTAAGGTTGGTGGCGGTTTCCAAACCGCCTTACCCAATATATGACCAGTTTCCAAACTGGTCATTACTCGTTCGTGGGGTTGTGTAAAAAGTCCTTCGGCCTTTTTCCCCAACCAATAATATTCTTTTAGGAGGTTGTTTTAAGGCATGTTTCACATGCCGGTTGACATTTAAAATAAAAGGTTCTTCAATTGAGTAAAGTATGCGTATTTTAGTTTAAAGCAACAAACAAAATATG
>JAUIKE010000390.1 GCA_030430845.1 Bacteroidia bacterium | reverse complement strand
TAGGGCCAGGCTATCAAAATACCTTTTACGATGCATTCAATGAAGGAGCACGCGACCTATTCTGGGAACAACTCAATGAGCACCTATTTAGCAAAGGTTTTGATGCTTGGTGGCTGGATGCTACCGAACCAGACCTGCACTCCAACCTTAGTATTGAAGAAAGAAAATTGAACATGAGCCCTACTGCATTAGGGCCGGGTGAGCAATTTTTCAACGGCTTTTCGCTCATGAACTCTAAAGGTATATACGAGGGCCAGCGAGAAGCTAATCCCGATAAAAGAGTCTTTATCCTAACCCGCTCAGCCTATGCCGGGCAGCAGCGCTACTCAGCTGTTACCTGGAGTGGCGACGTCGTCTCGCGCTGGAGTGACCTGCGCGACCAGATTTCCGCAGGCGTCAATTTCAGTCTGTCAGGTATCCCTTACTGGACGAACGACATTGGAGGCTTTTCCCTGGAAACCAGATACGGAGCATTTGGAGATACGCCTACGGCCGACAACCTGGCCGAATGGCGGGAATTGAATACTCGCTGGTATCAGTTTGGTGTCTTCTGCCCTATTTTCCGGGTGCATGGGCAATTCCCGTTCAGGGAGGTTTTTAATTTGGCCCCTGAAGGACATCCGGCTTATGAGTCTATGCTGTATTACAATAAACTAAGGTACCGACTTATGCCTTATATCTATTCTCTCGCTGGAAAAATTTATTTCGAAGATTATACCCTAATGAGGGGGTTGGTGATGGATTTTGCTGCCGACCCGGAAGTATTGAACATTGATGATCAATATATGTTTGGGCCATCCTTATTGATCAATCCGGTTACGACTTACCAGGCCCGAGAGCGAGAAGTTTATCTTCCGGACGGGCAAAACTGGTATGATTTCTATACCGGAGAATATTTAGAAGGAGGCCAGACCATTACAGCTAAAGCTGACTACACCCGCCTGCCTGTTTATGTAAAAGAAGGTTCTATACTACCTGTCGGTCCTGAAATAGCATATACGAATGAAAAGCCGGACTCTCTGCTAACGCTTTTTGTTTACAGCGGAGCGGATGTCGAATTTGACCTTTACAACGATGAGGCCACCAATTACGGCTACGAAGAAGGAGAATTTGCTAAAGTCAGCTTGAATTACAATGACGCGACAGGTAGTTTAAGTATTGGGCAAAGGGAAGGCAATTATGAGGGAATGCCGCAGCAGCAGCGTTTCCGGATCGTCTACATCAGCCAGGAGAACCCAGTGGGCTTTGACCCTGAAGTAGGAAGCGAGAAGGAAGTAATCTATACAGGAGAAGCATTAGAAATATCGTTGAAGTAATTTTCAGGCTGCGAAAGAAATGATGGATCCATTATGAAAAAAATCATCTTATATTTTTTTGGAATTTTACTACCGGCTGTAGTTCATGGCCAGGAAGCAGATGTGGTCAGGGAACATATTTTAATGGACAAAAACTGGACTTTCGCACTCGGCCACGCCCATGATGTCAACAAAGATTTTGGCCACAGCACTGCCCATTTCACCCACTGGGCCAAAACCGGCTATGGTGACGGCCCCGCCTCCCAATATTTTGACGACCGGGCGTGGAGGCAATTGGATATACCCCATGATTGGTGCGTGGAACTTCCATTTTCCCCAAAAGGGACTAAAAGTCATGGATACAAGGCAATTGGTCATCATTTTCCGGAAAACAGTATCGGCTGGTATAGAAAAAGGTTTTTTATACCCGGAAGCGATGAAGGACGGAAAATAAAGATCCAGTTTGACGGCGTCCATCGAAATTCCAGCGTATTTGTCAATGGCTTTTATGTAGGTACGGAAAAAAGCGGATATGCGAGCTTTGAATATGATATTACCGATTATCTGAATTTTGGAGCAGAAAATGTCTTAGCTGTTCGGGTGGATGCTTCTGTGGAAGAAGGTTGGTTTTATGAAGGCGCCGGAATTTACCGGCACGTATGGCTCAATAAGATGGCGCCGCTTCATGTAGGCCGTTACGGCACTTTTATAACTACTGAACTGGAGGGTAAAAAAGCTAAGCTGCTGGCGCGAACCACTGTAGAAAATGAATCAGTTGAAACAAAAACCTTTGAGATTGAAGAAAAAATAGTCGCTCCATCAGGGCAAGTTGTGGCCGAAAGCCATCAGAAGGGTTTAGCTATGAAACCATTATCTGAAAAACGAATAATGAGCTCATTTGTAGTTGAGAACCCCCAGCTTTGGTCTCTGGATTCCCCGGATTTGCATACCCTTGTCACCACCATAAAAGCTGATGGGAAAATATTGGATCAATACCAAACCACCTTCGGCATTCGCACAGTCCGCTTCGATGCAGACGAAGGTTTTTTCCTCAACGGTCAATCTGTCAAGATCAAAGGAGTGTGCAACCATCAGGACCATGCAGGTGTGGGCACGGCCATACCCGATGCGCTACAGGAATGGCGCGTTCAACAGATAAAAAAAATGGGGGCCAATGCCATCCGCACATCTCATAACCCTCCAACCCCCGAATTACTGAACATCTGCGACCGGCTAGGGATCATGATCATGGATGAAAACCGGCTCATGGGTAGTAGCCAGGAACATCTCGGCTGGCTAAAGAACCTCA
>JAUIKE010000389.1 GCA_030430845.1 Bacteroidia bacterium | reverse complement strand
TACCCAAATCTCCGGGTGGGCGATAAAAACGCGCATTTACATCATAATTGAGCGAATCATTAGCTTCTACTTTTTCCATAAAAGAGCGGAAAATAGGTTTTGCCATAAATGAACCCTGCCCATAGGTCAGGTCAAGGAAACGAATCCAGCGATCCTCACCACCTACCCAAGTTCCAACGACGAGTTCAGGCGTAATACCCATAAACCAGCCATCGACATGGTCATTGGTGGTTCCGGTTTTACCTCCAACTTCACTTTTTATTTTACCCATAAATCCAGCTGAAGACTTTAGCATGTCCACCATTACATAATTAGCATTTGGTGGAAGTGCTGGGCGTTGCACCTGAGTTTCGTTGCTATAGATGATCTTTCCGTCCTTGTCCTCAATCTTGAGTAGGAAAATAGGCTCTACATACTGCCCATTATTGGCGAAAGTGGTGTAAGCCCCTGTCATTTCCATAACGGAAAGGTCAGTTGCCCCCAAACAGATAGACGGAGAACGCGGAACGCGGTATCGGCCATTGGGGTATTTTTCATTTTTATCGATCCCCATTTCATTAATCAACTCAATCACGGGCATTGGAGAGTCCAGTTCTTTCATCAGGTAAGCCGAAACGGTGTTTTTAGACTGTTGCAACCCTTGTCGAAGCGTAAGCAAGTTGCCCGTATATTTGCCATCTGAGTTACGGGGAGTCCAGGGTTCTCCTAGATTAAAGGTTCCTTCACCCGGGCTAATAGTGATGGGCACATCATAGACTTGATAGCAAGGCGAAATACCCTGTTGAGCGATGGCTGTTGCGTACACAAATGGCTTAAAGGTTGAACCGACCTGACGATTAATACGCACGTGGTCGTATTGGAAGTATTTGTGATTGATTCCTCCGACCCAGGCTTTTACATGTCCTGTTTGAGGATCTACAGCCATAACACCCGCTTGCAAAAACATGCGGTGATAGCGAATAGAATCATTGGGAGTCATGACGGTATCGACTTCCATTTTTTCATTGTAGGCAAACACTTTCATCTTGGTAGGTGTGTTGAAGCTTTTCTCAGCTACCTGCTGAAATTGTTCCCACTTTTTGATGACTTCCGGGAAAAGGTCACTTTTCATAACCCGGCGATAATCCTTTGCCAGTTCTGTACTGATCAAATTTCGGTTAACTAAATCTTTGATAACGCCCGGTTTATCATACTCTCTAACCATTCGATCAATTTCGCGATCATCTCTGCTGAAGGTAAAATCAGGAAACTCTTTATTCAACTTTTGAAGGATACCATCAAGATAGGTTGTTCGTAGCTCCTGGTATCGTTCAGATTCGCGAGTGATTCGACGCAGGGCCATCTGACGGATTTCAACTGGTACTTCAGTCGTAGAATAAGGGGAACGATATGTCCAAGGGTCACGATTTCGCCATGTACGCCACATTATCTCTTGGCGTCTTGGCATTTGTTCTTTTACGGCCTCTTCTGCATAGGCTTGCATAGCCGGGTCTAGAGTAGTATATATTTTCAGGCCATCCTTGTAGATGTTATAAGGTTTGCCATCTGGTTTCTTTTTAGCTTCTGTTCTGAGAATTTCCTTCACATCTTTGGCCAATTCCATTCGGAAGTAGGGTGCCAGTCCATCGACATGTGTTTGGCGTTGGAAATTTAAGCCCAGAGGCTGTTCTTTAAGATCAGTATATTCATCAGGAGTAAGCAAACCATTTTTTTCCATTTGCTTGAGTACTACCATACGACGGTGCATAACCGTATCCGGCCACCTGAGCGGATTAAACAGAGATGGGTTTTTTAGCATTCCCACCAGCATAGCAGCTTCATTAACTTCCAGGTCAGCCGGGATTTTTCCGAAATAAATTTCAGAAGCAGCTTTAATACCATAAGCTCCATTAATAAAATTGAACTTATTGAGGTACATCGTAATGATTTCCTGTTTGGTATATCGGCGTTCAAGCCTTACTGCAATAATCCACTCTTTCAATTTTTGAAAAGCTCTTTCTACAATATTGCGGGCAGCCACACCCGTAAACAACAATTTGGCCAGCTGTTGCGAAATGGTACTGGCACCACCCGAACTGCGGTCTCTCAGAATTACCGTTTTTACGGCTACCCTTCCCAACGCTGGGAAATCAATGCCTGAGTGTTCATAAAATCGTTCATCCTCAGTAGCAATCAGTGCATTAACAAGATTAGGGGAGAGGTCTTCAAATTTTACAGGGACACGGTTTTCTGTATAATAACGGCCCAGTACTTCGCCATTGATGGCAAATACCTGAGAGGCTTCCTCACTTTCGGGGTTTTCCAGTTGTTCAACGGAAGGCAAATCCGTAAAGGAAAGACCTACAAAAAGCAGGATAATCCCCAAAACAGAAGCCAGTGTCAGTATCCACAGCCCCTTGACAATATTTTTGTACCAGGTATTTTGGCTACAGTTTAGGAAAAAATCAAATATCTTTTGCATATAAATCTTATGTGTGTTTGCTTAGTAAAGATACGAATTCTCGTTGGTCTTGGTTTTGTATTAATGCGTCTTCCTGATAAACTCATTATAAAAACGCAAACTTTCGATAATCATTTCTGCGGAAGCAGTCTGATTAATAACGGCTTCGCCT
>JAUIKE010000007.1 GCA_030430845.1 Bacteroidia bacterium | reverse complement strand
CGTTTTTTTGATCTGTCAAAGAACTTTGTTTTATCCCTTGGGATAAATGGGCTTTTTGTGTTTGAGAGTTAAAAAAAGTGTCAACTACTTTTGGCAGCATGTGAAACATGCCAAAATCAGGGCATGTTTCCAAATAAAACAAAAAAAACAGAAGTCAAATCAAATTTAAATTACCCTATACTTAGCTCAAAAACATATTATCGATCAGCCGCACCTCTCCTGCCCATACGGCTGCACAGGCAACGAGAGGATGGTCCTTCTCAAGCTGGTCTACCTCTTGTAGGGTACGAGCGTCAACCACTTTAAAATATTCGGGTCGGAAGCCGGGTATTGCGAGCGCCTTCAGGGCTTTTTCTTCAATTTCACGGGGGCTCATTTCTTGAATCCAGTCTTTTGCCTGAAGCAAAGTTTGATAAATAACGACTGCTCTTTTTCGCAAACCTTTCTCCAGGCGGACATTGCGCGAGCTCATGGCCAGGCCGTTTTCTTCTCTGATGATCGGGCAGGAAACAAGCTTAGTCGGAATACCCAGTTGATCGATCATATAGCCAATAATAGTTAATTGTTGAAAGTCTTTTTGCCCCATATACAGCCCGTCTGGCTCTACAATGTCCAGTAAGCGTTTCACTACCTGAGCAACTCCCTCAAAATGCCCTGGCCTGAAAGCCCCTTCCATCACCTTGTCCAGGGACTTAAAGTCCAGGTCGATACGGGTATTCAGGCCGGGAGGATAAATTTCGTCGGCTCCCGGCATAAAAAGGACATCACAACCAACCCTGCTCAGCAATTCAATGTCTTTATGAGGAGTACGTGGATAAGTATCCAGGTCTTTTTGTTCATTGAATTGAGTAGGATTAACGAATATACTGCATACCACCATATCCGTTTCCCGGCGAGCCTCCCGGATCAAAGACAGGTGCCCATTATGCAAAGCTCCCATGGTAGGGACAAAACCAATAAGTGCTTTTTTCTCTTTTTTCTGCTGCAGGTATATCCTGAGGTCTGATTCTTTTTTGAAGAGTAACATCGCAAATAGTTATACAGAACAAATTGATAATAACAGGCGTTTTGTGACCGTAGGCTGGACATAGAAATTAATATTTTCACTCCCTCGAGGGGGTGAAAATATTCATAAATTTTAATGTTCGCAGCTACGGTCACAAGGCCTTTCCATCCCCTTCACGGCAAGCCCTGTAAAGGTCGCAGCGAAGATAGTATATTCTGTTAAGATATTATTAACCAGATATAAGCATCTGAAAATGTGGCGTTTTTTTTATATCTTTGCATCCTTATTTCAAGGTCATATATGGCGTAAAGATTAAAATAATTTGTATGAGTAAAAAGAAGGTGTTAATTGTAACACAAGAGATGCATCCTTACACCAGGGGATCTGTTGTGTCAGAAATCGCACGGAAGCTTCCCCAGCATATTCAGGAGAACGGAATGGAAATCAGGATTTTGATGCCCCGGTTTGGAACTATTAACGAGCGTAGGCACCGTTTGCATGAGGTAGTGAGGTTATCAGGTATGAATATTATTGTAGACGATGACGATTATCCACTGATCATAAAAGTGGCTTCTTTGCCGGAAGCCAGAATGCAAGTATATTTCCTTGACAATGAAGACTTTTTCAAACGCAAAGCTACTTTCATCGATGAAGACGAACAGCCGTTTGAAGATAACCTCGACCGCATGGTTTTTTTCTGTAAAGGAGTTATTGAGACTGTTAAGAAATTTGGATGGCCACCAGACATTATCCACTGCCACGGCTGGATGACAAGTATGGTTCCTTTGTATCTGAAAACGGCTTATAAAAATGAGCCTTTATTTCAAAACTCAAAGGTTATTTACAGCGTTTATGATGATCCGGTAGCGAATTCGATTAGTAGTAATTTCATGGAAAAAGCTACGATCAACAATCTGTCGCCAGAAGATCTGGCAGCCTATGAATCAGGAGATAAGATCGTGTTGCACCAAGGCGCTGCTGCCTTCGCAGATGGTGTCATCAAAGGCTCTTCTGACCTGGATGAGGCCTTAACTAAAGCTCTTGACAGCAGTGACAAGCCGGTGTTGGATTACATTGAAGAAGACTATTTGCCCGCCTACATGGATTTCTATCAGGACATCCTGGCGGAGGAAGTGGCTTAAAAACTACTCTAATATAATGAGAGAGGAGTTTACGATACTTTTCTCTAAGAAATAAAATGGGCGTCGAACCGTATGGGTGAGGCGCCTTTTGTTCTTTTTAAATATACATTTCTAACATCATTCAAAAAACAAGTGGATGAGACACTTTCAAGGCTTTACATTATTTGCCTTTTTTAACCTTGTATTCTTTATAAGTTCCTGTGTGGACCCCACTGACCTGGGGTCTGATCTGTTAACTGAAGATCGTGCAGAGGTAAATTTCATTGACACCCTGACTTTGAAGGCTACCACCATTATAGGAGAGCCTCAATTCGTGTACGGCCCTTCCGTAGCCGAACAGCAAAGTAGTTATATGGTTGGTATGATGACCGACCCCATCTTCGGCCGATCGACTTCAAACATATACGCCCAGCCCAGACTTGACTTTTTCAATCCGAATTTTTCCAACACGGTGCTGGATTCGGTGGTGCTCGTACTACCTTATAATGTAGACACCCTTGCCTATTACGGCAATCTCAATCAGGAATATTCGCTGGATGTGCACCGGATTAATGAAAGCTTTGATCGCAACCGTTTTTACTTTTCCGATACTTCTTTCAGTGTTGATCCGGCCCCCATTGGTTCACTTTCTTTTGTTCCGCGCCCTTTCGACTCTCTTGACGTTTTCCAATATAATAGTACTTTTATTGATACGCTCCGTTATCCTCCACATTTGCGTATTCCCCTAAGTGCTGATTTCGGGAATGAGTTATTGCAATTAGATAGTGCTACACTGGATAATGATGCCGCATTTCTAGACTTTTTTAGCGGGTTCAGAGTGCAGGCTTCCACTGAAACGCAGGGCATGTTGAGTTTCAATCTTTTAAATACAATCGGCGGTATCTATTTATATTATACAAAGGATGACACTTTAAAGAGACAATTTCTCGTTCAGCTTGACCAGTTTAGTGCCAGATTTTGTACCTTTGAACACAATTACAGCGGATCAGTAGTAGAAGGCTTTATTGGCGATACACAGTTAGGAGATAGCCTTATTTTTGTACAAGGACTGGCCGGCGTAGATACCAAAATCGAAATCCCTCACGTTCGTAATTTAGAAGACCTCATCATCAACAAGGCTGAGTTAATTGTTGAATTTGAAGATTTGCCTGAAGATATTGATAGTACATATACACCGGCTTTGCAGTTAGGACTATATGCAGATAGGAGTGATGGAGTTCGGGACGGCATTGATGACTTTCTGATAGCGGGTTCGGTAGACGGCATTCCGGCTCTGTTCGGCGGTATTAATTCTGATCCGGATGGTCGAAGCGGTACCTATACTATGAATCTTTCGGCTCATTTTCAAAAGATGATCACAGGAGAAGTGGATAATGTAATCTATTTATCGGCCTTTCCAAAATCAGAAAGGGCCTATCGTTCAGTATTGCAAGGGATAAAAAATGTGAAACTCAGAATCGCTTATTCCCGTTTAAAATAACTTCAACAACAAAAAAAACAATTTATGTGTGGAATAGTAGCTTATGTGGGCCAAAAAGAAGCTTACCCTATTCTGATCAATGGTCTTAAAAGATTGGAGTATCGGGGATATGACAGTGCCGGAGTAGCACTGCTTAATGGAGATGTAAAAGTCTACAAGAAAAAAGGGAAAGTGCAGGAACTGGAAGATTATGTGGTTAGCTTCGACAAAGAGGGAAAAACGGGAATCGGCCATACCCGTTGGGCCACCCACGGCGAACCGAACGACATCAATGCCCACCCACACATTTCGAGCAATGGCCGGCTGACCCTTGTTCATAACGGCATTATAGAAAACTATAGCCTGCTTAAAGAAACTCTCCAAAGAGAAGGCCATGTTTTTAAAACGGCTACCGACACAGAAGTATTAGTTAACCTCATTCAGGAAATCCAGGACCGGGATAATTTGCCCATCGAAGAGGCTGTACGAATAGCCCTGACACGGGTGAACGGCGCCTACGCCATCGTAGTACTTGATAGCCAAGATCCTGACAAGCTGGTGGCTGCACGTAAGGCCAGCCCGCTGGTGGTTGGCATTGGTGAGGGCGAATTTTTCCTGGCCTCAGATGCCACACCGATCGTAGAACATACCCGCAAAGTCGTCTACTTAAATGATGAAGAAATCGCCATTGTTACCCGCAAAGAGGGCTTCCAGATAAAAAATATAGGAAATGAAATTCAACCGCCCTTTATCCAGGAACTGGACCTTCAAATAGGTATGCTGGAGAAAGGTGGATTTGACTACTTCATGCTTAAGGAGATCCACGAGCAGCCGCAAACTATTGCTGATTGTATGCGAGGCCGTATTAACGCAGAAGAGGGATGGATCAGGCTCGGAGGGATCAGTGAATATTTCAATCGAATTTCTAAAGCCAAACGATTCATTTTTGTGGCTTGCGGTACATCCTGGCATGCCGGGCTGATCGCTGAATACCTGATCGAGGACCTGGCCCGGATCCCGGTGGAGGTAGAATATGCTTCCGAATTCCGTTACCGCAATCCAATCATTAATGAAGATGATGTGGTGATCGCTATTTCTCAGTCTGGTGAAACAGCCGACACCCTGGCGGCGCTTGAAATTGCCCGGCAGAAAGGTGCCTTCATTTATGGAATTGTGAATTCAGTAGGTTCCTCCATCGCACGCCTAACAGATGCAGGATCATACATTCACGCAGGTCCGGAGATCGGAGTGGCTTCCACCAAGGCCTTCACCGGACAGGTGACGTTATTGACGCTTATGGCCTTGCATTTATCGTATAAAAAAGGAACCATCTCCCAATCCTATTACCGGCAATTGCTCAGCGAATTAAACGACATCCCCACCAAGGTGGAAAAAGTATTACAAAATAATAAGAAAATAGAGTACATTGCCTCCGAGATCAAAGGACGCTCGAATGCCCTTTACCTCGGTAGAGGTTATAACTTTCCGGTCGCCCTGGAAGGGGCCCTGAAATTGAAAGAAATTTCCTATATTCACGCCGAAGGATATCCTGCCGCGGAAATGAAACACGGTCCCATCGCCCTGATCGACGAGCAGATGCCCGTCATCGTGATCGCTACCAATCAAAGTGCTTACGAAAAAATCGTCAGTAATATTCAGGAAGTAAAAGCCCGGAAAGGGGTGGTCATCGCGATCGTGCTCGAAGGCGATACCGAAATCGCTCAAATGGCAGATTATACCATCGAAATACCAGAAACAGAAGAGCCCCTGTCACCTCTATTATCCGTCATCCCATTGCAGCTACTGTCTTATCACATCGCCGTTCTGCGTGGATGTAATGTAGACCAGCCGAGAAATCTGGCAAAATCAGTGACGGTTGAATAAAAAGAATTTTATCTGCTGTTTTATCAGATACCAATAGAGCAGCCTCAAGTGTTTAATTACAATATTATGGAATCATTTGATCTAGAGTATAACTCCGCCAGGGAAAACCTGGTTATTCCCGAATACGGAAGAAATGTGCAGAAGTTAATAGACTATGCCAAAACCATTGAAGATCCTAAGTTTCGGCAGGCTTTCGCAGAAAAAATTGTGGACTTGATGCAGCAAATGCATCCCCAGGCCCGCAATATGGATGACTACAGAGAAAAACTCTGGAAGCACGTCTTCAGAATCGCAGAATATGACTTGGATGTTACTCCTCCGGACGGACAAGTGATCAAAAAGTCAGAAGTTGAAAAACGACCTGACATGATCGACTATCCCGAGTTTGAAGCTAAATACCGCCACTACGGGCACAATGTGCAACGGCTGATCAAAAAGGCCCTCTCCATGGAACCCGGTCCTAAAAAGGATGGTTTCGTTGGCGTAATCGGCTCCTATATGAAGCTGGCTTACCGGACATGGAACAAAGAACATTACGTCAGCGACGATATCATCAAGTCTGACCTTGAAAGTCTTTCCAATGGCCAACTTACTTTAAAAGATAGTGTTTCTATCGATAACCTATCTAATTCTAACCGTCGCCGTAAGCGTACATCCAACAACAACAACAACGGCCACAAAAACCGCGGTAGAGGCAGAAAGAGAAAATAATACTTCTTGCACCGCCTCTGAAAATTGACAATATTATATGAATCAGGATGCCTTTGAAGTGATTGGAGGTTTTCCCCTGGCAGGTTCTATTCAACCTCAGGGAGCAAAAAACGAAGCACTTCAAGTACTTTGTGCTGCCATCTTAACAGATCAGGTCGTAACGGTTGCCAATGTCCCCGACATCGTAGATGTACGGAAATTACTTCAACTTCTCAGCGGTTTGGGCGTTCAGGTACACCGAATCAATGATCATACCTATTCCTTACAGGCCGATTCAGTTGAGCTCGATTTCTTTGCCTCTGAAGAGTACCAGGAAAATGCCCGGCGGATCCGGGGGTCCGTCATGCTGATCGGCCCGCTGCTGGCCCGCTTCGGAAAGGCGTTCCTTCCTCAACCTGGCGGAGACAAGATCGGACGGCGACGGCTCGACACTCACTTCGCCGCCCTGAAAAAGCTGGGAGCAGACTTTAAATACGACCCGGAAAAAAACCTGTACTACGTAGCCTCTGATCAATTAGAAGGAGGCCATATCCTAATGGACGAAATATCCGTTACGGGTACCGCCAATATTGTCATGGCAGCAGTTTTTGCGAAGGGCACCACCACAATCTATAATGCCGCATGCGAGCCTTATGTACAGCAACTGTGCCGTATGCTGAACCGAATGGGGGCCAGAATTTCCGGGATCGGTTCGAACTTGCTAAAAATCCGGGGGGTTGAACAACTGGGGGGTACGGAGCACCGTTTGCTGCCCGATATGATAGAAGTTGGTAGCTTTATAGGCTTAGCAGCTATGACCCAATCCAGCCTGCGCATCACCAATGCCAGCATTGAGGAATTAGGCATCATTCCCAGCGTCTTTGAAAGGATGGGTATCGCTCTCGAATTCGAGGGGGATGATATCATTGTTCCGGCCCAAGAGGAGTACGAAATTCAAACCTTCATTGATGGCTCCATCATGACGATTTACGATGCGCCCTGGCCGGGTTTCACGCCTGACCTTATGAGCATTGTTCTGGTAGTAGCTACACAGGCGCGCGGCAGCGTTTTGATCCATCAGAAAATGTTCGAAAGCCGCTTATTTTTCGTGGACAAACTCATTGACATGGGCGCCCAGATCATATTATGTGATCCTCACAGAGCAACCGTGATCGGCCTGAGCAGAAAAAATCAGTTGAGAGGAATCGAAATGACCTCTCCCGACATCAGGGCAGGTGTGGCTCTCTTAATAGCCGCCCTTTCTGCAAAGGGTACTAGTATAATTAAGAACATTAACCAGATCGATCGTGGATACCAGAACATTGATGGGCGTTTGCAAGCCATTGGAGCCAAAATCCAAAGGATATGATCCTGTACAATCTTACCATCAAAATTGATAACAGCATAAAAGCAGAATGGCTGCAATGGATGCAGGGTGAATTCATTCCGCTCATAGAGCGTTCCACCCAGTTGTCGGAACCGAAACTTTGCAAGCTGCTGGATCTCGATGAAAAAGACGGCATTACCTATGCCCTACAGCTTTTTTGCCAAAACAAAAAACAACTCGAAGATTTCCGTACTGAAAAAGAACAATCCTTGCAAATTAAACTCCTTCAGCAGTTTCCAAACAAACTTGTCTTTTTCCCAACCGCCATGGAGATTTTATAGTACTTAAAAGCTCTGAGATCATTTGCCGCCTGGCAAATGATCTCAGAGCTTTTAGAACTTCTATGTCCTTTCCTTGTTAGAATTTTTGTGATATTTAGCGTAATTTCGCTAAAAATTTCTACAACCAATAAAACCACTTCTTTTATGATATTTGAACTACAAGAAGAGCACCTGGCAGTTCAGGAAGCGGCCAGAGATTTTGCTCAAAAAGAATTAAAACCCGGTGTCATTGAAAGAGATCGCGATATGCTTTACCCAAAAGAGCAAGTCCGAAAAATGGCAGAATTGGGATTCCTGGGTATGATGGTATCTCCCGAGTACGGCGGTGGCGGTATGGATTCACTATCTTATGTACTAGCCATGGAAGAAATTTCGAAGGTAGACAACTCCTGCTCCGTGATCATGTCTGTAAATAACTCCCTTGTTTGTTGGGGCATCGAAACATTTGGAACCGAAGAACAGAAAGCCAAATACCTGCCCAAATTAGCCGCCGGTGAATGGATCGGTTCTTTCTGCCTTTCTGAGCCGGAAGCAGGAAGTGATGCCACCAGCCAAAGAACAACGGCTGTAGATAAAGGTGATCATTACTTACTGAACGGAACCAAAAACTGGATCACCAATGGAGGTACCTCCCAGGTGCATCTGGTGATCGCGCAAACCAACCCGGATCTGGGCCATAAGGGGATCAATGCCTTTATCGTTGAAACCGGTTGGGAGGGAGTTTCTATCGGAGCCAAAGAAGATAAATTAGGAATCCGCTCTTCTGATACCCATACCATTATGTATACCGATGTGAAAGTACCCAAGGAAAACCGCATTGGAGAGGATGGTTTCGGTTTTAAATTTGCTATGAAAACGCTTTCGGGCGGACGGATCGGTATTGCAGCTCAGGCATTGGGCATTGCCGGGGGCGCTTATGAACTGGCACTGGCCTATTCCAAAGAAAGAGAAGCTTTTGGAAAACCCATTAGCAGGCATCAGGCTATTGCGTTCAAGCTGGCAGATATGGCCACCGAGATAGAAGCAGCCAAACTAATGGTTTATCGCTCTGCCTGGCTAAAGGATCAGAAAATGGATTATTCGACCGCTAGTGCTATGGCGAAGCTCTTTGCCTCCGAAGTCGCTATGCGCCATACTGTAGAAGCGGTTCAAATCCATGGCGGATACGGCTTTGTAAAAGAATATCATGTTGAACGCCTGATGCGGGATGCAAAGATCACGCAAATCTATGAAGGTACTTCGGAAGTTCAACGAATCGTTATTTCAAGAAACATCCTGAAGGGCCAGCTATACCTTCCTATCTGGAAAAATTCGCTGGAGTCTATTGGGTAAGCGAGTATTAGCAGGGGTTGTGTAAAAAGTCCTTCGGCCTTTTTCCCCAACCAATAATATTCTTTTAGGAGGTCATTTGAATAAAAAAACTTCGTTTTTTTATTCAAATGACCTCCTAAACAAAATTTTAAGGGGGGTGTAAAAACGAGGAACGAGTTTTTACACAACCCCTGCTAGAAAAAATAATTTATGAAAGGCTCCCTGAGAATCGCCCGAATTTTTGACATCCCCGTTGAATTACACTGGACCTTCGCATTCGTTCTTTTGGGAGCGGTTTATTGGGGTATAAGCCAAGGTGGAGGATGGATGTCGGTACTCTGGTTTTTGGCCTTAGTTGCCTCCTTATTCCTCTGTGTGCTCCTGCATGAATTTGGTCACGCTCTTACTGCCCGACGTTTTGGAGTGACCACTAAAGACATCATTCTTTCACCTATTGGCGGTATTGCACGACTGAGCAAATTACCGGAAAAGCCCATTCACGAATTTTTAGTGGCGGCGGCAGGCCCTCTTGTCAATATTGCCATTGCCATTTTATTATCCCCTTATTACTTTTTTTCGACCAGCCAAAAGCAAATGCAGTTGCTCGGATCCGTTATGCCCAGCAGTAATGTATTTGTACATAGCCTGAGCCTGACGGACCGGCTGTTGTTTTTTGTACTTTTTCTGAACATTATTCTGGCAGTTTTTAATCTTTTGCCGGCTTTTCCGATGGACGGCGGTCGAATTTTGCGAGCCCTCCTTTCTACCCGACTCAGCCGGCGAAAAGCGACCCGCATATCCATGTTTATTGGCCAATCGATTGCCATTGCCTTTATTTTTATGGGACTCACAGAAATGGAAATAGGCTCCGTAAAAATGAGTTTCATGATTGCCTTTATCGGCTTATTTGTATTTGTGTCGGCTTCCAATGAATATCGATATGTTCGGTTCAGCTATCTTTTAGAACAAGCCTCCGTGGCAGAATTACTCCGCCGGAATCCTTCGCCTATTTATTCGAATACCCTGATGGAAATGGTCGTAGAAACCTATGGACAAGGAAAAGAGAAAAATTTTGTAGTCTTTGATAAATGGCATAGCATAGTGGGGCTGTTGACCGAAGAAAAAATACGAGCCGCTTTAAAGAAAAAAGATTTTGGAGCATCGGTGAAAAAATATATGCTCCCCTACCCTTCTACCCTCGTAAAAAACGATACGGCCAAATCCGCTATGGACAAAATGCAGGAATCGGAACTCTCTGTGCTTCCTGTTTTTGAGAAAGGCCGCTTTGTGGGCTTGGTCGACTATCCGGCCTTGAATCAATACCTGGAAAAGGTAGATAAATCCAGAAGTTGGATACGGAGGAATTAAAAAAAGGCAAAACATGAGTCATCCCTTATTTTTCAATAGAGGGTTTAAGACAATAGACTATTCAACTAAACCTTGATTTTCAATTAGTTGTTCATTGTTCGTTTAATCGCGAACAACGAACCTAAATAGGATTTATAAATTGCCTACAAGACTCATATTTTGATAAAAGATGATTTATTACAATCCTAGCTTAGCCTTGATTGCAGCCATCAGGTCATCACCATCTTGTACAAACAGCACAGCATTGAAAACACTAGTGTCGAAGATCATCTCATAACCGTTTGTTTTGGCGTAATCATCAATGGCTTTTTGTGCCTTATCGATAATCGGCTTGAGCAGCTCCTGGCGTTTTTCCTGAACCTTTTGGATAACCTCGTTTTCGTAATCAAGGATCGTCTGCTGCTCTTTTTGAAGAGCCATTTGCTTCGTTTGCTGATCTTTTGGAGCCAAGGCACCGCTCTGCACATCAGAAACAAACTGGCCATATTTCTCCTGGAAGGCCTTCACCATATTTTCTCCTTTGGTCACCAAATCCTTCTGGTAAGTTTCCAATTGTGTATCGGCAGCTTTCGTATCGGGCATGGCCGCAATAAGATTACCAAAGTTCAAATGACCGTATTTTTGAGCTGAAGCTTGAAAAGATACAGCTGCAAAAAGTAAAACAATAAAAAATATTTTCTTCATAGCTAATTACTTGATTTTAAAACGCTACAAAGGTAATCGACCATTTGAAACTATGCTAATTTTTAACCAAAGATTAATAGGTGAAAGAACCGCGGCCGGAGACCGCAATTCTTTTATTCTCTTATTTTGAAACAAAACCAGACAATCGAATACCATCATCTTCTACTAAAACGACCTGAACCCACTCCTGTCCATTGCGCTCGATCTTCAACATATACCGGCCATTGTCCAGTTCATTCAAATCCAGCCTTCTGGCAAATCCATTGTGATCCTTAACAATGCGCTTGTAATACTCCGTACCTGACATATCCTCTAATTTGACAACCGTTGTCTCTTTTTGCAAGTTAACCAACTGGAGTTTGATGGCCTTATAATCAACAGTCTCTGAGGTAATTTTGGGCTCTTCAGGTGCATCATTGAGGTTTGGTGCGGCCGTTGCCAATGTTCCGACCATTAAAAAGGCAAGTGCTAAAAACATTCCGGTGAATCGTTTCATAATAACAGTTTTATAATTATGGGTGAAAAATCTTATACCGGAACCAAGGAGAGTGTGTTGTGAGTTTTTTGTCTATATCACAAGAGACGGCTTGAAATTCTAAAAGGGTGCAGCTATCTGATTTTTTAATACAATTTTAACAGACTCGCAGGCTTCTGACCTATGAACTGATTTATACTTATTGGCCTCGCCCAGGGCCAATAAGTATAAATCAGTTCTGTTCACAAAGGAATGAAAAAAACTTTTTGAAACAATTTGTTTGTTTTAAACAATTTGTTTAATTTGCCAAAAAATAAAGCCTGCTATGTCAAATAATTTTACTCAACACAGTCGTTTCAGATCCTACCGCTCGATGATTCGGAGCGGTTATTTGCTTCATCAAGTACGCCGGCACTGGGCAAAGCCTGTCATATTCATCGCGGCGGGGATCATCCTGAGTCAAAAAGACCTGAGCATTGATATGCAATTCAATGCTCGTCAGGGACTACAGGAATCCAATATTGCTATTCCTACCCGTTTGTTTTCATCGCAAAGCCCCGGAAAGCAAGAAGACGAAAGCATCAAAGCAATTAATACATCCATGCTGTCCGGAAGAACGGCGAGTAATCCAAGCCGGCAAGCACCGAAGGTGGATAATCCGGCACCCCAAAAAGTACCGGCCTCCGAAAATGTTTCGCAGATTGCCTCCAGTCAAAAAAAAGCTACTCAGGGTGGTGACAATCTCGCTAACACCTATTCCAACCTCGGCTTCGATGACCCATTAGGAATGGATCCGGCCAAAGCGGCTAAGAGAAAAAAGCAGCAAGTCTATGTAAAACGGTATTTCAAGGTTGCTCAAAAAGAAATGGAAAAATACGGTATCCCAGCCAGTATCAAATTGGCCCAGGGCTTGTTGGAAAGTAATGTAGGTGAAAGCAGATTAGCCGTGCACAACAACAATCATTTCGGCATCAAGTGCTTTTCAAAAACCTGCGGAAAGGGACACTGTAGCAATTTCACAGATGATTCGCATAAAGACTTCTTCCGCAAATACAAAAATGCCTGGGAGAGCTACCGAGCCCACAGCATTTTACTGCAGTCCAACAGATACAAACCTCTGAAAAGTTTGAAATCAAGCGATTATAAAGGCTGGGCTTATGGCCTTAAAAAAGCCGGTTATGCAACTGACAAAAATTATGCACCTAAAATCATCGGCCTGATCGAAGATCTAAAACTCTATCAATATGACAATCAATAAAGTTTCAGCAAATAAGAAAATCGGCCTTCGCCTTCGATTATTGTGGTCCTTTTGGGCCGGGCAATATTTTCCACGCCCCAAAAAGTAGCTAAATTAAGCGTATGATTGTTTGTGGCTGTAACCGCAAACAATCATACGCTTAATTTCCCAATGGATTGTTTATCTTTAGCAAAGCTAATTTAAAATGGAAAAAATGCGATACCTGCTGCTTTGCCTAGTCCTATTAAGCTTCTTCTCTTGTGAACAAGCTCCTAAAGAAAATACATCTGATACTTCAACAACCGATACAACCGAATTCAAAACCTTGGGAGAGATCATCGTACTGGATGAAAGACTGCATGAAATTGTAGACACGAATGCCAATATTCAAATTCTTGCAGAGGGCTTCGTCTGGTCGGAAGGTCCCCTATGGCTGGAAGACCAACAGAGATTGATCTGGTCAGATGTACCTCAGAATACCATCTATAGCTGGAAAGCAGATGAGGGTTCTTCCATATATCTGCAACCATCGGGCTATACCTCTGATGTTGCAAGAGGCGGCGAAACAGGTTCGAATGGACTCCTGTTAAACCCTGAAGGCCAGTTGGTTCTCTGCCAACATGGTGATCGACGTATGGCAATAATGAATGCCCCCCTCAATTTGCCAAAAGCGGATTTTATCACCCTTGCCGATCAATATGAGGGCCGGCGGTTCAATAGTCCCAACGATGCCGCTTTTGACCAAGATGGGCACCTTTATTTCACGGATCCACCTTACGGGCTTGAAAAAAACATGGAGGACCCCGCCAAGGAAATCCCTTACCAGGGAGTCTATCGCGTCTCACCGGAAGGGGAAGTTTTTTTACAAACCAATGAGTTATCCCGCCCCAATGGTATTGCTTTTAGTCCGGATTATTCTAAATGCTATGTTGCTAATTCCGATCCCGAACGGGCCATTTGGATGGTATATGAGCTCGATGAACAAAAAAACTTTGTAAATGGTCGGGTGCTTTTTGACGCCACCAATTTAGTAGCTTCCAAGCCTGGCTTACCGGACGGCTTAAAAGTAAACAAGCGAGGCATAATCTTTGCTACCGGCCCGGGAGGTGTATTCATTTTCAACCCGGAAGGAGAACATTTGGGTACTATCTCAACCGGCCAGGCAACGGCTAATTGTGCGTTGAATGAAGAAGAGTCCACTCTTTACATGACGGCAGATATGTATGTGGTAAAAGTAGATTTACAATAAAGAATGGGGCTGTTTCATCCGCCTCAGGGGGATGAAACAGCCCCATTCTTTATTGTTTAACGACCCATTCCCTTCCAATTTGGCCATTCCTTGCCTTTATCATAATCTGGTAAATACCTTTTTCTAACATTGGAAAAGACAAGGCACTTGCCGGTCCATTATTTTGCCAACGCAATCTCCCCATGCTATCAAATACCCAAATTTGCTTAATCTCCTGAGGGCTTTCAAAAAAGAGCTGATCTCGGAAAGGGTTGGGAAAGAAACGCATATTCAGTAAGGGAGCTTCCTCTACTCGGGTGGATAGAGGGCCGAAAGCAGTTAGGAAGCCCCAAAAAGAACCTCCCGAATTTGAGTTTCCCCCCCCTATTTCTAATTGACCACCAAAGCTTCCGCCAGCCAAAACAGAGCTTGGCCCCAAGGGTGATAATCTGTAAATAAAAGAGGCCACCGAAGCAGAAAGACTTTCTACACTCCTGACTGCTTTTGACTCAAGGTTTAATTCGATCAAAAAACTACTGACGGTCAAACCTGCCTCCAGAAGCTGATCACCAGCCATAAAGCTGCCCTGAAAATTTCCGCACAGCCAAAGAGAAGAATCGTGGATCAATAAATCTGTTAACACCTCCGCATCAGTTCCGCCCACGGTTTCGGCCTTGACCGGCTGGCCAGAGGAGTTCAGTTGAAACCAGTACACATCTGTATTACCATTCCGGCTTTGAATATTAAGATTATCGGATAATTTCATAACACCGACCAATTGCCCGGCTCCGTATATATTGCCTATTGTATCGACTGCTAAACGAACAAGCTCTTTATCAAATACACCTCCTGCTTTGAGCGACCATTGTACTTGCCCGTCTGTGTTCAAGGACGCTATGAATACATCCTTATCCAATGTATTGGCTGTCAGGGTATCTCCTCCTAACAGCAATTGATCATCAAAGGTGCCTCCAATAATTAAGTTTTGTGTACTATCATATACCAGGTGTTCTATTCGCGAATTCCCACTCAACCCAGCCTGAAAAACAACAGACCATTCATCGCCTCTATCCAATTTCAGCACCATGCCATCAGTTCTTCCTGCTGCATTTAGGCTCTCATCATCAAAAACGAGTTGACCACGGAAGTACCCTCCGATAATCACATCTCCATCTTTATTTTTCGTAATGCCTGTAATGGACTTTAGCCCCGGACTATCTAATTGTTTGTTCGAAAGGATCTGGCCAAGGTTATTCAGTTCCAATAAAAAAAGAGAACGACTACCGTCGGGAGAGCTAAGGTCCAGGGTATCAAAAAAGGCGCGATCTCTGAAGCCTCCTGCCAGCCAGATCGTTTCATTTTCTACGAAAAGACAAGACAGGTCGTCGTCAAAAATGCCGCCAAAAGATTTCAGCCAGCGTAACTGCCCTTCCGGCCCCAGACTCATTAAAAAAACATCTTCCTCTCCTTTGGAAACCAGATTTTGATTCTCATAGGACAGAGTATTGGTAAAGGTACCGCCCAATAAGATTTGGTTATTATCCATCCTGTGAATCTGCAGGAGTTCAAGGGCACCGGTACATTCTATAATAAAAGGAAAGCTTCCGTTGGCCCAGGCAAAAATAGTCAGGCTAAAAAATACGTTAAGGAGTAAAAAAAATTTAACCTTCATAAAAAGGTTTTTGTATATAAAAAAATAACTTGAATCATTTAAGTATGGAGGGCGGCAATCGCCGCCCTCCATACTTAAAAACTTAACAAATAAGCGAGCAGATGTATAAATATAAACCGTTCTTTTTTTTACTGGTAATTACAAGCGTGAGTTTGCTATCTGGTTGTCAAAACCAGGAAGAGCCACAGCAAGCAAGCCTGAATACATACAAGGACCCAGCCATTTCCAAAATCAGTCAACAAATAACTCAAAATCCTGATCAGTCTGACCTTTACTATTCCCGGGCAGAGTTGTTTTATGCCAATGAAGGGTATGATGAAGCCATCCAGGACCTAAACAAAGCCTTGTCGATGGACTCGACTAATGCCGCCTATCTTCACTTACTGGCGGATGTATATCTCGATTATTTTCAGTCGAGAAAGGCATTACAAACCATGAAAAAAGCGGCCGAATTACATCCACAGAATATTCCTACCTTGCTTAAGCTGTCGGAGTTTCAACTGATCTTACAACAACATCAGGAATCTCTAAAAACAGTGGATCGTGTTTTGCAGCTTAGCCCACAAAATGCGGAGGGATATTTTATGCTCGGCATGAATTTTAAGGAGATGGCAGATACTGCCAGAGCCATCAACAGTTTTCAGCAGTGTGTAGAACTGGATCCGGAAGTAATCGAAGCATGGATCTTTCTGGGGCAGTTGCAGGCGGGGCTTGGCAACGAACTTGCTATCCGGTACTTCAACAGTGCGCTCAGCATCGATCCAGGCAATATTGAGGTTTTACATGCTAAAGCCGATTATTATTCGGACCGGGAAGAGTTAAGTAAGGCCGTGGCCGTTTATCGGGATATGGTAAAGATCGATCCGCAATACGAACAAAGTTATTTCAATATGGGCCTGCTGTACCTGGATCAGGATTCGATACAAAAGGCATACGAACAGTTTAATTTGCTGGTGGGCATTTCTCCTCTTCATATCCGGGGATATTACTATCGGGGACTCAGTTCAGAGTTTTTGGGTATGCTGGAAGCCGCACGACAAGATTATGAGCAGGCAGTAAGATTATCTCCTGATTACCAGAATGCTCTGGACGGGCTGGAAAGAGTCCGGCAGGAATTAAAACAACAGCAACAGTAAAAAATAAAAATACCTAGCTGCAACCCTCCGTAAATAATACTGTCTATTTTTATTGAGAAGGATCAAAACCGAATACATTAGGCCTAACCCGGAAATGAGTAAAGTAATAAAATTGGATTACGCCGACACCCACAGAAATATTGTCGAAAAGTGCAAGCGCGGAAATCGCCAGGCACAATTTGAGTTGTATCGCCTATATTCAAAGGCTATGTACAATATTTGTCTGCGTATGGTAAAAAACAAGTTGGATGCAGAGGATATTCTTCAGAATTCCTTCGTGGATGTATATTCCAAACTCCACACCTTTAAGTTTCAATCGAGTGTAGGAGCTTGGATTAAACGGATAGTCATTAATAATTGCATTAATCACCTAAAGAAAAAAAAGATCTACTTCGAAGAATTAGAGACCCGGCATGCAAACATTCTGGATGAGCCCATGGTTGAAGATGAGAAGATGAATGTAGATTTTATCAACCAGGCGATTTATGAATTGCCTGACGGCTATCGCATTGTCCTGACATTGTATTTAATGGAAGGATACGATCATAAGGAAATAGCACAGATTTTGAGTATTTCAGAAGCCACTTCAAAATCACAGTACAGCAGAGCCAGAAAAAAAATAAAAGAAATCATAAAAACAAAACGCTTTAGAAAAAATGGCACACGATAAGCTAGAACAATTCATCCGGGACAATCGTCCGATGTTTGATGATGAAGTTCCCAACTTAAAGATTTGGGCCGATATCGAACGCCAGCTTCCCAGCAAGCCCCCACTGAGAAAAAGGATTTATCGTCTGGCCGGCATGGCTGCAGCAGTTGTCTTTTTAGTGGGTGCCGGAATAGCCATTGGAGTATTCTGGATAGGTCCTCAGGAAGTTCCTCAGCTGGCTGACATGGAGAACATTGATCCCGAAGTACTCCAAATGGAACAATTTTATCAATCACAAATACAAGAAAAATATCAGATGCTCACCGCCTACCAGCAAGACCCGGTAGTCAAGCAGGATTTTGAACAACTGGATCAAACCATGCTGGAATTGCGCGAAGAGCTTCTCAATGCTCCGGAAGGTAAAGAAGAGGAAATCATTAATAATCTGATTAAGACTTATCAAACTAAAGTCTTGATCCTCGAACGAGTCCTGGAGCGTGTGCAATCAACTAATCACAAAAAGGTTAATCACAATGAAAACGAAATTAGCATATAGCATAGGGGTCATCCTTTTAGTGATGGCCCTCGTTTTTCCCGTAAAAACCTATGCTGAAGATGCTCGAGAGTATACAAAAACTATAAAAAAAGAATTTGAGATCAATCCGGAAGGCACCACCAGCCTGATCAACAAGTACGGCCGGGTGGATATTAAAACCTGGAATAAAAACCGTGTCAAGGTAGATGTCCGTATCCTGGTTAAAGCCTCCAGCGAATCTTCCGCCCAAAAAGTCTTCGACCGGATCGACATCAACTTCACCAATACAGAAAACCTTGTAAAAGCAGTCACTTTTATCGAGCCCAAAAGAAAAAACTGGTGGGGAGGTAAAAAAACCAGGGAAAAATTAGACTATTCTATCAACTATGAGGTGTATCTTCCTCCCACAAACAACATCCAACTTCACCATCGTTACGGAGAAGTCTTCGTAGGGAACATCGAAGGGAAAGCCGACCTCATTGTCAAATATGCCAACCTTAAGGTAGGATCGGTAGGAGATGACTCAAGCATACTACTGGCTTACGGCAATGGATCGGTAGAGGAAAGCAAAGATCTGGACCTTCAGGTCAGCTATGGAAAATTTTATATCCGTCAAACACGGGATGCTACAATAGATAGCCGGTACGCGGTTATGCAAATCAGAGAGGCGGAAACTATTAATTGTCAAACCAAGTACGACGATTACGACCTGGGAAAGAT
The DNA here is from genome assembly GCA_030430845.1 of Bacteroidia bacterium. GTDB lineage: Bacteria > Bacteroidota > Bacteroidia > Chitinophagales > Saprospiraceae > JANQPA01. Next base: position 69,813 of record JAUIKE010000007.1, on the reverse strand, counting down.
CAAAAGCTTTAAAAACACCGGCTTATACGACAATATAGATATTCAGTCGGCAGAAAAAGTTCAAGTCAATTCCAAATACACTCAACTTATGATCGGACGCGTTCGGGATGTACTTGACCTGGATGTTGGCTATGGAAAAGCCAAATGTGGTATTGCGCCCAACTTTTCGGACGTTTCCATCATCGGTAGTTATACGGATGTGCGCCTGGCCCTGGCTCCGGGCTTGTCAAGCTATATTGATGCCGTAGCTAATTATGCCGGCATCCGATATCCGGGTGATTTCAAGATCACTTATGAAAAAGAAAAGCAAAACAGTCATGAACTAAAAGCCGAAACAGGAGGCGATTCCCACAAGGGCCAGATCAAGGCTGTTCTCTCCTATGGAGGATTACGAATCATCAACCAGTGAAAAAAAGTATTGGGGTTGTGTGAAAAGTCCTTCGGACTTTTCACACAACCCCAATACTTTTTTCAGCCTCTATTTGGTTGTTGAATAAAAAGTTTGCCGCCATTGGGCGGCAAACTTTTTATTTTTAGCTATCTTTTACCAAAATATTAATACCAGATAGCTATGACCATCAAGTTTTGCGGTGCCGCCAGAGAAGTAACGGGTAGTTCCCATCTCCTCACTCTCGAGAGCGGATACCAAATTTTACTGGACTGTGGCCTTTACCAGGGTAATGACGAAGAAATGGAGTCTTTTAACCGGGAATGGCTATTTGACCCTGCCCAAATTGACTGCCTGGTCCTTTCGCATGCCCATATCGACCATTCGGGGCGGATTCCGAAATTAGTTCGCGATGGCTTTAACGGTACGATCCATGCCACCCACGCCACCCGAAGTCTTTGCTCGATCATGCTACTGGATAGTGCCAAGATCCAGGAACGCGACGCAGAATACACCAATAAGAAGCTGCTTCGGAAAGGAAAAAAGAACGAGCTCGTTGATCCGCTTTACACTACCAATGATGTAGGTGCATCGATGCGTTTGTTCGCCGGTTATCCATACGAGAAATGGTTTAGGATCAACAATGAGGTAGAGGTTCTTTTCCGCGATGCCGGTCATATCCTGGGGAGCGCCTCCGTCACACTGAGAATTACCGAAAACGGGGAAATCAAAACCTTCGGCTTCTCCGGAGATGTGGGCCGCCCCGATCGTCCAATCCTCAGAGACCCTCAACCCATGCCGGAGGTAGACTATTTAATCTGTGAATCCACATATGGCGATCGTGATCACCTAAGCAAGCCTCAGGAAAATGATCGATTGGTAGAGGTTATACGTAAGACGTGCCTTGAAAAAAAGGGAAAGTTAATCATTCCTGCCTTCAGTATTGGACGGACCCAGGAGATCGTATACATGCTGGATCGTCTGGAATCCTCCGGCAAATTGCCCCACGTACCGGTTTATGTGGATAGTCCGCTGGCGGTGAATGCTACCATGATCTTTGGTGCCCACCCAGAATGCTTCGACAACGATCTTAATGAATATATGCTGGTAGATGACAACCCCTTCGGATTTAACAATCTGACTTATGTGCGTTCGGTTGAAATGTCGAAGGCCTTAAATGAATCCGATGAGCCGTGTATTATCATAAGTTCTTCCGGGATGATGAATGCCGGCCGGATCAAGCATCACACCGATCACGAAATAGATAATAGCAGGAATACCTTTTTAATAGTAGGGTATTGTGCCCCTCACACACCCTGTGGTGCACTTCGGGCAGGTAAAGAAGCTTTGCGGATTTTTGGGAAATACAAGCCGGTCAAAGCCGATATAGAAATCATGGATTCGTTTTCTGCTCATGCAGACAGAAAAGAGTTGAATGCTTTCTTACAAAACCAAAAAGCAGGATTAAAAAAGCTATTTCTCGTGCACGGGGAGTACGACGCCCAACAGAGTTTTAAGGGCATGTTAGAAAAGGAAGGCTTCCAGGATATTGAGATCCCAACTTTAGGACAAGAGTATGCTATTTAAGGCATTGGGGTTGTGTAAAAACTCGTTCCTCGCCTGCCTGACGGCAGTCAGGTTTTTACCCACCCCAGATAATTTTGTTTTGGAGGTGGTTTAAAGCCCGTACGGGCTTTAAACCACCTCCAAAAAATATTTTATTGGTTGTGTGAACCCGCCTGCTGGCCGGCAGGAAGGCCGAAGGACTTTTTACACAACCCCAATGCCTTATTATTTTAAGCCTTGGGATTGTTCTGAATTTTATTCAGAACAAGAGCGGCCTTCATCAGAAAATCATCGTGATGCTCTTTGTATTCATTATGGACCATCATTAGCCTGACAGCGTCGAAACAGGCAGACTTTGGCGTAATCTGGCGGGCGGCAATAGGATGCAGCCAATATTCCAGGTTATTAGAGCGCAAATAAGAACGATCGTGATCGAAGTTGATCACAACTGACAATTTATTCAATGAGAATAGATAGTCTGTTTCTCTATTCAAATCCTTCTGTAAGTCGACAATGTTGTAGCGGCTGAAATCTGCACCGGAGCGTTCGCAAAGGAACACATCTCTCCTTCCATCAAAGACCACCACATCTCTAAATCGATACTTCCTGAAATTTTTGAGCAAAAAGCTCTTAATAGGTTGCCGGGTCGGTCTCAATTGCTTGAAAGCCCCTTGCAGCTGCCTTTCATCCAGTTTAAAATCCTCTTTAAAAGGTCTTCTGCGGCGGGTTCTGAGGTTAACGACTTCTTTGGTCCGACCAACCGTATGTCCTAATTCATTGACATTAGAATATACGTTCACGATGTCAATGTTTGCTTGGTTAATCCAACTTTCCAGGAAAATTTTGTTGGATCCTTGCTCAAAGATTAATAAGGCGATCTCACTGATTGCATAAAAATTGGGAAATCCCCCATAGATGTTGCCATACTTTAATTCTAGAAAAGCTATATTTCTGTTCACGGTTAAAGGATGTTAGTTTGCTTAATGTTTTCTAATTGGATTAATACGTTCTATATAGGTGTTGCTAAGTGTTTTTATAGCTTTATACACAAATTCCTGAATTGTTTCAAGTTTTAAGATACACAATTTATACGGTGGAACAACAAAACTGTTACTTCGATTTTAACAAATCACAAGGCGAAAAGCCTCTTTGCTTAAAACACAAATTTCCCTTTTTCGTATATTACTTCGTCATCTGCATATATCAAACCATCTTCGCTCATATCTGTGATCATGTCCCAATGAACGGCTGAAATATTTTTACCGCCCGCTTGTAAATAGGACTGACCAATGGCCATATGAACCGTTCCGCCAATCTTTTCGTCAAACAAAATATTCTTCGTCAGCTTATCGATACCATAGTTGGTACCAATGGCAGCTTCACCGAATCTTCTGGCCCCTTTAATGGAAAAAATATGATCCAGGAACGCCTTCCCTCTTCTGGCTTCCCACTTCTCAACAAGCCCCTCTTTCACCCATAAGGTTACATCTTCGACCTCATGCCCCTGGTAAATGGCAGGATAAGTGAAATGAATGACTCCATTAACGGAATCTTCGACCGGAGAAGTATACACCTCTCCCGAAGGCATATTTGTTTGCCCGTCCGAGTTGATCCAGGTTCGCCCTTCGGTATGGAAAGAAATATCTGTACTTGCATTTTTATACCGAAAAACGGTATGCTGCGACAGTTTGTCGACAATGCGCTGTTGTTGCTTTCTTACCTCCACCCAACTTTGGATTGGATCTTTTTCAAAAAGCTTGCAAGCTCCAAAAACGAAGTTCTCGTATTCCTCTAGTGACATTTCGGCCGCCTGGGCATTTGCCAGGGTTGGAAATTGGCACAAACTCCTCTTCAAATCGCGGGTTCCGGTACGTTCAAAATAGGTATCGAGTAAGGATTGCAAAGCCTGCTGGCGATACTTTTGGTTATTGGAATCCAGGTTTTGATCTTCTTTAAGATTAAACGGAGCACGAATATGCAAAAAAGCATCGTAACTTTCTATAGCTTTTTGATATAAAGGCGAGATATATTCCAATTGTTCCTTATTTCCCATGGAAAGTAGCAGGCGGTTCTGCTCCCGGAAGTTCAGAATGGTATCTGGAACGGCTCCTACAGACAGAGCCTCTCGATAGATCTCTCTGACGAGCGGTTCAGCCAGGGTGGTACTTCTTATTAGTAGCTTTTCTCCTTTATTGAGTTCCAGGCAATAGTTGACTAATAACTTAGCGTATCGGTTTAGTATAGTGTTCATAGTCGTTTTTTGTCCTACCAGTGCTTCACCTGGTATGGATATCTAACTTTGTACTGTTCTTTAACCATTTCGGTTAATTTCTCTCTTAACAGATCAATGTTTTCTTTGGTTACAGCCGACACGAATATGACCTCGTGCCCAAACTGATATTTAAGATTACCTTTTAATCCTTCTTCTACTTCTTCTCTGGCCTCTGCATCAATAAAAGAATCATAGTTTTTCTCTCTAAATAAGTCAATCTTATTAAAGATAAACAAGGTGGGTTTGTCCAGCGCCTCCAGATCTTTCAAGACTTCATTCACTGCTCTGATATGATCCTCATGTTGAGGGTGCGCTATATCCACCACATGTAACAATATATCACTTTCGCGGACCTCATCCAAAGTTGACTTAAAACTTTCGATAAGATGTGTGGGCAATTTCCGGATAAATCCTACCGTATCGGACATGAGGAAGGGCATTCGGTCATAGGCTACCTTTCGAACAGTGGTGTCAAGGGTAGCAAATAACTTGTTTTCAGCGAAGACTTCAGATTTACTCAGCACATTCATCAGCGTAGACTTTCCTACATTGGTATACCCTACGAGGGCCACCCGAACCAATTCGCCTCTGCTTTTGCGCCGCGTAACGTTTTGCTGATCAATTTTTTCTAATTTTTTCTTTAGGAGAGAGATCTTATCCCGGACGATCCGGCGGTCTGTCTCGATTTCTTTTTCCCCCGGGCCTCGCATTCCGATACCTCCTCGCTGCCTTTCAAGGTGCGTCCAAAGGCCGCGCAATCGAGGTAGCAGGTACTGCATTTGAGCCAGTTCTACCTGTGTTTTGGCCTGAGCTGTTTTAGCTCTGCTCGCAAAAATATCCAGGATCAGGCTACTGCGATCAATGATCTTGACTTTCAGTGCTTCCTCGATGATGTTGACTTGTTTGCCGCTCAGGTCATCATCAAAAATAGCCATATTGACATCTTCATGGCGATCTATATAATCCTGAACTTCTTCGAGTTTTCCTTTACCAATAAAAGTTCGGGGGTCCGGGTGGGGCATTTTTTGGATGAAGCGCTTGACGGTCTTCGCTCCTGCTGTCAGGGCCAGAAACTCTAATTCATCGAGATATTCCTGTACCTGTTCTTCTGTTTGGTCGCGGTGGACCAAACCGATTAACACAGCCTCTTCCTGTTTTTTCTGAATACCCTTTCCCAGATCATTATTCCCTACATTCCATCCTTTACTCATATATCCACTTATTGTTATTATTGGCTTGGGAAAACCGCTGAGCGCTGTTTTCCCAAGCCCTATATTACTATTTTTTTACTACCCAATGAATGGGGTTCAAACGTTTTTTTTCTTGCCAAATTTCAAAATGAACTTCATTCTTACCACCGCTCAACTTCCCGATTGTCTGATTGGCCTTTACTTCATCACCTCTTTTGACAAATACTTCTTCCAGATTCGAATAGACTGTATAATAGTCTCCGTGCTGTAGGATCAGGGTATTCTGATACCCTGGGATATACTGCCTGCCTGCTACTCGGCCCTGATAAACGGCTTGTACATTGGCGGCGCTTTTTGTTTTGATATCGATACCGTTATTTTTTATCTGAATAGTTTTCAGTGTAGGATGGGGCTGTGTTCCAAAATATTTGGTAATTTCTCCCATCTCTACCGGCCAGGGTAAGCGTCCTTTCAATTGAGAAAAAGAAACACTAAGGGAGGCGGCATCTGCCACTTTTTTATTTTCAGAAGTTCCTACCCTAACTGCTTCAGGCTTTCTGGCCTCTTTTTTCATTTTTGCGACTTCTTCGCGAATAACGCTTTCGATAGCGGTATTTAGTTGTTGATGCGCTCTTTCCTGCTTCTCCAGTTCTGTAGCCAGCCTTGTTTCACTACTCTTCAAATCTTTTAACAAATTATTCTTCACAATTAGTTCCGACTGCAGCAAAGTACTTTGCTGCTCCTGGGAAGACAAGAGGCTTTCTTTCTCAACTTTTTTATTCTGCATTTGTTCGGCCTTGGATGCCAACATATCCTGGGTTTCCAGTATGAGGGAGGCCTGGCGTTTGCGATACTTATTGTATTGACGAACATACTGCCATCTTCGGAATGCATCATTCATGTCCCGGGCAGAAAATAAAAACAAAACCATTCCTTTGTTCATTTTCAGGCGGTAGGCAGTTTGAATAGTTTGAGCGTATTCCACTTTCAGCTCGTCCACGTCTTCCTCCAGGGAAGAGATGACTTCTTCGGTGCGAGCGATGCTGGAATCTGCATGTTCGATCTCTTGTTTCAGAGTTTGAACGAGTTGCTGGCGCTTTTTGATCTTTTGCTTGATAGCCAAATAGCGCTCAAGTGTAGCAGCTTTATTTTGCTGTGTTTCTTTTAAGCGGGTATTCGTTTCTTCTATTTCTTTCAGCAATTGTTTCCTCTTTTCCTCCAGATCACGTCGATTCTGGGCAGCTAGCGGGCCTGAGACTGCCAATACCAACAACAGAAGGAAGGAGGCCTTAATCCACTTTTGTATATTTGTCTGGAATTTCAAAACTTATGTTCTTTGGGACATTAAATTCTACTTTCGAAAACTTGACGTCCAGGCTTGCCTGACCGCTAGCCGGACTATTCATCTTAAACAAACGAATATACGAAAAATTCTGATTACCTTCTTCAATTTGATAATCATCAAACTGTACTGCGAAGGATTGACCGGTGCGTATTTCCAACAGATCAACGCTTTTTAACAAGAAGTCCTCATCAATGAGGTATTGTGATTTCAGGTCAGTTGTATTCACGGACAGCTTGTAGTTTCTATCTTCGATCACAACGGAAGGCCGCTGAGCAGAAAAAAACACCGGATGCCCGTATACCAGGGCCTGAATCATCTGGAAATTAGCCGGCAATTCAATGTATTCTTTGATAGCGGAAATGGGCTTTTTCATGTATTCGTTATTGAGGCGATCCAGCACAAAAACGGAATCCTGCTGAACCAGTACACGAGCCACCTCAAATCCCAGTTTTCTGACCGAGACCCAGATCACGCTGTCTTTTTTTACGCGTATATAGGCAGTAGCTCCTACTTGCATATCCGAATCCTCATATTTGATCCTTGCCCGGGCATCCATCCACTCAGAGCTGAGTTGCCGCTCTCCGATCTTCCTGTAGATCTCCTCCAGCTTTTTCTTTTCCAGGTTTTCTTCCTTATTTAATTTCCTGCCGCTGCCGCAGGAGCTTACCAAGAACACCAGAAGAATAGCCCAGAGAATAGCAATTCCATAAGGACGCCCTTGGATGAAATTTGACTTGAGTGCTGTTGAAAAGACCTTTCCCATATTAATACAATCGTTTTTCACTAATTTTTTTATCCAGGACCTTAGAGGTACTGCCGTTCATTTTGGCCTTATTCCAGTATTCGAGTGCCTGTTCCTGATCGCCCAGCTGGTACAGAATGTCTCCAAATTGTTCCAGGGCTTTAGGGTCCTTTGACAATCCAAAGTTCATGGCACTTTCCATGGCTTTTTGGGCATCTTTATACGCTCCTTTCCGGTATTTCACCCAGGCCAGACCTTGGTAAGCCACAGCGCTCTCTTCATTTTTTTTCACCGCCTTTTCGGCCATTCCCAATGCCTCATCCAGCTTTTGTTCTGTACGGGCCAGGTAGAATGCGTAAGCGCTGAGCGCCTCAACATTATCGGCATCCACCTTGAGCGCCTCTTTATAAGCCTGAAGGACCTGCTCTGTTTTTTGTTCGGCTTCCCAGGCTTCTGCCAGAGCCAGGTGGATTTTCTGAAGCAAAGGCTTATTACTTTCCGACATCAAGAGGGCCTGATCGAGTACCGACAAAGCCGCGTTGCCCTCTCCCAGAGCCGATAAGCTCCGCCCGTGATAATAATAACAAATGGGCTGATTTGGAAATACATCCATAGCATCCATAGAACTGTTGGACAATGCCTTATACTTATGTTCCGACCACTGAAGTCGCATCAAAGCTTCCCAATAGTCAAAACTTGTATCATCCAGGTCCAATGCTTCCTGGTATTTCGATTCGGCCTCTTCCATACGTTCGGATGCTTCCAGCATACGAGCAGATAAGAAAAAAGCCTCAGCCTTGCTTGAATGTGTTTGTTCAAGTAGGGTGCTCAACTCTAATATCTTTGTCAGGATCGATTGATCCTTTTCCTTGACTGCCTTATTAATAAGTGGTTGTATGCGCTGGATTTTCATCTCAATCTGTACTTCTTCGTTTTGGAAAACCTCATTCAGGGATTCCAGGAATCGGATCTCATCGCTTTGAGCGGCGGATTGCCCTGCCAGTGCTAATTGAGCTTTGGTGTTTTCAGGATCCAGCTTGAGGATTTTTTTGAAAACTTCCTGAGCATCATCCGGCCGTTTGACCTGTTCATAAAACCCGGCCAGCATTTCCAGGTAAACAGTTTCCTTCGGATAAGTCTCTATTAATCTTTCCAGCTCTTTCTCGGCTTTCTTCTCCTTCCCGGAGCCGAGGTATAAGGTATATTTTTGCCGAATGATGTCTTCATTAATTCCAAATCGTTCTTCTGCCTTATCGTATACATCAATGGCTTCATCGATCTGACCTCCCTTAGTTAGTAAGAAAGCCCATTTATCATAAACGTCCTCTTCTTCGGGCGTAATGGTCGCGATTTGTTCGTAAACCCTGGCCGCATCAGCATTTTGCCCCATCTGCTCAAAAGCATCTGCCTGAAATTTGAGATACCACAGATTCGTCGGCTCCAGTTCGAGGGCATTCTTTGTATATTCTAAAGCTTTACTCAAGTCTTCTTTTTCAACGTACAGGCGTGCAATTTCAAAAGCAAGGGCTGAAATATCTGAATGATCCCGCCAGATCTCTTCATAAATTTCCAATGCTTTGTCCAGGTTGCCTAATAAATGCTGTTTTTTCCCTTCAATAAACGACTTCTGAACCTGAACTTCTGATTCCGACACCTTGTCTTGACCTATTAGGGGATTTCCTCCTAGTAAGCACAGTAAGATCAGGAAACATCCTAAGTATATTTTTGGTTGCATATCTGTTGATGTTGAAAAAATCCATTTAATCCTTTTCCCCCAAACCCGGGGATGATCAATTTAATAAGGTAAGTTCTGAATAAAAAGATACCCACACGAAAAAATTAGTCAACTTTAACGATACTTTAGAACTATCCTTAAGGTTTTTAGGCCTTTATCTTTCTTATTCAACGTAAAGAGTATTGCAGGAGTTGTTGTTTGGCATAAAAAAATGAGGGGTTAGGGTTGGGTAAAAACTCGTTTCTGGTTTTTACCCAACCCCAACCCCAAAATATGGTTGAGGAGATTTGAGACTATATTACTCTACTACCGTTACCCTTAGCATATTGGTACGATGACGCTTGTGGATCGGCATGCTTCCGGTGTTGATCAGCACATCATCTTTTTCGATCTTACCTGCTGCTTTTAAGATTGCATTTACATCATTGATGGTTTCATCCGTTGAGGTAAAGCGATCATAATAAAAGCAACGAACCCCCCAAACCAGGTTGAGGGTAGCCAGCATATGCATTCGATCAGAAAAAATGAACACCTGCTGTTTTCTGGGTCGGAAGCTCGACACTTTGAAAGCGGTATATCCGGAACTCGTCATGCCCACGATGGCCTTCGCCCCTACTTCTTCTGCGGTGCGGGCAGCGGTGAAGCAAATAGCATCAGAAAGATACGTTCTTGATTTTTCAGGTGGAATGGGCCTGACGGGAGGATCGTAGGTTTTTTCTACCTCGGCAATGATCCGGTTCATGGCTTCCACTACCTTGATCGGGTGTTTCCCGACGGAAGTTTCCCCGCTCAGCATAACGGCATCAGCTCCGTCAAAGACTGCATTGGCCACATCTGTAATTTCTGCTCTGGTGGGACTGGGGTTCTGGATCATACTATCCATCATTTGGGTAGCGACTACAACAGGGCGGGCCCGTTGTATACACTTTGCAATGATATTTTTCTGAATCATCGGCAAACGTTCCATCGGCACCTCGATACCAAGGTCTCCCCTTGCTACCATAACAGCATTTGATGCCTGGATAATGGCATCAATGCGATCGATGGCTTCTGGCTTTTCAATCTTAGCCATAATCTTGGCCGGATGATTGGCCTCGTCCAGTCTTCTGCGAAGGTCATGCAGATCTTCAGGTGATCGTACGAAAGAAAGGGCAATCCAGTTCACTGGTTGTGTCAGAATAAAATCGAGGTCTTTTAAGTCCTTTTCGGTTAAAGACGGTAAAGAAATTTTGGTGTTTGGCAGGTTAACTCCCTTTCTGGATGAAAGCACCCCTCCAAATAATACCTTGAGTTTTACAACATCCTTTTTATTGGTTTCTACTATTTCGAAGACCAATTTACCGTCGTCCACTAATACGCGTTCGCCAACCTCTACATCTTCTGCAAATTGTTCGTAGCTCATATAGATTTTCTCCATATTCCCCACACACTTCTCATTCACGAAGGTTAATATATCGCCTTCTTTAATTTCCAATGCGTTATTTTCAATTTCCCCAACACGAAGCTTCGGTCCCTGCAAATCGGCCAGAATGCCAATATGTAAGCCAAATTTTTCATTAATATAGGTCACATGATTAATGACCTGCATATGATCTTCATGGGTACCATGTGAAAAATTAAGACGAAAAACATCTACTCCGGCCTTTACCAGCTCTACCAATGTTTCATAAGAACTGGAAGCCGGACCGACCGTAGCCAGGATTTTTGTGTTTTGTTGATCGTCGATTTTCATCTTAGGTTCCGGATTTTGGTTAGTCAAATTAATTTCGGGTGCTTTTAGCTCTTTAGATTCCATGCTCACTAAGTGTATTTTTTACAATAATACAAGAGTAAAAGTACGCTTATCTTACTGAATTTTCAAATGATTCCAGATTCTGTTAGTTTAAGTTTTTGTTATTTAGAACAAAATCACAGTTTTCCAGATCGAATTAGCTTTAACCTGCTTATTGAGTTGAGGAAAAATGAACGGCCCAAAACCCAAATGGCAACAATTGTATAGAAACCAGCCCAAAAAGTCAGAAAAAGAACAAAAAATGCAGGTATACGCCCACTTCCGCTAAGCTTCAAGCAGGGGCTTTTTGAAGGCACAAAACCTACATAAACACCAGATTTACAAACCATTACAACAACCAATCTTTGGTGAGCAGGCAAAAAAAAAAATAAAAATCTTGGTATTGAAAGGAGTTATCACTTTCTTTGCAGAAGCATTCGTAAACCATTAAAGGTCATACTATGTCTAACATTGCAGAAAGAGTAAGTAAAATCATTGTCGACAAATTAGGTGTAGAAGCATCTGAAGTTACACCTGAAGCAAGTTTCACCAATGATTTAGGAGCTGACTCACTCGACACAGTCGAATTGATTATGGAATTCGAGAAAGAATTTGATATTGCTATTCCCGACGATCAGGCTGAAAATATTCAGACTGTAGGTCAGGCTATCGATTACCTCGAATCTAATTCAAAATCTTAGATTTACTTTTAAATCGAAAGGTATAGTAGTGCGGATTGAGCCTTGTGCTCAATTCGCACTCACTGAATAGAATCCAATCTCATTGCTTTCTTATTTTGTGGAAAACGTTTTTTCCGCTTCTCTTCTAAATGGTATTACGTTATGAAAAGGGTTGTAATCACAGGTATAGGGGCATTGACGCCTATAGGTAATAATAAAGAAGAATATCTTCAGGGATTAAAAAACGGCATAAGCGGAGCGAACCTGATCACACAATTTGACGCCTCTGAGTTCAAGACACAATTTGCGTGTGAGGTTAAAAATTTTGATCCCGAGGCATTTATTGACCGCCGCGAAGCCCGTCGAATAGATCGCTTTTCTCAGTTTGCCCTGGTAACAGCCGACGAAGCTGTGACGGACGCCGGACTGGATAGCGTACTGGATGACCTCAACAAAGATCGCATCGGTGTCATCTGGGGCTCCGGAATTGGCGGGCTGCAATCTCTGGAGAAAGAGATAACAGAATACGCCACCGGAAACGGCATCCCAAGATATAATCCTTTTATGATCCCGAAGATGATCTCCGACATCGCCGCCGGGCATATTTCTATCAAATACGGATTTCGTGGAGTAAATTATGCAACTGTTTCGGCCTGCGCCTCTTCATCTCATGCCATTATCAATGCATTTGACTATATCCGACTGGGAAGAAATGACATCGTTGTGGCAGGTGGTTCGGAAGCAACCGTTGTAAAAACCGGGATAGGTGGTTTTAATGCTATGAAGGCGCTTTCTACCCGGAATGACGATTATGCAACTGCTTCCCGCCCTTTCGACCTGGACCGCGATGGTTTTGTGCTGGGTGAAGGTGGCGGCGCTTTGATCCTGGAGGAGTTGGAACATGCCAAAAAGAGAGGTGCGAAAATTTATGCCGAAATTGTCGGTGGCGGCGCTACTGCCGACGCCTACCATATAACAGCCCCCCATCCAGAAGGATTGGGTGCTCGGAATGTTATGAAAATCACGCTGGAAGATGCTAAAATGGGGCCTGAGGATATTGATTATGTCAATGTACACGGCACTTCAACTCCCTTAGGAGACATCGCAGAGGTAAAGGCCATCCAGCAAGTATTCGGCGAACACGCCTATAAATTGAATATCAGTTCTACCAAATCCATGACAGGGCACTTGCTGGGTGCGGCCGGCGCTATTGAGGCTATTGCCTGTATCCTGGCTATTCAACATAGTTTCATTCCGCCCACCATTAATCACTTCACAGATGACCCTGAGCTAGATAATAAGCTGAACCTTACCTTCAACCAAGCTCAGGAAAGAGAAGTGAAAGCCGCCATAAGTAACACCTTTGGTTTTGGTGGCCATAACTCTTCTGTTATTTTCAAAAAATGGGAAGAATAAGGTTGTTTTAATAAGAGTACAGGCTATTAGGCCTGCACTCTTATTTATTTTTCTATATAAGGATAGGAATAAATTGAATTCTTTATCCTATTTTTATGCTTATATATGAAATGAACAAGCATTTGTTTCAAGATTTGAAGGCGAGGTGCTGTAATTTTTCAGGTATTTAGATAAGTGGCTTAAACTGAATGTTTCTTCCGCTATTTATCTAAATATGAATTTTTCGGATTCTCTTTCCGTTTCCTACCTCTTGCTTTCCGATCTTACCTATGGTTGTTTTATCCATAACTGTAATTACAAGACTGACCGAAACAGCAATCTGCATCTTTACTTCACTGAAGGGAGTGATCAAAAAACCACAGGTTTATTTGGCCTACTCCACTTTACAGGTAGTGTATTGATGATTAACAGATTGTGGAAGGTTTTTCTTGTAATGATTTAACTGTGTGTGTACGTGATCCGGACCATATTTAAATTCTACAATTATTATATCTCGAAGGATAAAAATTTTACCAGAAAATTGAGGCCTTTGCTGGGGTTCACCCCTGCCAATTTGAAAATCTTCAAATTAGCGTTTTCTCACAAATCTACTTCCTCCGAAAAGGCCTATGCCATGCAAAATAACGAGCGCCTGGAATACCTGGGAGATGCCGTGCTGGGTACCATAGTTGCCGAATACCTCTTCAAAAAATATCCTGGCAAAAACGAAGGTTTTCTCACCAAAATGCGCTCCAAGATCGTCAAGCGTAAAGCGCTGAATAAAATTGGTGACAAAATGGGGCTGGACGTTCTCCTCAACGAATACAACCAAACGCGGCTGAGCCGATCTATGCTTGGAAACGCGGTTGAAGCCCTCGTCGGAGCCGTTTATCTCGAAAAAGGATATACCGGAACCCGGGAGTTTGTTATCCAGAAAGTACTGCGCAACTACGTGGATGTGCACGAACTGGAAACCGTTGATGATAACTACAAGAGCCAATTACTGGAGTGGTGCCAGAAAAATGGACGCTCAGTCAGCTATAAACTACTCGCACGTTACAAATTCGAGAAAAGAGATCGCTTCAAAGTAGCCGTCGTCATAAACGGTAAAAAAATGGCCACTGCCGACGATTATAATAAGAAGAGTGCCGAACAAACCGCCTCCGAAAAAGCCATGCAGGCACTCGGCATTCTGATAGATGACTAAAATGGTTTGGGGGTTGTGTAAAAAGTCCTTCGGCCTTTTCACACAACCAATAATATTCTTTTGGTAGTTCGTTTTAAGAAAAAAACAAAGTTTTTTTCTTAAAACGAACTACCAAATAAAATTTAATGGGGTTATGTAAAAACCTGACTGCCGTCAGGCAGGCGAGGAACGAGTTTTTACACAACCCCAAAACCATAACCTCCCTCTCTATGAAGAGCCTCCTAAAAGTTAATGATGCACGGATCAGCGAAATGCAGGCCGGCGCTCAGGAATTAGAGCGATGGCTGCTCGACCTCTTGCGCCAGGGACTGGTCATCCTGGATCAGCAGGGAGAAGCATTTTGGGAAGAAATTGCCGGCCGGATGGTCAACGCCAAATTGGGGGACCTGGCCAGAAGGATCCGGGCCCTCAAATCACTCCCTGATGAAGAAGAATATTGGGAGGAAAAAACCCTCCGGGAAATTAGTCGCCTCTACCTGATTAGCCGGGCTTTGCTACAAATAGACCAGCTAAAAGAAGAACAACAATGCGAGCTGTTGCGCATTTGTGGAGTACGAATCAATAAAGAAGCCCTCCTACAGGAAAAAGGTACAGTCGATACCTGGCTCGTTATCAGTCAGGATTTCGGAGAAGAAGAAAAGCTTCACTTTCGGCGGATTTGGCTGTACGGAGAAAAAAGTAAGGAGCTTGCCTTGCTACTTGACTTCTCTTGGGGAAGCGCCGGCTTTTTCCCCGAGTTTGTGTTCGGCGGGCTCTATAAAGGTGAAATTATTTATTATCCCGGGGCTTCCCAGGACAGAGCTTTATTTAAAGCACCGGTTCCTTTCAAAGGAACGTTTAAAGGAAAAGGAGGATTCAAAACATTACAGCAAATGAGCCTTTTTTTCGCCAAATCCTTACAACGAAACCCATGGCTGGACAACTACCCCTGTTTGCTCAATCAAGTACAAATTGTGCTCGACGAATCTGATTTTCTGATCATGGATCAATCAAACCAAGCACTGCCCTTAGTCCATAAGCGAGATGGGTACTGGAAGCTACTGGCACTGACCGCCGATCAGCCCTTGAGTATTTTCGGACTGTGGGATGGAAAGGATTTTCACCCAAAGTCTATTTTTGCCTTGGACCGCCTGATAGCTCTGTAGAGGCAAAACATTTGTTACCTGGTATACCGATTGACGTCCAACTTATTATGAAAAACAATTGTTTCATTAAAAAGCAATACCTCCGAAAATCATGAGTGAATACCAACAAGTAGTCAAAGAAGGCAAACAAAAGATCGGAAAGATCTTCAAACGCTTTTTAGTAGGTCTTTTAATTTTAGGCTTACTAAGTGCGGCTGGTTTTTTCCTGGTGAGTAATTATACTTACAGCAAGGGAGCCAGGGCCGGCACCCTGATCAAATTATCCAAGAAAGGGGTGATGTTCAAAACCTATGAAGGGCAACTCAACCTGGGTGGCTTCAAAACGGAAGGGCCGGAGGGAATTACAGGAAATATTTGGGAGTTCTCCGTATGGAAAGATGATATCTATGATGAATTACAAGACTATGAGGGGCACCAGGTCAAACTTTATTATCGAGAAATTATCAGAGCCATGCCCTGGCAGGGAAAAACCAATTACTTTGTGTACAAGATTGAACCTGTAAAAGAACTGGGCAAAGATAATGAATAGTATTGGGGCAACTGCTTCAATACTATTCATTATCTTTATTCTGCATTATTTAACCATCTGCATATGAAAAAGAAATTCGTATTTCTTCTTTCCCTCAGTTTAGTGTTTTTACTGTCCTCGTGCAAAGAGGGAAAAGAATTCCGCGATGATCAAAATGAAAATTTACCGGGTACCTGGGAAGTTGAACTCTACTTTAAAGAAGTTCGGGATAATTTTGGGAACATCCTGGCCGTTGAATCCGTCGAACGTGATGACGATTATACCATTACTTTTTATGATGACGGTACCGGCGAAACAAACTTTCCACTCTTTCGGGATAATAACGGTATCCTCGTAAGTACCTTCCTTTGGAGAGCCCGCACTTCCAAATCCATGGTCATTTCCTTTGGTACTTCTATCTCCTCTCCTGACCGGATCATCTTTCAGGATCCTATTATCTGGACTATGACCCGGCAAAACTGGGAGAGCCTGGAGTTTAGAGACGGAGTAGAGATCTTTCAAGAACTGAATTTGGTAAAATAGCAAATAGCATAAAGGGGTTGTGTAAAAAGGCCGAAGGACTTTTTACACAACCCCTTTATGCTATTTTTGGGGTAAGCCTAAAACATAATACCCCTGTTTTTTCCCATTCTCTTTTTTTGCCTGCCCCATCTCCCAGCTGTAGTCATCCTGTTTGATGTCTTTCAGCAATTCCTCGACATCCTTAAATGTGTACATCCTTACCATAGATGCCTGCCCGTCCCAGGCATACAAGATCGGGATCACAGGAATTAAGTAGGTAAAAACCACTTGCTGCCAGCTGAGAGGCCGCACAAATGGTGTCATAAACAACGTCATCACGATCAAAATAGCCAGAGAGAGCGGCAAAAACAACCACCATACCAGGGTGGGGATGTTATTCTCCGCCATCTCATAGATTAGCAAAGGTTCCCTCTTTTCCTGTGCTGAACGCAAAATATCCCTGGCCTTGTCCGGGGGCATGTGATGAAAACTGTTCATCATCGTTTTCAAACCTTGAGGAACGTCTTTCAGACGAGTCGCATCAACGGAATCCGGGTGGTAGCTGATGTTCTTAGATTCATCTTTATTAAAACGGGCGACGATGTCGGGATGCGGATGTAAGTCGCTTAAGATCAATTGAAGGGGCGCGGCCTCCGTATTTTCATTTATCTGACGGATAACCTCCGGCATCGCTCCGCCCGAGCCGGAGCCCAAGTCTACTATTTGGGAAAAAGGATGTTTAGAACGGACCTTCTCTATCAGGTCCGCAATCACGTTGCTCGTACCGGTCATTTTATGAAAAACGACGATCAGGTTGGTCATCCCGGTTCTGATGGGTTTCGGGAGCCAGGTGAAATCTTCAAATTCAAAAAGCTGGATTCGTTTCATTCAAAAGAATTTTATTAGACGAAGATGGCTGTTGCCACCTTCATCCATACATTTTTGTTACTAAAACCACATTCCCTCTCTTCCTGCCGGTATCTACATATTTATGCGCTTCTGCTGCTTTTTCCAGAGGATATTGCCGATCAATTACCGGCTTTAAGTAACCACCTTCGATGATACCGATTAAGTCCTTCAGTAATGCCCTCAATTCATCATGCGGTAATAATCCGGTAGCCGAAAATATGGCTTTCTTCCGGCTTTTAGCCGTAAATATCACTTGAAATAATAATCCTATGTTTAATACCGGCGACATATACAATCCGTCCTGCTTCAAGGCTTTTTTCGTTTTGGAAAACGAACTGCTGCCAATTGTATCAAAGATTAAATCGTATTGCTCGCCTGCCTTTGTAAAGTCGGTCGATCTATAGTCAATAACCTTATCAGCTCCAAGCGATTTAACCAGTTCGGCATTCTTTGCACTGGACACACCGGTCACTTCTGCACCGTAATATCTGGCCAACTGTACCGCAGCAGTCCCCAGGCTTCCGGAAGCGCCATTGATAAGTACTTTCTGACCACCTTTAATTTTACCCAGGCTTTTCAAAAAATTAAGGGAGGTCAGGGGGCCGTCGGTCAAAGTAGCAGCCTCTTCTAAACTCAATTGGGAAGGTAATTTTTCTATAACCCCTTCTTCCGACAAGGCAATATATTCGGCATTCGCTCCGAAATCCGTGCCGGTCTCTCCAAAAACCTGGTCGCCCAGCTCGAAACGACTAACGTTTTTACCAACTTCTACAATCTCTCCGGCAAAGCCAGTGCCGGTAACAGCTTTGCGAGGCCTGAAAAACCCCAGAAAAAAGCGGCTGATGAAAGGGGTAGCTTTCCGCATCATGGTATCGGCCGTAGTAGCTGTGGTGGCAGCTACTTTTATCAGGACTTCATTTTCTTTTGGAACAGGCTTGCTTATCTCACGAACGACTAAGTTTTCAGGTGATCCATACCGGGTTAATACGATGGCTTTCATTATTTCGATTTTTAATTTTGGCTACCGGAGTTTGCGGGTCTACATCTTCCGATAAAGAATTTGTTATTCAGTACCAAAATTAAGGGCGTACCGGTTTAGAATCGTTCGGATTTAAAAATCCGAACTTATTTCAGCACTAATGGGGTTGTGTGAAAACTCGTTCTGCCTTTTACACAACCAATAATATATTTTTGGGAGGTCGTTTTAAGAAAAAAACTTTGTTTTTTTCTTAAAACGACCTCCCAAAAAAAATTTAATGGGTTGTGTAAAAACTCGTTCCTCGTTTTTACACAACCCCATTACCCGTTAATTTCTTTCCAAAAAGCTTTGGGCGTTTTTCCCTCCACTTTTTTAAAGAAAGTATTAAAAACCGTTTTGGAGTTGAAGCCACTTTCGTGGGCCAGAGCCAGGAGGGTCATATGTTGATAAGCAGGATCGGCAACCAACTTTTTGAAAGTACTCAAGCGGTAGGAATTGACATATTCAGAGAAGTTTTGATTAAACCCATCGTTCAGCAATTGAGATAGTTGGTTGGGAGGGATCTCCATTAATTGAGCTAATGAGCGGAGTGACAGTTTTGGGTCCAGATAAGGACGCTCCTCCTTCATAAGTTGTTCTAATTGTTTTTTGTAGTTCTTTAAATCCTCTTTACTGAGCAGATTTTTTTTATACTTCCTTGTTGAAACATCGAAAGATACATTCTTACCCAATATTCTCGACGTAAGTGCCTTAAATCGAGGATCTGAATGATACGGCTTTAACAGAGGTTCTCCTGGAAGATAAACCAGCAAGGGCAATCGTTGCTGGATACCTTGTTCAATGAGCGCCAGAACTTCCTCTTTTTTGCCCAATAAAAAATTTCCATAAATCAGAAAAAGAAGGGCCCGCTCTATCAATTCGGTATCCCCAAAGGCCTCCAGTTGCCGGAGTCCTTTCTCTGCCCGAACCGTATCCCCGAGAGCCGCGTAGGCAAGCGTTGTCCCCCCTAATTTTAAAATATCTCCCGGTTCATCCTCCGGCAGGTTTTGATAAAACCGCAGGCTTTCCTCTGGCCGCCCGGCTTGAATCAGGGCCATTCCCCATTCCATGGCAGATAAAGAATGACTGGAACTCAGCTGTGTACTCTTTTTAAAAAATTCAATCGCCTCATCAAACTTACCCTGACAATAGAAGACAAATCCCTTTAGATGATAATTAATATGGGAAAAAGGATCTAACTGAATAGCTGTGTCGATATAATTCATGGCGGCCTTGTAACGGCCTTCCGCTACGATTGTTGAAGTCATCGACTGATAATAATCCACGGTCGGGCGCAATTCAAATGACCGGTTGAGATGCTCATAGGTACAGGCTAAATCCCATTTTTGAAGTAAACAATTCCAGGATTGATGAAGGTGGCATTCCGGAAGATCCGGTTGTAGTTGAATGGCTTTTTGAAGATACCTATGGCCTTCCAAAAAAGCTTCTTTTGAAGGCATCAATCCAATTGTACCTTGTAGGGTGTATCCCAAATGCAGCCCAAGATAGGCCAATGCGAAATCAGCCTGTTCCTGGATGATCTCCTTTAGAATGGCTATTCCTTTGTCTATGTCCGCTTTACTCATTCTGAGTATATAGTAGCGACTCTGGAGGTAGCGCTTGTAATTACTCACTGAAACATCCGGTGCTTCTACTAAATGGTCTTCGATCTCAAAGTGGCCAACGTGCTCCCTGAGTTTGTCGGCAATCAAGAGGCTGATCTCATCCTGTACCGCGAAAATGTCCTCTATAGAACGATCAAAGGTTTCCGACCAAAAATGATAATCATCCAGTACATCGATCAGCTGAGCCGTGATCCGCATCTGATTTCCGGCGAGGCGAATACTACCTTCTAGTATGGTAGATACATTTAGCTCCTGGCCAATCTGCCGGATGGGGATATTTTTATTTTTAAAAAAGAAGGAAGAAGTTCGGGAAGTCACCTTTAAGCCTTTGATCTTCGTCAAAGCATTAATGATCTCTTCGGTCATGCCATCACTGAAATACTCATTCTCTTCCTTTGAGCTCATATTGACAAATGGCAAAACCGCGATGGACTTGGTGGCGCTTTTTTGTTTTCCTTTCAGCTCAGAACGCTTCGGAACAATAATACCAGTATTCGACACAGCAAAAACTTCCTGAGGATGAGCTACATTTTTAAATTCGAACCGCCCCAATGAACGAGTGTTGATCTGTGGGTGATTTTTCAGCTCAATATTTAATTGGCCTGATAGCAGTACAGCCCCTCCTATTCCCATGCTTTCAATGCGAGAAGCCACATTCACCCCATCCCCATATATTTCGGTGCCATCAAAGACAATGTCGCCTATATGTAGGCCTATGCGAAGAGGGATAGGCTCCCCTTGCTGCAGGGCTAGCTGGATGGCCAGGGCACATTCTACGGCTTCTACCCCGCTTTGGAAAACGCTGAGGGTGCCGTCGCCAAAGTATTGCAGGATCTCTCCTTGATGCTTTTGGTGGAGCTCATCAAACACCTGGCGGTGGCGCTGACGAACCTGGGCAGCTTTGGCTTCATCCTGCTGCATCAGGGCCGTGTAGCCCACAATATCGGTGAACATAATAGCGGCGAGGCGGCGCGTGGAGTCTTTCTTTTTCATTTGGCTTGAAGATACAGCTTTAGTTGTAGTTTTCCTTTAGTTTTTTCACCTTCACCCTTATCCCATTCTCCGGCCTCAAGGTAATCAAGGGCAATGGCTTTACTTCCTGCCCAGGCATTAAGCTTATCTCATACCGATTCACCATACGGGCCAGGATCAGCTTCATCTCCATCAAAGCAAAATTATTACCAATACATAGCCTGGGGCCACCCCCAAATGGAATAAATGCATACGGATGGTGTTTTTTCTTTTCTTCTTTGGAAAAACGCTCCGGCTTAAAAGACTCCGGATCGTCCCAAAGCTCGGGCGAATGATGCACACCATATATATAGGTAGCGAAAGTTGTCCCTTTTTTTATTGGAATGCCTTTAAATTCATCATCTTCCGCTGCTACCCGGTTGGTCGTCCAGGCCGGCGGGAAAAGACGCATGGATTCTTCGATTACTTGCTGGGTATATTCCAGCTGCATAACATTTTCGAAAGAAGGCTGCCCCTCTCCTATTATTGCCGTCACCTCTTGTCTGACTTTTTCCAAAGCTTCCGGGTGCTGAGTCAGCAAATACCAGGTCCAGGCCAGGGCATTGGCCGAGGTGTCGTGCCCCGCCACGAAAAGGATCTTGACCTCGTCGATCAACTGCTGGTCGGTCATACCCTCGCCAGTGTCCTCATAGCGAGCTTCCATCAACATTTGGAGCAGGTCTGAATGAGATTCTTCAGATTGTCTTCGCTCTTCGATGTAATGCCGGATAATGGCATCTGCTTCATCCCGTAATTTTTCATGTTCTTTGACCTGACCGGAAAATTTCAGCCAGGAATTAAGGTATGGCTGGCGGATCTGGCGGACAATAAAGGCCTGTAAGGTCGTAATGCTATCGCTTAGCTTGGTCAACTGTTCCGGCCCCAGGTCTTGTCCGAAGATGGAATTGGCAATGATGCGGAAAGTAATTTCCAGCATTTTTTCATACATATCCACCTCCGGCAGAGTTTTGATCTCCTCGTCTAAATCGTTCAGTACCTCAATGGCGACTTTGTCCATCAACTCTAACAGAGCTTCGAGGCGTTTTTTGTGAAAGCCCGGCTGAATGAGTCTTCTTTGTTGCAGCCAGTAGGGTCCTTCGCTGGTGAGCAGGCCGCGGCCAAGGAAGTGTTGGATCTTGTCGAAGTGAACTTCTGATTTGCGGTAGTTCTTATTATTTTTTTGGAGGATGTGCTGTATAAAATCAGGGTCGGTGGTCAGGATCATTTTGTATAGCCCCCCAAGGTATACCTGTACGGTGGTTCCTTTTTCCCGAATAAATTTATTGAGAAAGGGCAGGGGATTCCGGGCCATTTTAAAGGAAGAGACAGCTGATTGCCAGCGGGGGATTCCGGGTAGTTTGGTCATTATTTTTTTCGACTTTATTCGCAAATGTAGATTTTTTTGGCCGCTGATAAACGCTCCCGCCTGCCAAAGACTGGGTTGGCGGGCAGGGATTTATGCTGATTTTCGCTGTTTGAGTTGTCTAAACCCTTGCACTATCTAACAGCACAGATCAGCATAAGCAGGCGTTTTCAATCCATACATCGATCGGTACTGCAGGGCTGTTAAGTTCTATGTCAAGAAGCTCCGGCCATACGGCCCGCACAGAGGTGCGAAATATCGGTAACCAAGTCCTGCATACTGCCCCAAAGCTCCAGAGGTGCGACATATACTTGCTAAAAAGGTCATTTTAGCCTCTTTCAATACTTGGTGTCCGTTTCTAAAGCCTCGATACAGATATTACGCTCCGCTGGGGCTTTAGGTAAGGAAGATAGCCCATTGTTACCCATATTTCGCCTCTCCGAGGCTCTTGGGGTTTCAGAACATAACAGTCCTGTGCAACACGTACCTGGCCATACGGCCTCGTATTGGAGTATGATCGGGCACATGCGTTAAGGCCCAAAAAAACACAACTCATTACTTAAACTATAATTCCTAAAGGTAAACAATGTCTACTAATTAATCTAAGTTGCGATACACGCACCTTAGATTTACAAATTAGGGATAAAATTGGACGCCGCCCGGGGCGGCGTCCAATTTTATCCGGGGTTGTGTAAAAACTCGTTCCTCGTTTTTACCCGCCCCAGAAAATTTTATTTAGGAGGTCGTTTTAAGAAAAAAACAAAGTTTTTTTCTTAAAACGACCTCCCACCCGCCTGCCGGCCGGCAAGAAGGCCGAAGGACTTTTTACAAAACCCCATAAATAATTCAATTGCGAGCTTGATCGCAACTTGAATTAATCATCATTTTAGCGAAAATTCGCAAAAAATAAGGTCTACTCTTTACTTTTTCTGCCAAAACCAATAACTTTGTAGCGAAAATTCGCTGAAAATATTATTCATACCTACCGCATGAATAATATTTTCTATTGAGCAGGAGGTCGCCGAAGTCGACCTCCTGCTCAATAAAAGAAAATTATCAAACTAAAATAATATACCCACTATGGCGGAAACAATAGTAAAAAAAGACATTCTCAAGGGTGGAGAATTCCTCATCAAGGATTCCACACCGGAAGAAACCTTTATCCCGGAAGAGAAGAACGAAGAGCAGCAGATGATCTATGAAACGGCTCGTGATTTTTTGAAGAATGAGATCCTTCCGAATATTGACAAGATAGAGAAGCAGGAAGACAACATCGCTCCCCGTATCCTGGAAAAAATGGCAGAACTCGGATTTCTCGGCACACACATGCCCGAGGAGTACGGTGGCATGCAGATGGATATGAATACCAATACACTTTTGAACGAAGCCTTAGGCCCAGCGGGTGCGATTACCGTATCCTATGCTGTACAGATCGGTATTGGTATGCTGCCCATTCTTTATTTTGGCACGGAAGAGCAAAAGCAGAAGTACCTGCCACGCCTGATCAGTGGAGAATTAAAATGTGCCTACTGTTTGACAGAACCAGGCTCCGGCTCGGATGCATTGGCGGCCAAGACGCGTGCTGACCTATCTGAAGACGGCACACATTATATTTTGAACGGACAGAAGATGTGGATTTCCAATGCCGGTTTTGCCGACATCTACATCGTTTTTGCCAAAATAGACGGCGACAAGTTTACCGGTCTGATCGTAGAAAGAGATTCCGAAGGCTTCACACTCGGAGCGGAGGAAGACAAGTTGGGTATCAAGGGTTCTTCTACGCGCCAGGTTTTCTTTGAAAATGTCAAAGTACCGGTAGATAATGTTCTGGGCGAGATCGGAAAGGGACATTTGATTGCCTTCAATGTACTGAACATAGGTCGCTATAAGCTTTGCGCCCTTTGTCTGGGTGGTGCAAAAGAAAGCATCACAACTGCAGTAAAATATGCCAACGAACGCATACAATTCAAACAGCCTATTTCCAATTTTGGAGCGATCCAGTACAAGCTGGCCCAGCAAGCTATCCGGGTATTTGCCTCTGAGAGTGCCATGTACCGGACCTCTAACTTACTGACACAGAAAAAACACACACTTGAAGAAGCCGGAGCCAGCTTTGCCGAAGCCAAGCTTGAAGGAGCGGAAGAATATGCAGTGGAATGTGCGATGCTGAAAGTTTCCGGTTCTGAGGCACTGGATTATGTAGTGGACGAAACGGTTCAGATCCATGGTGGTATGGGCTATTCAGAAGAAGGCACGGCGGCACGCGCCTACCGGGATTCCCGCATCAACCGTATCTATGAAGGCACCAATGAGATCAACCGACTGCTGACAGTGGATATGTTACTGAAAAGAGCCATGAAAGGCAAACTGGATCTGGTAGGCCCCGCCTGGGAAGTACAGAAAGAGTTGGCCTCTATGCCAAGCTTTGATCAGCCTGAGGGAGCTTATGGTGCGGAAAGAAAAGCTGTTAAAGAGTTCAAGAAGCTTATCCTGATGGTAGCCGGTGCGGCAGCCAAGATGCAGATGGACGGGCAGATAAACCTGAAGGAAGAGCAGGAAATCTTGATGAATATTGCAGATATGATGATCACGCTCTTTGAAGCGGAGTCTATCTTACTGAGAGTTGAAAAACTAGCCGAAAACGGCCGAGGAAAAGTAGATCAGTCGGTTTACGATGCTATTTTAAAGACCTATTTGACTGATGCTACGGCTAAGCTGAACAAGCTGGCCACGGATGCTTTGGTATCCTTTGCCGAAGGAGATCTGTTGAGGACGATGTTGATGGGAGTAAAGCGCTTCACTAAGTACACGCCTGTGAATGTGAAGAATGCCAGAAGAACGATCGCCCAGGCATTGATTGATGCCAATGAGTATTGTTTGTAAAAAAATAAAGGCCTGTATGGGCCTTTATTTTTACTTTGAAAAAAGCGGTTCACCTTTTGGCGAACCGCTTTTTTTCATTCACGAAAAACAAGTATTGGGATTCTTGTATGCAAAGTCATTTTTTTCGTAACGCTGGAGTGGAACAGGCGTTCCCAAAGGCGCCGTTTAGGGATGAACAGGGCCATTACATCGATCTCATTGGCTTTGATGTAATTATCCAGGCCTTCGACGACTGAATTGTTATTGACGATGGTAAAGTCGGAGAAGCCATCCGGCACGGTTCCGCCGGGGAAATAATCCTCTACATTCGTACTCACCGGCACTTTGGTTTCGACGTGAACAAAATGCACATTAGCTTTCAGAGGTTCGGTGAAGTACATGAGCTGGTCGATGGCCAGCTGATCGGAAGGCTGGAAATTAGTGGCATAGGCCAGTTCATGTATGCCCTTATAAATAGCTTCTTCCGGGATTGCTAATACCGGGCAGGGAGCCTGCATCATCACGTTGGTGGTAACACTGCCCAACAATTTTTCCATTTTATTATGTTCCCCCTTTGTCCCCATGATGATCAGGTCATACTCACTGTAGCGCGCCGCGTCGGTGATCTCTTGAGCGATGAACAGCCCATAATCAGCCCTGCACTTTCCTATTAAATGGCGGGGGGCATCTTTAGTAAATTCTCGTAATTGTTCTCTGACCTGGTTTCTCTTTTCCTGTAGCATCTGGTCGATGTAATCAGGCGGAACACTTCCTGCGTCGGAAATAGGCAAATGATAGATGGACATCATATCGATGACTCCGCCCATGTCATCGGCTAATTGAATAGCATAGTTAAATGCATTTTTAGCGCAGGGAGAAAAATCGGTTGGAAATAATATCTTTTTCATAATGACTGATGCTTTAAAATGATTAAATGGCCTGGGCGAGCAGCTTGGACGAACCTAGGGCTCCTGCTCTACTGGAACTTCTTTTTCAACATAATCAACACTTAGAACCGGTAAAGAAGAGTGGTTAATTAAGGCTTCCACATTACTTCCCATCAGCACTCTTTTGACGGGATGCCGATTGAAATTAGAAATGCCGATCAACTGCGCACCGATCTCTTCAGCAAATGAACGAATACCTCGCTCAACGGTAAAATCTCTGAAAATATGTGTATGGCAAACAAATGGATGACACAATTGCTTGAAGGAATCCATTGCTTCCTTGCTCAAAATATATGGCGGATCAAACATGGAAGAAGTATGAATCGCCACCAGGTGAATCTCTGGTAAAAAGTGCTTCACAAAATCCTTAAAACGAAGGAAAGGAGCCTTTTCATTTTCATTAAAACTGGAAGCAAAGACAACCTTACTGAAATCCAGCTCCTCAATTTTGTCCTTGACAACCAATACGGGACAATGCACGGATCGGATAACTTTTTGGGTATTTGACCCTATGAAATATTCGTTTTTCCCGCTCGCTCCATGAGACCCCATTACAATAAAATCAACCCCATGCCTGAGAACATAACTCTTAATGGCATTAATAAGTTGGTCCCCGCTATAGGAAGTCGTAATTTTAAGATTCGGATAGCGTTCCTTGATATCCTCTAACAGCACCAAGGCATTCTGGACGATCTGATTTGTTTCCTCCAGCTTCTTTCTTTCATCGACGGTCATTTTCACCCAATCATTCTTCAGGTCTACTTTAGTTAGTAAGTGGACCTTGGCTCCGAAACGCTCCGCCAGCTTCATTCCTGCATCTATGGCGTTTCCGGCACAAGCCGAAAAATCAGTAGGGATCAATAAATTTTTCATAATCGGTGGTTTTACTTGCGACTTAAACAATGGCTTTTACTTCATTTTTAATTTGCTGGTTTATACCAAAAAATACGATGACATTTATCACCCCAACATTTGAACTTTATCAAAATGAAAAAGGCAACCACTATGAAAGTGATTGCCCTCGTCCAAGTCGCAAAAGCCAATTTATTCTTGTAGAGGACGATGGCCTGGCGGCCATCCTCCTTTTTTTTATTCCACCAAATACTCGATTACATCCCGAGTAGTAATGATCCCAACCAGTTGCCCATTTTCAATGACCGGAAGAGACTGAATGTGTTCTTTTTTGAATAATTTGATTGCATCTTCTACAGAGTCTTCCGGAGAGACTACCACTGGATCCGGGCTCATCAGATCATAGATCGAGATGTTTTCATTGAGCCACCCTTCATCAATTTTCCGATATCCTGCGACTTTAGCCCCGTAAGTTTTTAAGATGTCATTCGAGCTGATAATGCCTATTAACTTTTCCTCTTTATCAACAACCGGCAGATGGTGGATATTCAGCTGAAACAGCAAACGACATAAGGCTGTAAAGGAGTGGTTCGGACCCACTTTAATGATGTGATCCGTCATTAGATCTCGAACTCTGGATTGGGCAGCAATCATGATTTATATTTTTCATTATAGTGATGTAGTGAAGAGCCTCCTTTTCGGTTTTGTTCCTCCAGTGTCCAGTGATCGGTAGCGGTGGTTTGCATCCACAAATTTCCTGACCGGCGGAAAACTTGAGCACTGATGCCTAAATGCTCATCAAAATAAGCTTCCAGCTGATTTACTGTCATAGAGGGCAGGATATTATAATCTTCGTTTAAGGCTTTACCACTGACTTCACTGATCGTTTGATCGGCATCCAGCTGTTTTTCTTTTGGAGAACCTTCTCCTGCTTCATGATGACCAGAGTAAAACTCAATCCTCAAATAGGGAAACAAAGTGTGAAATTCCCTTTTTAATTCAATTAACTTCTTTTCTGATGCAATTACCATGGCCCTGCTTTTTAAGTAATACCATACCAAATGCGTTACAAGCAGAGGTAAAGCATTATGGTATAGCTTAAATCTACTTGGTTATATAAGTAGAGTAAATTTAATTTTTCGAAGGCTAACCCGAATTGATAAAAATCAATTAGGTCTTATGATTTTTATCAGAAAAGGCTGCCAGGATCGATTTCCTGGACAGCCTCCGAAAAACTAACCTCACTATATAGAAAAAGAGTTGATTCAAAATACACTCTCTTCATCCATTAATTTATCCTACGTTCATATAGCCTGAAATGACAAAAGTCAGGGCATTGCCTGATTTTTGTCACTCCAATCCATGGTTTAAAGCTTGCCTTGAAAAGGCTCTTTTACTTATTTGTTGTCGTACCAATCTTTGTCTGAAAACTCTTTTTTGCTTTCTTCATTAGCTTTCAAAATGATCATGGTTTGTACCAGGATTAAGATGGGAACGCCTACGATACCTATTCCGATCATCCAGTTATTAGGAAACAAAAACATGAAAAGGATCAGCAGGATCAAAGCAACGAAAATCCATGCTGACAGTGCTTTGTAATTCGTATTCTTAAACACGCTGTAGAGGTTTAAACTTTTTCTATTTTTTCAATTTGGTGTTCCAGGTCAATCCATTCTCCTACATTATAAACTTCCTCAAATCCAATCATTTTCAAAGAATTGACGACCCATTGGGAGCGTTCTCCCCTTTCGCAGTAAAACAGCCACGGTTTTGGTAATTTCTGTAGCTCTTCTAAATAATACATGTGTAAATCCCAGGGAATGTTCAGTGCGCCTTCTACATGGCCGAGGTCATACTCTTCGCGGGTCCTCACATCAATTATAGTACCCTGCATAAATAAAGGAACATTTTTAAGTAACATGGCATAGTGGTTTTGGTGAAAAAATCATTCCAATTTGGCTTCTGGCAGGGTGTCTGGAAAGACTAAAAATCTTTCTGAAACCTTCAAAAAAAATATTTTTTTTAATTTCCGAAAAAACAAAGAACGGTACAGTGACAAAGCACACACAGCCAGGTGACAAAAATCATCATATGGACCCACAAACAGCTCATTCTTCAAAAAGCCTCATATGGCTGGATCATTCAGCGGAATTTTTGGACAATAAATTCCGAATTCCCGGAACGAATATTCGTTTTGGAATAGATGCCCTTATCGGCTTATTTCCTTATGTTGGGGATGTTTTGACCTTCCTTTTTTCAGGTTTTCTGGTCATCGTCATGGCCCGCTACGGAATCAGCGGCAAACTGGTCCTCAAAATGCTCGGAAACATCTGGTTTGACGGTATGTTCGGCACCGTCCCTATTATCGGAGATATTTTCGATTTGCGTTATAAAGCCAATCTTAAAAATGTAAATTTAGTAAAGGAATACATCGCGGAAGGAAAACATAAGGGAAGTGCCTGGGGAATTATCTTGTTGGTATTATTTCTTCTTCTTTTAATGATTGCCCTGTCGATATTTGTGATCTGGAAACTAGCGTCCCTGGCCTATGGGCAGATGATAGCGGCTTTGATTTAGTATTTATAGAGGCGCCCCTGCGGGCACCTCTATAAAAGAAAGTTATAGGGCTGCTCATCCACATCAGGCGGATGAGACAGCCCCTTCAAAATTTGACCTACTAAAGCATTAGTCTATTATTTTTTTCTAAGAATAATATCCCCATGATGGGTTGTAAACATAAACTCCGGCCCGCCGCTACCCAGCTTCGACTGGATCCATTCCATTACCGCAATTTTTTGTTTACCCTCTTTCGTTTTTTGAATACTTGGTTTGGAAGCATTCAACTCCATGTCAAAGTCAGTGAAAATATCTCCTCTGTCGGATTTCATTTTTACCGCTGCATTTACACTGGCAGGGAAGGTAATGTCCACATCGCCGTGGTAAGTACTGAAAGCCATGGGTACGCCCGACTTAACAGAGGCAAAAGTGATCTTAATATCTCCGTGATGCGTATCCGCAACCACCGAGCCGCCGACATTTAGTAATTCCATATCGCCATGATGGGCATCAACTACAAGCTCACCGACTACATCCCGAACCACCACATCCCCATCGTGATGCGTCTTGAGGGTCAGAGAAAATTGTCGCGGTACCTTAATGGTAAAGTCGGTATGGCGGCTGCGGGTGCCGGCTATCTTTACGATATTGTTTTCTTCTTCAATCTCAAAGCTCATACCGGCATTGGGAATTCTTCTCAGGCCCTCCCTGGACCGATTTTTATCTTCTTCATCTTCGTCCTCATCATCCTCGGTCTCCACACTAACAATTACTTCATTTCCGGCATATCCCGTAACGGTCACCCCTCCTTCATGTAAATCAACGATCAGTTGGCCGGCCTTGCCCGGGTTGCTGAGTGGAATAGTAAATTCCTCAGCAGTCGACTGTGCCGACATCAGGTAGCTCACTAACATGATTACCATTAAGCTTGTTACATTTTTTATCCATTTCATATTTCCTATTTTTTAGTTTATTTGTTCAAAAGATAGACATCCCCATGATAGGTTTTAAAGCGTTGCATAGGGCCTCCTGAGCCGATCTTCACCGAAGTTTGACCGGATGCTTTTACTTTATATTTGGTTCCTTCGTTATTTTTTTGTGCCTGTACCTTCACCGGAAGTATACTCCAGTCCATTTCCGTGAAAAAATCGCCATGCCGGCTACTCAGAGAAGCATCGGCTGACAGGCCAGGTTGAAAATGTATTTTGATATCGCCATGATGCGTATCGTATACACACTCCTTTGTTGGGTTTTTTGTATAAAAAACTTCTACATCTCCATGATGAGAATGTGCATCAGCATTCCCTCCCTGGTTTTTCACCCAAACTCCGTCATGGTGATTCCGGGCAATTAAATCGCCTTGCATACCATCTACTTTCAAAGGATCATCGTGATTGACTACGACCAGATCCATCCGGGCAGGAATTTCCAGTGTAACGGCAAACTCCGCATGTACATTATCATCATCCTTCCAGTTCCAGCCATCCTTCCACTGGCTGTTTTCGTAACTCGCGAACCCTCTCTCTTCATCGAACTGCAACTTAAGAAAAGGATGCTCAATAAAGAATACCAACTCACCGTCCACCATCATACTATCCATGTATATAGTTTTTTTGGCTTCTTCCAACCTGGTTGATTTTTTAGCCTCTAAATGCCTTTTTACCGACATTTTAATGGTGTTTCCACTGGTCGCTTTCACGGTCACAGCTCCCCAGCGGTTATACAATTGAAAACGCTCCATACCGCTTGCATTAATCGTAAATTCAGAGCGATCATTAAATTCCTGCCCAATACAACTACTGAGCGTGAGCAGGCACGCTAAATTTAGTAACAGTCTTTTCATAATGATTTTTTTTGTTTATAGCAGCCCTCGACCGACGGCTGCTATAAAGAATTACAATAAAGTCTCGATCGTTTCCTCCATCTTCATTTTCACTTCTAATTCCAACTGCTGAGTTTCCAGCAATTGCCGGATCTCGTTAACGGCTCTGGAATCATTTAGCGCTACCATAACTTCTGCCAGCGTCATCTGGATAAGGGGGGAGCTTTGATAAGGGATGGCTCGGATCAGATTTTCTCTTACTTTGGGATTATCTGCAAAATAGAGCATAGTTTCGATGGCACTTAAGCGAACATTTTCATTTTCATCGTGCATGAGTACCTCACCCAGCGCCTGAACGATCTGGTCGTCTAGTTCAGCCCGCTCTCTAATCTGTTGAATGCTCATCAATCTTTCGGTGGTAGATTGGGCAGAAGTCAATGCAACCCAATCAACTGCTTGATCGCTATTAAGATTTTGCTCAATATCCGCTATCCCCCGTGCTTGCTTTTCCGGCCACAGTATAACACCACTGGCCATTCCAAGCATAAAAACACCGGCCAGCGCAACCCATTTCAGATTAAAACCATTGAGGCGAACCCAATCCAGATCCCACCAGGCCTTAGATGCCTTGGCCTGTTCGGTCGTGAATTCGCTGAGCATTTTATAAAAGCCGGCATCCATGGCAGGGCTGGGTTCCGGGCTCGGCACCTCCTCCAATTGCTGCCACATGGCAAGAGTGGTCTGTAAATTTTCTGCGCAATCCGGAAATTGATGACACAGCATATCCAGCTTTTCTTTTGTGAAACTTTCGTTTTCTAACTCCTTCAATAAGGAATCAATAGCGATCCGGCAATTATTTTGATCCTGCTGCTTCATTGATTCTCTAGTTTTAAAATAATTTCCTTTAATTCCATTAATCCTCGATGAACTCTCGCCTTGATGGCATTTTCAGATACGTTGGAGATCTTCGCAATCTCCTGATATTTCAAGCCCTGAAAGCGACTGAGCACGATGGCCTCCCTTTTTTCAGGTGAAATCTGCTGCAGGGCTTCTTTCAGTAAGTTTTTTCTTTCCGTGGCCAGGAGTAACTCTTCCGCATTTTTTTCCTTATTCGGCAAGCTGTCATATGTGTAGGCATCGCTACCATAATCAATGAGCTTCTTTTTGCGAAACTGGTCCCGCCAGGTGTTTTGGGCCACTGAATACATCCAGTAGACAAATTTGCCATCTCCGCGATACGTATGTCGGTATTTCAAAAGCCGGTAAAACAGGTTCTGTACCAGGTCTTCGCTCTTGTCAGCATCATTGGTCAGACCGTAGAAATAGCCGAACAAATCCCGTTTGTGGCGTTCGTACAAGAGGCTCATCTTGCTAAGATCCCCATCTTGTACTTTTTTCATTAAATATTTGTCTTGCAGTACGTCCAAAACGATATATGGTTAAGTGAATTCAAGGGGAAAACTTCGCGATTTTTGGAAAGTTGCAGAGAGTTGAAATTTTTTCAAAAAAAAAGGGGGCGTCTCATAACTCCTTCGTCGTTATTCGCCGCCAGATAATTTTCTTTTTGGGAGGTGCCAGGATGGGCACCTCCCAAAGAAATAATATTGGTTGGCGAAATAGCCGAAGGGCATTTGAGACGCCCCCTTTTTTTTGAAAAACAGTACTTTAGCCCATTTGCGCCACTACTTCTTTGACTTCCGGCACCATGCGTTTGAGCATGCCTTCAATTCCTGCCTTTAGCGTAACCGTTGATGATGGACACCCGCTACAGGCACCCTGCAAAATTACGGTAACCACTCCGTCCTCGAAGGCAGCGAATTCGATATTACCACCGTCCCCTTCCACTGCAGGCTTCACATAGGTGTCGATCAGATCTTTAATTCGCTTAACGATCTCGGCCTCATCTTCAGAGTACTCATAACTGGCACCGCGTTCCGCCTCGATCTTGGCCATGGCCTCTTCAAAGCCTTCTTTGACGATTTCACCGCCTTCTTCAATATAGTCTTTGATGAATTTTTTCAATTTCAGCATGATGTCTTCCCATGCGTAATTGAACTCCTTGGTGACCGTCACAAAGTTATTGGCTACATAAACGCCCTTTACATAAGGCAGATCAAACAGGGCCGTCCCCAGAGGAGACCATTCGCGAGCCAATTCTTCTTCACGGAAATCCGCCGTTCCCCGATACAGCATACGGTTAGTTACAAACTTCAGAGATTCCGGATTGGGCGTTTCTTCCGTATATAGCATCACAGGGCTTTTGCTGATAGTATTGTCCATTGTCGTTATTTCTTATTTTCTAATCTTAATTTAGATCAAATCTAACAAACTACTTAAACAACACCAAAAGAGGGAGAGTGGTTTTGTGGAAGCACTGTTGATTTTAACTGAAATTTCCTACTTTTAGTATACACCAATGCAAGAACCCTCTATGATTACTTTTAAGAAAAAAATTCGGAAGAAAGGCCCTCTTTTTTTTCATAAAAATGTAGCTTTCATTCTACTTATTTTCAATTTACTTATTCCGGCTCTGCTCCCGGCCCAGGAACTGGACCCGGCCAAGCTTCCTGCCGACTTATTTAAAAGTGACAGTATCCTGGACCTTAAACTAAGAGGAGATACCCGCAAGCTGTTCAACGACCGAACGGAAAACACCCCTTATCGATTGATGGAAATCGCTTACACTAATTCGGCTGGAGAAGAAATCGCCCTTCCTCTGAAGGTCAAAACTCGCGGGCACTTCCGCTTAATGCGGCAAAATTGTTATTACCCTCCTTTACGACTCAATTTTGCCAAAAAGAAAACTCCCGAAGAGTGTCTGTTTACCGGGCAGGATAAGCTCAAATTAGTCACTCCATGCAGGGATGAAAAGTATGTAGTGCAGGAATATCTTGTTTACAAACTATACAACCTGATCACGGAAAACAGTTTTCGGGCCCGTCTGGTCAGGGTGGTTTATGAGGATACGAAAAAGGGGAAATCCACCGATCCGCTTTTGGGAATCATACTGGAAGATGAGGATCAGATGGCTGCCCGAAATCACGCCAAGATCGTAAAAGTAAATGGCCTGAGGCCCAACAAGCTTGATGCCGACTATTTCCTTCGCATGGCCGTTTTTGAATATATGATCGGCAATACCGACTGGTCCACTCAATATCGGCACAACATTAAAATCCTGCGCGAAGACAGCTCCGCCACGCTCATTCCGGTACCCTACGATTATGATCATGCCGGCATCGTGCAGGCGCCTTATGCCCAACCCTCCCCTGCTCTTAAATTATCCTCTACTCGTGAACGCCGCTACCGAGGCTATTGTGTTGAAGACATGAGTATGTTTGAACCGGCCATTACCCGTTTCAATGAGCTGAAAGCAGCATTTTATAAGGTCTACACGGATTGTTCCATGCTGGATGAAAAATACGTTCGACAAACCATTAAATTCCTGGATGATTTTTACGAAACCATCAACGATCCTAAAAAAATGGCGAAAGAATTCACTTATCCTTGCCTGCCGAATGGAACAGGAAATGTGGTAATAAGAGGGCTTAGAGAATAATATCTGCGACTCTGGGCCCAAACATTGAAGTTTAAAAAATTATTCTCCCCCCGGCGGGGGGAGAATAATTTTTTAAACTTCAATGTTCAAAGCTACTATCCGCAGGTATTGTTCTCTAAAGTTGAATTTACGCAACCGATTGCGTAAATTCATGCGAACAAAATAAAACGCTATGTTCGCAAGGCTGTCCCTCAACCAAGTATGTTTCCTTTTCTTTTGTTTAATTCTTTCACTTTCTTGCCAAAAACAAGAAGTACCTCTCTATCAGGATACCAGGCTCTCATTTGAAGAAAGAGTAGATGATCTGGTTAGCCGGATGACGCTGGAGGAAAAAGTAAGCCAGATGCTCAATGGAGCTCCGGCCATTGAGCGCCTCGATATTCCGGAATACAATTGGTGGAATGAAGGTTTGCACGGCGTTGCGAGAGCTGGACTGGCGACGGTTTTTCCTCAGGCGATCGGACTGGGAGCCATGTGGGATCAGGAGGCGATGCATGAGGTCGCTACGGTGATCGGTGATGAAACCCGGGCGAAACACCACAATTTTGTGAGTCGTGGAAAAAGATCGCTTTACCAGGGCTTGACGCTATGGTCGCCCAACATCAATATTTTCCGGGATCCTCGCTGGGGCCGGGGCCAGGAGACCTATGGTGAAGATCCTTTCCTGACCGGTAAAATGGCCGTTCAATTTATTAAAGGTCTGCAGGGCGATGATCCCAGGTATTACAAAACCATTGCTACCGTCAAACATTTTGCCGTCCATAACGGCCCCGAACCGGAAAGGCATATTTTTAATGCCACCACCAACGAGCGAGACCTTTGGGAAACCTACCTGCCCCAATTCGAAATGGGTATCAAAGAAGGGAAGGCCTACTCTGCCATGTGTGCCTACAATCGCTACAATGGCGAAGCCTGCTGCGGCAGCGATCGACTAATGACACAAATACTAAGAGAAGAGTTTGGCTTTGAAGGCTTCATCGTATCCGATTGTGGAGCCATTGAAGACATTTACGCGGATCATAAGATAGTGGAGAACGCGGCTCAGGCCGCTGCCCTGGCCGTCCAATCCGGCTGTGACCTGAACTGCGACCTAAGTGAAGGCATTTATCTCCATCTGATACCAGCCGTGGAGCAAGGATTGATTACTGAAGCCGAGATTGATGTGGCCGTCAAGCGACTTTTCTTGGCCAGGTTTAAACTGGGCATGTTTGACCCGCCGAGCCAGGTACCATTCGCACAAATTCCTTATGACATTGTGGACAGTGAAAATCACCAAGGCTTAGCCTTAGAATCAGCCAGGAAGTCCATGGTCTTGTTAAAAAATGAGGATCAGACTTTACCCCTTAGCAAAAATTTAGGGAAGGTGGCTGTCATAGGCCCCAACGCTAATCAATGGCTAATGCTGCTCGGCAATTACAATGGCGTTCCATCAAACCCAATTACTCCCCTGGATGGAATAAAAAACAAGCTTCCGGATACCGAAGTCTTATTCGCACAAGGAAGCGAACTGGCAGATGGCATGCCTATGTTTTATACCATTCCGGAAGCCAATCTTTTTACCAATGATGGAACACCTGGCTTAAAGGCCGAATATTTTGATAATCGCGAACTCGAAGGTGACGTACTTTATGAAGAAATCGTTCCGACATTGGATGCCAACTGGTTCGACCGCGCTCCTCGCGATGACATGGATGATGACAATTTCGGTGTACGTTGGACGGGCGAGATCCAGCCAAACCAAAGCGGGACCTACCAAATAGGCTTTATCAGTACCTGCAATACACAATTATACATCAACGATGAATTAGTCGCCAAAACAAGCTACCACTTCCAGGATGAGTACGGCGATCCCAGGTTAAGAAAATCCGATCCTATTGAATTGGAGGCTGGAAAATCCTATAAACTAAAAGTAGAAGCCGGTGATTCCTATGCGGACGCCCAGGTGCAGTTGGTTTGGGCAGCTCCAAAACCCAACTTATTGGAAGAAGCCCTTGAAACGGCCCGTCAGGCAGAGGCCGTTATTTTATGTATGGGCCTGACTGCCCGGCTAGAAGGTGAAGAAATGGATATCCAGATCGATGGTTTCCGGGGAGGGGATCGTACCAAGCTGAGTTTGCCAAAAGTACAGCAGGAACTGATCCAAAAGGTACAAGCACTTGGAAAACCCACCGTGCTGGTTTTACTCAACGGAAGTGCCCTGGCTGTTAACTGGGAAGACGAGAACATTCCGGCCATCCTGGAGGCCTGGTATCCCGGCCAGGCCGGTGGTACTGCCATAGCGGACATTCTTTTTGGCGATTACAATCCGGCCGGTCGCCTACCGGTCACCTTTTATCAATCGGTGGAGGACCTGCCGCCCTTCGAGCAATACGATATGACAACCCAAACCTACCGGTATTTTAATGGAAAAACCCTGTATCCGTTCGGTTACGGCTTGAGTTATACAACTTTTGAATATAGCAGTTTGAAGTTGCCCGAAACCATCAAAGCCGGCGACTCTGTGGCAGTAGAGGTGACCGTCACGAATACCGGCCATCGGGACGGAGAGGAAGTGGTGCAGTTATATGTATCTCAAATCGGCTCACCACTTCCTGCTCCACTCAAGTCGCTAAAAGCCTTTGATCGAATTTTCCTGGAAGCTGGGAAAAGTGAGACGGTCCGTTTCAATCTGCCTTCCGAAACTTTCCGCATTATCAACGAAAATAATGAAAGAGAGATACGGGCCGGACAGTTTGACATTTCGGTGGGCGGAGGACAACCGGGGGTGGAAAGGCAGAGTTCGAATGTTTTGACTGAGAGAGTAGTTTTAAAATGAATGTTTACAGTGTTGATGGTGGCCTACCGATCACCATCAACACTGTAAACATTCATTCAGATAAATCCACAAGCTCAAAACCATCCTTTCTACTTCACCACCATTCTTCGGGTCAGCATTCGCGCATTAGAAGTAAAGGTCAAAAAATATACTCCCGGGCTCAGGTTGTCGGTATTAACCGGAAAGGCATACTCTCCTGACAACTTATCCCCATGGAAAATATTTGATATCCGCTGTCCATTGGCATTTATAAGATCTAAGCGCAGTTCCAGCCTTTCTTTTAGATGGAACGAAACCATCGTTTTTCCATAACCAGGATTGGGAAAAACCCGCAGATCCTGAATAATAGATACTGGTATTTCTTCAATCGCAGTAGATCCCTCAAAGCACTGAACCGCTTCTGCTTCATTGTCTGCAAAAGACTTCCTCCCGGCACCCAGCAAAACCAGCAAGGGGACGTCTTCCACCTCATCCATTTCGTATGGGTAAAAGGCAGTAGGATCAAAAACAAGACCCGACAGTTTCGAATCTTTCCGGCCGGATGAATTAATATAGATATTATCTACGGCTTTTAACTTATTATCGCCCACTCCTCCCTGAGCGGGATGAGGATCTTTGGTATCCTGAAAATAATTCCGCTCAACAAGCAAGTCAGCTTCAATAGCAGCCAAGGGACCGCGAATCTGAATTTTATTATAATAGTTATTGAATACATGCACCTTCCCATATCTGACTCTGGGAACCCTCTGATGCAATCCAATCCCCCCTTCCCCATCAAACCAGTTATGATGGACCGTCACATTCAAATGCCCCACATCTTGCGGAACATTATCGCCGGCTCCGATCAGCATCACCTTATTATGATTAAAAAAGTGGCACCAGGACACAGTTACAAAGTCCGATCCAGTCTTGATGTCGATCAGGCCGTCATCAAAACGGGAAAAATCGCAGTGATCGATCCAGATATACTTACTGTTGTTAATTTCGATGGCGTCGTTATCGGTGGTTTTGCCATCAAAATCGACAAAGGCATCGGTGATATGCAGGTTCCGTATGATGATATTCTCAGCATTTTGAATTTTAAATCCACCGCCTTTTATGACCGCTCCCTCACCCATTCCAATAATGGTTTTATTAGAGCGAATTGGTATTTCATAACCGAAAGGTGTAACATGAATGGTGTCGACAATTTTTATGATCATAGGCGCATCCCCGCCGGCAACGGCCGACTGCAGTTCCTGCTGATTGGTCACCATCCGAACTTCTCCTCCACTTCCGCCAGTTAGGCAGCCATCAACCGTGGCCCAGCCCATTAGTAAATCATCATTCAACTGGATCCCCGCTTCCGCAAAAACAGCGGTAAAGGAATAAGCTTTATCTACGATAATGTCCAGGCTATCTTCCGTGTTTCGTACATCGCCCCGCCATCTGTAAAATTGAAAGCCTGTTTCAGCTTCGGCTAGTACCCTTATATTCGTACCTTCTTCAAAAATAGAGTCATTCTGTAGGATAAAAACTTGTCCCTCACCAATCACATTAGTGGTGACCTTGTAAAAATCAGGGCCTTTTTCGCCGCTAACGATCAGCTTATCCAGATTGGGGCCTCCATTTTCAGTTATGGCCGTTAGGCGTACTAGGTTTTTTCCTTTTAACAGGTCCAGTGTTATTTCTGTAGTAGCCCAGCTGGTAAAGTCACCCGTTCCGGGAAAGGAAACCGGCGTGTCCAATATTTCTCCATTGAGCATTAATTCCATGGCCCGGTCCTGATCGGTTCCGTTCGCATAATAAAAGGTAAGGGTTTGCGTGCCCGCTTCTGCCGTGGACACCACCCATTCGACAAAGCTCCCCACTTCATTATCTCCATTGACATAACCGGGGCCGGTAAAGCCTGCGTTTTTATCTTCAAAAATACCTTTGTGGATATAGGCATCCTCGGCCTGATAGGTAGTTTGGGTAAAAGTCTGATGGATAGAAAAAAAGACAAAAAGCACAGAAGTAATTAGATACCTGATCATAATAAAGTATTCAATAATGTTCAGGTGGTAAGTTATTGGGAAAAAAGCGGGGAGGCCCTTCCTTTTTTAACTAATGGTATGCAAAAAAACAGGATTAGACGATTAAGGGGAATTTATTATTGCTTTCAATTTCTTCTGTAGCTACACTACCTCTCAATGGATTTGGCCCGCCATTTTTCCGACGAAAAATTTTACTTTTTTTTCAAAAAAAAGTGACTTTTTAAAGTGACTCGAGTCTAAGATTCATCATTTTGATAAAGGCCTCAAAAAGTTGGGGCAAAAGGTCTTTGAATGCAGCAAACTTAGGGAGTCATTACCGACTTATAAGACCTGTCAAACAATTACCTTCCAAAACAGACGCTGATACTCTAAAGGGAGAGCTGTTCTGATTGATTTTATTTTTTAACCATTAACTAATCAATCGTATGATCAAGTACAACTGGGTATTACTGATTGCAGTAATGTCTTTTTCAACAGCATGTGTCAGTAAGAAGAAATTTATGGACATGCAAACGCAGATGGAAGGAAAATTAAGCACCGCGGACGCCATACTCGTAGATTGCCGGGAGGATTTCACTAGCTTCAAAGCTACTAATGACAAAGAAAAGGAAGAGTTAAAACGGAATTTATCGCAGGCACAAAACAATGGTGTTTTGCTGGAACAGCAAAACCAGAACCTAAAAGATCAGATTGCCGACCTGAAATCTCAACGCGACAAACAGTTGACGCAAGTGGGTGACCTAACCGTTCTGTCAAAATCTGCAAACGACAACATCAAACAAACACTTTCACAACTGGAGAAAAAAGATAAATATATCCAGTTGCTGCAAGCTGCCAGATCGAAAGCGGACTCCATCAACCTGGCCTTAGCGGTTAACCTGAAAAGTGTGTTGAAGGATGGCATTGAGGATAAGGACGTTGAAATCAAAGTAGACAAAACAGTCGTGTTCATCAACCTGTCCGATAAGATGCTATACCAGAGTGGTAGCGCTAACCTGACTCCCCGGGCGAAAGAAGTGCTTGGCAAAATTGCCCAAATCATTGCCACTCGTCCTGACTTAGAAGTAATGGTGGAAGGCTACACCGACAACGTACCGATTAAAACCACCGGTATAGAGGACAACTGGGATCTGAGCGTCAAACGAGCCACTTCTGTGGTGAGAATGTTGCAGAAAACCTATAATGTGGATCCTAATAAACTGATCGCCGCCGGCCGTGGTGAATACAATACCCTAGCCAGCAACAGCACCGCTGAAGGCAGGGCCATGAACCGCAGAACGCGGATCATCATCATGCCAAAGCTGAATCAGTTTTATGATTTGTTGAATCCTACTGCTTTGCCTCAATAGTTTTATGCTTACCTGCATCAGGCGGGCTCCGCCTGATGCAGGTAAGCATAACGATGGACCAAAGTCCTTCATTATTTATGGCTTTCTCAATATATTCAACAAATCTACATTGATAAAAATGTTTTCTCTTCCTATTTTTTGAGAAGTCAGGATTCCAATTTCTTCCAGTTTTTTCAAATATCTGGAAGCTGCTTTTCTTTCAATTTTATCTGCATCAGGTGGAAGTGGTAATAAAATGTACCTATTTTGTTTTTTCTGACTCATACAAGCAAAATATGTACCAAAAATACGAAAAAAAGTACACTTTTACCTTATTAGCAATATTCACCAGCTAATCAAAACACATAACTCCCCACCACTGTAGTCGTATACATCTTAGTCGACTCTACCGAATTTTGATTCAACAAATCCCTTTCCAGGCTAAAACGCACCTCCAGGCCAATTTTTTCCGCCCAGCGGTATCCCAGTCCCCCTACAAACGTATTCGAGTTATCCACTTGGGGCGTGGTACTATCTACGATCTCAAAGGTAGAAGATAGCGGTGAATGTGCGGCCAGAGCTGCATTCAGATAGATTCGGTTTTTCTCATTCAGGAAGAAATTATGCCGAACCCCAATGGCTATCTCCAAGCTTTTGTAATCTATATTAAAAACACCGCGCGGCGTTTCCTGATCCATTTGAAGGTTAAGAAAGGATAGTTCAGCAAAAATAGACCAGCGATTATTGTTAGTCGGCAAAATAAACTCTCCGGCCAGCCCGACTCGCTGCCCCATCGCCGCATCCAGCTTTTGAGAAATGGGCGTTGTATTGAAACCTCCTCGCGTATAAGTCAGGTTTACAAGATCGATACCTGCCATCAGGCTGACATTTCCTTTGCCCTTTTTCTTTGTTTTTTTATACAGTACGGGTTCGCCCCCTTTACATTCATGGTAATCGACCAACAGCTCGACCAGGGCCGTTCTCGAATAAGGAAGGTTGCGAATACGTCCAAAGCCAATGTCTTCACAAGACAGCGCTTCCGACAGTTGACGGCGATATTCGTAATTAGTGCGCTTGCCTCCGTTTTCTGACTGGTATTTTTTATAAATAAGCTGCTGGATACCGCCCGGTTCCGTTTCGATAAAGAAAATATCCCGACCGCTTTCGACGAACACATACAGGTTCGCCGTTCCTTCCACCAAAACCTGAAGCATGACCTGGTCTCTTTCAAAAATAGGTTGAGGATTGGTGCTCGATTCCAACGAGGCCCGAAGGGATTGATCGATGTCAACCGTGAACCTCTTGTATTTCAGGCCTCCATCGAGGGCGAATTCCTGGATATCGGCTACGAAATAGGTTTGAGCTTTCGCATCAAGTGAAGTTTTAAAGTCAATCTTTTTGGGATGGGTCGTCCAGTCGGCATTGTTAATATAGCCTTCCAGCTTTTCGCCCATATTGTTGATGAAGTAGCCTTCTTCGAATTCAATCTGGCCAATGAGAGCAGGAGTAGTGAATAATATAAGGAGTATAAACAGGGGTTTCATATGAAAAAAGATTTTTCATAAGATATAAATTTTTAGTGTAAAATCAACTAATAATGTCGACGGCCGTCGACATTATTAGTTGATTTTATCCTCCTCTACTTCTTCATCCCAGGGCTCTTCTCTTACCGGCCCGCTCAATTTTTTCGCTAAAAAAACGAAGCCTACTATAAAATGAGCAATGATAACGAAGACGACGATGTAAAACACGGTATCGTTCATTTGATTTTTTCATCAAATGTCCGGTCTATCTTTAAAACAAAGGGTGATAAAAATCACAAAACTTCGGGCTTATTGCATTTCAGTGACATCCACCATTTCAGCATACTTCTGCAATACGTCATATCCCCGCTCCCTGAAATACTGCCCGGTGGCCACATCTCCCATTTCACTACCTGCCAGCACAAAATCCCCGCCCCAGGCCCCGAGAGATTTGATGGTCCCGGGAAAATCATGGAAGTGTTGGGCATGTGCGGTTGGAAGATCCAAAGCTTTGCTGATGAGGTTTTCATGCTCTTCCACATAAGCATTCCATTCCCAAAGAGAACGAGCGGCTGCCATCTGCAAGCTGAGTATGGAGACCTCTCGGATCAAAGTCTGATCTTTCCCCTTTACTGTTTCGCGGTACCGACGAATTCCTTCCCGGCTATTTTGTTTTTTCCCTAAATAAATAAAATAGAGATGATGAGCAAAAGACGGATAAAAAGGAACATCTACTGAGTGAGGTTTTCCTTCTTTTTTCTGATAAAAAACAGGACCTTCTGCCGTTGCACAAGCCAGATCATATCCTGATCCACCGAAGGTTTTGTCTAACAAAACATACGGATCCGTTTCGGACCACTGTGCCAGCAAACTGATCAGGGTAGAACTGGAGCCCAGACCCCATTCACGGGGGAACTCTAAATTCGTGCTTATGTTCACACCATGAATGGCCTCTGCTGACCAAAAGCCGGGACTTTGCTCTTCGATCGCCTGT
The DNA here is from genome assembly GCA_030430845.1 of Bacteroidia bacterium. GTDB lineage: Bacteria > Bacteroidota > Bacteroidia > Chitinophagales > Saprospiraceae > JANQPA01. The sequence continues at coordinate 26,151 of JAUIKE010000007.1, read as the reverse complement.
AGAATCTCTTTGAGTCGTTCGGCTACTGGCTCATCAGAAGTCGATAAACATTGGAGAGAGGGTATTTCAAAGACAACTTCAAACCAGGGTTCTTCTTTATTTTCCAAAAAACTTTGCCAACGCAACTCTCCCGTCTGTCCCTTTTCAATCTTCATTTGCTGACCACGTGTGGTAGGGACAGCCAATGCGAGGGCTCCATCCAGCACGAAGTATTCTCCGGAAAGGAGCAGTTTGCCGTGAGCGTGGAAGTTTTTCATGGGTAGTCTGGTATTATGGTAGTCTGGTGGTCTGGGATATTCTTACATTTTTACGGGATCGTCAACTGGATCAATTCGGTCGACTTGAGAGTCGCTCTGTAAACTTACCCTTTACCCTTCTTCCTTCGCCCTTCTCCCCTTCTTCAGCTTTTTTTTTCCTAAAGCCCTCAATAAAGTCTCGTACCCCGGAGAAGGACACCACTTTGTCTTCAAAAAACTGAACCGCCTGTTCCACTTCCAGCTCATTGGCCTTCAGGTGAATCAAAATATTCTTTAGGTGCATCTTCATGTGCCCCTGCTGAATACCGGTAGTTATGAGAGAGCGAACAGCTGCAAAATTTTGAGCCAGGCCGGTAGCCGCCACAACTTGCATTAATTCAGCAGCGGAAGGGTGCCCGAGTAATTCTAGAGAACGTTTAGCCAGTGGGTGCAGTTTCGTTAAACCTCCGACAGTACCTAAAGCAAGAGGGAGGTCGACCCAAAACGTAAAGATACCATCCTCTATAGTGCAAGAGCTCAGACTTCGGTATTGCCCATCTTTGGCTGCATAGGCATGGCAAGAAGATTCAATGGCCCGAAAGTCATTGGCGGTGGCCAAAACCACCGCATCTACTCCATTCATGATGCCTTTATTATGTGTCGTAGCCCGGTAAGGGTCTATCTGAGCGACGCGAACGGCCTTGTAAAAACGGTCGGCAAAACTGGCCGCATCGATGCCATCGCATATGAAGCCCAGTTGTTCTACCGGGCAGCTTACTGAAGCTCTTACCAGGCATTCCGGAGTATAGTTAGATAAAATAGCCATCAGTACTTCAAGTTCGCGCTCTTCTTTGGTAAAACCCTCATGCTCGGCTACAAAGCGCTCCAATGTCTGGCCATATGACTCCAGCACCGAATTGATGAAGTTGGCCCCCATGGAGTCACAGGTTTCAAAGCTAACCAGGAGTTGGTAATAATGTTCTTCCTGATTGGTAAAATCCAGTAATTTTATATCCAGCACTCCGCCCCCTCTTTTTTCCATATTAGCGGTGAAGTGGGCTGCTTCCCGATTCATCACTTCTTTCAACTCATCAAATACCGCTTTCAGTTTATCCATCCTCCCCTTCCAGAAAAAATGGACCTGCCCCAATTTAATCGTGGACAGGACTTCCGCTTTGAATCCACCTCGATTCAACCAAAACTTGGCAGCGCTGGAGGCAGCTGCCACCACAGAGCTCTCTTCTATCACCATGGGAACGGCATAAACCTTTCCGTTGATCAAAAAATTAGGCGCGATTCCGAAAGGCATAAAGAAATTGCTGACCGTATTCTCGCTGAATCCGTCCAAAATGCTTTGAAGCTCTTGATTCGTATGCCAAAAGCCTTCAAAATCGAGTGCTGCATCTTTAGACTGCTCAAAAAAATGATCGATGAGCCAATCCAGTTTTTCTTGCTTATTGAGTTTGGAAAAACCTTTAACTATTTTGTCTTGCATATTTTGCACTTTAAATAAGCTTTAGCCAACTCCAGACCTCGGATCTGGGCGCTTACATATTGGTACAAACTGTCGTAATCTGCCCGGGCATGCTTCAAAAACGCAGAAGCTTGTCCGTAAACAGCGGGTAAATGTACGCTTTCTATTAGAAAATATCCATCCAGGAAGGTCCGTACTCCTCCGGAAATGATGATTTCCGGGCAGGCCAGGTCCTCGCCGAGTTCTGTCACTAATTGATTGGTCAGATGCATCATCTCCTCTGCACTATGTCCTACATTGGCCAGGCTTTCATAGATCTGATGCTTTGGGGGATCACTTCTAAGCAATTCCAGCTTGGCAAAATTAGTCCCTCCATTGGCGGCAAAGTCGACTGCGGCCAGAGGCAATTGGAGCAAAGCTCTCAGGCTTTCAAGCCCCATTCCCTGCCCCACTTCTTTTACAACAATGGGATAATCGGCTTTTTCAAGCAGCCTGCTGATCGTCTCAATCGGAGGATGTTGGAACCGATCTCCTTCGGGCTGCAACCACTCCTGCATAGGATTGACATGCACGATCAGGCCGTCGGCCTGAAGCTTATCGATCATGACCCGGACGAGGTCCAATTGTCCTGCTTCGATCAATTGCTCGATCTGGGCAACGCCCAAATTGGCAAACAAGGGATGTTCTTCTCCAATCAGGTGGCGAACATTAAAATCCTCTAATGTATCATCACTGCTTAGGAGGGCACGGCAAGAGCCGAGTCCCATACCCATTCCGAAATCCCCGCAGGCTCGAGCCAGGTTATGATTAATGGTCCGTGCCATAGCTGTCCCTCCTGTCATACTGGATACCCAAATAGGGGCTTTCATCTTTTTACCAAGAAAGGAAAAAGAGGGCCAACTCCCTTTTTGGGGATGGGCTGACAAGAGCGGTTCGTAGTAAAAACGACCGTCCAAAGCTGCCTGTTCAATCTGAGACCGAAAAGCAAGCTCAATATGATCACGCTTCCGCTCGGAAGCTGTAGGGTCGTCATCTTTCACGCTGATAATTGGATTTTTAATGTTGGTTTCCTCTAATCTAGCCATAAAAAATTTTGAAGTAAACTTAAATACAAAGGTAAACTAAATTTGCTCGGGATACAGAAAGAAGCACTTTGGGCTTCCTCTGTCAGTTGCGCAGTTGAAACAATAAGTCAAATAAATGGTTCATCTTTCTTTTTTATCCATAGAATAATGTGTAATTTGGTCCCGGTTGACACCACCCTTCCGTCGTAATCTCACAATTTTCTATATTTCATTCTTTTTCCCTTCATATGGAAAGTTCCTAAGCGGAGCTGTCTCATCCGTTTGTGTCGGATTTGACCTCAATTGTTTTTTATTGATGTGCGCTTTTCTGAAAAAGCAAATTTTTTCTCAGAAAAGCGTTCAGCAAAAAAACATAATAATAAGCATTTCCCCACCCTTACTGATCAAAGAGATGCCTGGGTATTAATTCGGGCATCCTCTTTGTCTTATTTTTTGTAGGGGGGTTGTGCAAAAAATTCTTTCCTCACTTTTACCCACTCCAGAAAATCCTTTCAAACAAGCTCCAAGTTCTCTGCCTCTAAAATTCCTGTGCGAAATTTCGACTGTTTTTCAGCACTTTACGTTTCCCTACAAGCACTTTTTTTATAAAATTCCTTGTTTATTGTAAAAAAGAGATTTACCTTTGCACCTGCCTTTCGGGAGCCGTGGGAAAAAAGCGGTTAAGAGGGCGGGTTAAAGCAAAGAATATTATTGAATTATTAAATGGTTAAGCGTGGATACATTAAGCTATAAAACCAAGTCGGCTAACAAGGAAACTGTAGAGCGCAAATGGTATGTTGTTGATGCGGAAGGCGAAGTTGTCGGTCGTCTTTGCTCTCAAATTGCTACAGTCCTGAGAGGTAAAAACAAACCTTCGTATACCCCTCATTTCGACGCGGGCGATTACGTAATCGTGATCAATGCAGACAAAGTGCGTTTTACGGGCAAAAAATGGGAGCAGAAAGAGTACATCACTTTTTCCGGATACCCAAGTGGACAAAAGCGTGTAAAGGCTTCTAAGCTGCACAGTCAAAAGAATTATGCCGTCATTGAGAATGCGGTAAAGGGCATGTTGCCTAAGAATACACTTGGACGTCAGATGTTCAAGAAACTATTTGTGTACGCCGGGTCAGAACATCCGCATGAGGCACAAAATCCAGAACCACTTAAATTTTAACAAAAGCGGACGATAAGATATGGAAATGATCAATGCTATAGGGAGAAGAAAAGCCTCCGTTGCCCGGGTATATCTTACAAAAGGAGAAGGTAAGATTATTGTAAACGGGAAAGATTACAAAGAATATTTTCCACAGATACACATTCAGACCAATGTTGTGGCTCCTTTTAAAACAATTGAAGCCGAGAACATTTATGACCTGAAAGTAAATGTCAACGGCGGGGGATACAAAGGACAATCTGAGGCCGTCCGCATGGCTATTGCCCGTGCGCTGGTCAAACTGAATGAAGATTTCAGAAAACCATTGAAGGACAAGAAGTTCCTGACCCGGGATGCTCGCGTTGTAGAGCGCAAGAAATATGGTAAGCCCAAGGCCAGAAAGAGCTTCCAGTTCAGTAAGCGTTAATCATCTGTTGACTTATTTCTTTGAATTATTTAATTAGTTAGATAATGAATTTACCTACTTATAAAGAACTCTTGGATGCGGGCGTACACTTCGGTCATTTAAAAAAGAAGTGGAACCCCAAAATGTCTCCATATATCTTCATGGAGCGCAACGGCATCCACATCATCGATATCAATAGAACTATTGAATGCATGGACCGCTCCAATGCAGCCTTGCGCCAGATTGCCAAGTCAGGCCGCAAGATCATGTTTGTAGCGACCAAAAAGCAGGCACGTGATATCGTTGCCACTGCTGCCCAAAGCGTGGGTATGCCATTTGTAACGGAGCGTTGGCTGGGAGGTATGATGACTAACTTTTCCACCATCCGTCGTTCAGTGAAGAAAATGAACAACATTGATCGTATGCTGGCGGATACTACTGCCACCAGTATGACCAAGAAGGAGCGCCTGACCCTGACCCGGGAGCGCAACAAACTGGAGAAGGTACTGGGCGGTATTGCCAACCTGAACAGACTGCCGGCTGCTATATTCATCGTGGACATCCATCATGAGCACATTGCCGTTGCGGAAGCTCATAAATTGGGCATGCGTACTTTCGGTATCGTGGATACAAATTCCGACCCCAACCAGGTTGACTATCCTATCCCTGCCAATGACGATGCTTCAAAATCTGTAAAGATTATCGTCAACTCAGCAGTGGAAGCCATCCGTCAGGGGCTCGAAGAGCGCAAACAGGTTAAAGCCGAAAAAGAAGCGGCCAGCAACTAGAAACCACAACCGTGTCATTTGCCTTCAGGCCAATGATACACCTTGTTAAAGTAAATATATATTATTCGTTTATTTCTAAAACTGAAGGAACCCAATGAGTACTATCTCAGCTTCTGATGTAAAAAAACTGCGTGACATGACCGGCGCAGGAATGATGGACTGTAAAAAAGCCCTCTCTGAAGCAGAAGGCGATTTCGATAAAGCAATTGAAATTCTTCGTAAAAAAGGAGAAAAATTATCCGCTAAAAGAGCTGATCGTGAGGCAACCGAAGGTGTTGTATTGGCCTTGGTTGCAGATAATGGCAAAAAAGGTATCATCGTAAAAGTGAGTTGCGAAACTGACTTTGTTGCTAAAAACGAAGATTTTATCGCCTTCACCCGCAAGATCGGCGAAATTGCACTGGACAAATTCCCTGCTGACAAAGAATCATTGCTCCAGCAAGATTTTGGTGGCATGAGCATTGGAGAGAAAGTGACTGAACAAGTGGGTGTGATCGGTGAAAAAATTGAATTAGCTGAATACGAAAGCCTGGAAGCCGAACAAGTAGCTCCTTATATCCACATGGGTAATAAAGCGGCTGTACTGGTTGGTTTGAACATCGACAATGAAGACTACCTTTCAGCAGGCCGTGATGTTGCGATGCAAGTGGCAGCCATGAAGCCTATCGCACTGGATAAAGACGGAGTTGATCAAACCGTTATCGAAAAAGAAATCGAAATCGGTAAAGAGCAGGCTCGCCAGGAAGGTAAGCCGGAAGCTATCCTTGAAAAAATTGCCATGGGTAAATTGAATAAATTCTTTAAGGAGCAGACCTTACTCAACCAGCAATTTGTAAAAGACAATAAACAAAGCGTTGCAGATTATCTGAAGAGCATAGATAAAAACCTTACGGTTACTGCCTTCAAACACGTAATGCTTGGATAAATTAAAAAAGCGAATTACCGAAGTAATTCGCTTTTTTTTTATCAATTTAAGAATACCTTTGAGGATTGTGTGAAAACTTTTTCCTGTCATAGATAGGTGTTCCTGGTTTTCTATCAATCTCAAATCTTTACGCCAACACCCATATATCAACCTATTTTGTTGATCCTTAATTTCAGCGTTTATGCCTTTAAAATATAAGAGAGTACTTCTCAAATTGAGCGGCGAATCTTTAATGGGTGACCAGCCCTTCGGCATTGTACCGGAAATGCTTGATCATTATGGCATCCAAATAAAAGGGCTCGTCGATTCGGGTGTACAGGTAGCCGTCGTTATCGGAGGAGGGAATATTTTTCGCGGGCTCCAGGCCAAAAAAGCCGGTATAGAACGAGTACAGGGTGACTACATGGGAATGATGGCGACTGTCATCAACGGCATGGCTCTTCAAAGCTCCCTGGAATCAAAAGGTGTTTTTACACGCCTGATCTCAGCTATTGAAATGAAACAGATTGCAGAGCCGTACATTCGCCGGCGGGCCATCCGCCACCTCGAGAAAGGAAGGGTGGTTATCTTTTCTGCCGGCACCGGTAGCCCTTACTTCACAACCGATTCGGCCGCTGCCCTGCGTGCCAATGAGATCAATGCAGAGGTTATCCTGAAAGGTACCCGTGTGGACGGGATCTATTCGGCTGATCCCGAAAAAGACCCGAACGCTACCAAGTTTGATACCATTTCTTTCGCAAAAGTAATTAGTATGGGCCTGAGTGTTATGGATATGACAGCCTTTACTCTTTGCCGCGAAAATGATCTGCCTATCATCGTTTTTGATATCAATAAAAACGAAAATCTGGAAAGGATCGTAAGAGGAGAGCAGGTGGGTACCCTTGTTGAAGGATAAACATGATTCATGCGAATCAGGGGTAAGAGATAAAAGAGGATGGTTCAATTTTGAAATTATTTGGACCATACTTAGATCATCAACCTGCCATAAGCAGGATCTTTTAATAACCCCAGGCTTCAGACTGGGGGGAAGGGGTATAAACATTGTTGAAGCCCTGTAGGGGCGGGGTTTCTGCCTCGCTGGGGCGAATAAATTAGGGTGCCCCCTACCGTCCCCAAGCTAAAGCGTGGGGCTATTGATGTATCGTTCCTACGGAACCTCACAAACAAATCGATCATCAGGAGGCCAATCGACGTGAAAAAATAATTGTTGATTAGGTTTTAATAGATTTTTTAAACATCTCATCTTAACCCCTGATTCGCATGAATCATCCCGAATTTTTAAAGCAATTTATAAAGTATTGCTTTTCAACTATTTAGTTGCTCGTTGCTCGTTGTCCGCGATTAAACCAACAACGAATTGAAAGGCAAGGATTTATAAATCATCCTCATAATTCGGGACGACACATTTTTATCCTTCAATTTTCAGCAATGGCCAATGTTGCCACACTTAATCTCACTCCTTTTTCTTTTAATAAAACCGCTCCACAGGCTTCCAATGTGGCTCCTGTTGTGAGTACATCATCTACTAATAACAAGTGCATATTTCTTAAATCCATCTTTTCCGAAACCTCAAACACACTTTCCACGTTTTGAAAGCGTTCGAGACGTGATTTATTTGTTTGTGAGGTAGTATTCTCCAGCCTACTAAGCGCATTTTCATAAAAAGGGATTTTTAGTACGGTCGAAATCCCTTCAGCCAAACACGCGCTTTGGTTATATCCCCGCTTTCTTTGTCGCATCGGATGCAGCGGTACTGGTATGATCGCATCCAATCCCTGAAAATGAGGAACCCCCAGAATAGTTTTTCCGAGCATCTGTCCCATCAACCGCCCGACATCCGGTCGATTACCATACTTCAAGGCATGAATAACCTTTTGTACCCTCCCTTTTTTTTCAAAATGAAATAAGGCCGTACCGCTCTCCAAAATAAGGCGGCCGAAAAAGCGCTCAGTGAAAGGATTTTCTACATCCTTTTGGAAATTAGTATGGGGAAGATCCACCAGACATCTTATACAAAGCAGTTCGGTAGGTGAAGGGGTAGGCTGCAAACAACACACGCAAAGATCGGGAAAAAAAAGACGACGAAGATCTGTAAATAATTGTAGAAAAATTCTCTGGTTCGTTTTTGTCATGATATAATCTGTTTTTTCTAATAATGCCTGGGAACAGGCAAAGAAAAAACGTCTGTCTGCAGTTTAGCAAGACAGACGCATCAAAACAAAACGAAAAACCAACTTTAAACAAGTTCTTTATATGGGTACTAACCAAATACATGCCAAGAAGCTTGAAATCCATGTATTTCCTCACTGCTGCGATGAAAATACTTCAAGATTCTACTTTGCATAACCAGTGGCCAGAAAATATCGTTCCTATACCTCAGTTAACAATTACTTAAAGTTAAGAAATATAGTTGGAATTGTAAACAGCCTATTTTGATTTTAACCGAACTGGGATATTTTTTATTTGGCCTTTACGATTAACTTTGATATTTAAAGTGTCTCCAACTCTGGCGCGCCCAATAATTTCCTGTAGTTCTGTCGCTGCCAGGATGGGTCGTTGATCCACTTCAATGATAATGTCCTGAGGTAGTAAGCCGGCATATTGTGCGGAGCCGCCATCCACAATTTCTTCGATGAGCACCCCTTGAGTAATATCCACGCTCATTTCTTTAGCCAGTTCGCTATCCATTTCAACGACTGATACCCCCAGATAAGCCCGCTGATAATTACCGAATTTGATAATATCATCAACAATACGCGTTACTAGGTTGATAGGAATAGCAAAGGCATAACCCTGGAAAGAGCCGTTTCGGGTTGCGATGGCTGTATTGATACCTAGAAGATGTCCATTGACATCTACCAGGGCACCGCCGCTATTCCCGGGATTAACGGAAGCATCTGTTTGAATAAAGGATTCGATGGCATATTTACCTTCGATCAATTCGATGTTGCGACCTTTGGCGCTTACGATTCCGGCAGTAACTGTTGAAGTAAGATCAAAAGGATTCCCTACTGCCAGCACCCACTCTCCTACCTCAAGCTGATCGGAATTAGCGATCTGCATTTGTGGCAAATTATCGGCTTCTATTTTGAGAACTGCCAGGTCAGTTGTTGCGTCATGTCCTATTAAGGTGGCCTGATAGATCCGGTTGTCGGAAAGCGTCACTTCGATCTCATCGGCAAATTCTATCACATGGTTATTTGTAATGATGTATCCGTCGGAAGAATAGATCACACCGGATCCGGAACCTTCTCTGAGTGGATTCCAGAAGGGATCGTCGGGGAAATACCGGAAACGGTTGGAGCGATCATTTCCGGAGCCTCTTTTGTTATTTCCTTTGGCCCGGATATGAACCACCGATGGAGTAGCTTCAGCCGCCGCTTTTTTAAAATCGAAAGGTACATTAGATGTATGCGGAGCTACATTGAGGTTTTTCACCAGAGATGCGTTATACGGTTGATCTAGCATCTGGCTTGACTTTATCATATACCATCCTAAGCCCAAAGCCAGGCAAGCTCCCATAAATCCTGCTGCTAATAATGATAAAAACTTCCTCATGATCTTAAATCTTAGTTTTATTTAATAGAAACCGGCTTAAACTTATAGGCTTTGCCTTCAGCCGATAAATTTAAATTAGATCCAAAACAGAAAAGTTTCAATTTTGATCCAAAAATGAAGAATTTTTCACCTTAAATTATGAAGTTTGTAGCTCGCACCAATCCTTTTAACAGGAAATTAATACTTTGTAAAAGATTTTAATAGAAATTTACCACTTATGCCGGGAAGCAAAGCCGCCATATTTAGCCTGCTCCAACCTGAAAATGGATTGGAGAGACAATTACTGGAACATCCTGAATTTCTGGAAGGGCTGTTTTGGGGCGTCCCTAGGAGAGGACATCCGGAAGGAGAGGTGTACAAGCATGTACGGGAAGTTTTGGACAATATTGACCGCCTGGACCTGGGTAAGAGGGATCGCGAAAAACTGCGTCTCATCGCCTTCGTTCATGACACTTTTAAATATATAGAGGATAAATCTCTGCCCAGAGACTGGAGTAAACACCATTCGGTGCATGCCCGCCGCTTTTTATCCTATTTCATAACGGATGAAGAAATTCTTACCATTGTTGAGCTTCATGACGAAGTATTCCATTGCTGGAACTGGGTCTTTATGTGCGGAGAAATAGAAATTGGTGAAAAAAAACTATGGGAATTAATCGAAAAACTAGGGCCCAGCTTAAGATTATATTACCTCTTCTTCAAATGTGACACGATGACCGGCAACAAAACACTTTCTCCCTTATGGTGGTTTGAAGAAAAAACAAGCGAATTAATTTAAAAAACACCCGCCTTACAACATACTGACAATCAATCAACTAACTAAAGTTTTATTTTTTTTATCATAAAAAAAGGTAGAAAAAATAAATACCCGGAACTTTTTTTTCGGGGTGGTGGTTGGTCGATATGTACAGAAACAAAAATCTAATTCATTTTAAATATTTTCTTACTTTTATGGTGGTAATGTCAGAAAATAACAAAACAAAGAATTACGATAGGGTCTTTGAAGAAGAATTTCTACCACAAGTAGATGCCCTATATACATTTGCATACCACCTAACCTACAATGAGGAGGATGCTAATGACCTCGTTCAGGAAACTTACCTGAAGGCCTACCGTTTTATTGATCGGTATTTAGAGAATACCAACGCCAAGGCCTGGTTGTTCAAAATTCTCAAGAACATATTCATCAATCAATATCGCAAAAAGAGTAAGCAACCGACTCGTGTTGATTATGAGGAGATCATTAATTATCACGACGAGGAGGATACCAGTTATTCCAGTTACCAGGATCTGCGGGAGGAAATGTTTCAGCACATGATGGGAGACGAGGTAACAAATGCGATCAACGCTTTGCCAGTTGATTTTCGTGTTGTAATTTTGCTCTGCGATATTGAAGGGTTCACCTACGAAGAAATATCAAAAATTATAGATATTCCAATTGGTACCGTGCGCTCAAGGCTGCACCGTGCCCGGAATATGTTGAAAGAGAAACTCAAAGAATACGCAGAAACTTTGGGTTATAAAGATTACAGAAACAAAGAATAATTTGTTAATCGCTGCCTAAGTGTTGAAATAACACAGAAGTGCCGGTTAGTCGTATCATCACATCCCCATAAAACCTTATTCTATCAAAGCCTGATACGTTTTTAACCGACTAACTGGCACTTACGATATCCCATGCAACCCATCGCTAGTTAAAAAAGCATAATTTTTCGACCTATTGATCGCACGCGTGCGTGTTGAAGGATATCGAAGTGTTATGCCATCACTACCGCAGCTTAAAACATTTAATGACATGAGAGATCATCAAAACTATCAAGAGCTTGTAAAAAAGGTGACGATGTACCTGGACAACGAACTCAGTGAAAACGCAGAAAGAGAGTTGTTACAGGAAATCAAAGCCAACCCGGCCTATCTCAAAGTCCTTAGCCAAGAAAAATCCTTTCGAGAGTTTATAAAAAGTAAAATCCACCGCCGCAAACCTTCTCCTGCCCTCATCCAATCCATCAAGGAAAAAATTCGCATAGCTCCTCCAGTTTAGTCTTCTTTTTTCTCAATTATAATTTTTACCAAGTTTGTAGTTTTCGCCCTCGTATCATCAAATGCGTTATCAGGGCTAACCAAAAAAACAACTAATAGGGACTTGCGGCTCCGCCGCAAGTCCCTTATTATTAGCCGTCAGATTGTTGGTATAACGTTAAATTTGCCTGGCACCTACTAATAAACAAGCAGGATACGTATTTTTAAATACTAAGATTGAATATTACAATTCCTTATAAGCATGCGATTCTATTTGTACCTGATCATATTTTTATTGACGGCCTCCCCATTGTTTCTGTACAGCCAGATAAAGTACCCTACTGAGTTAGCTGAAGAACTTTCCCTTGCCGATCTGGAAATTATCCAGCCACTGGAAGCCCGTTACCGGACTTTACGGCTACGGAAAAACCGCTATTTACAGTGCGACTACGGCATCTGGTCACGCAAAGAAAAACTGGAGATCCGCTACGCCATTGAACCGATCCACCCTAATAGCCGATCGGCTAATATCCCGCACGTCAAAGCATTTTCTATGGCCACTCATCTGGCAACCAACAATGAAGAGGCTGTAATCAGCAAGCTTTCCATCTCACCGGAAAGACTTGCGGAGGACTTTAATGCTGATTATGGAGAAGTTTATGTTTTCAGGCCCAAATCAGCTTTCTCAGAAAAACTCTATTGTCAGATGCTCGTATTGTATAAGGAAGGCAAAGGAATGGTATATGTCTTCTTTTTATTCGATGATCCAAATAATACTGCGCTGGATTACCGCTTTCAAGCTGTAAGATTCCTCTCTTAGTATGTAGTTACTACATTTTGAGAGCAAGTTCTCCAAGTTGTGATGCTAGGCCCTCCTTCGTCGGGCCGATGCTAGGATGCTTTCACGCCTGCGGCGCGGAGATGCTGACGTTTGCTTATGCCTCAGTAGGAGAATTAACCTCTATTTTAGTAAACTCAACCTTCAGCATCATGCGGCTGCAGGCCGCATCAGCATCTCAGCATCGGCCCGACGAAGGAGGGCCTAGCATCACATTGTACAACTGCAGAATCATTATTCAAACTTTTCAACTGCTTTACTAAAATATCAGCTACAAAGCCTATTTTTGTTTCAAATTCAGCACTAACCAAACCAAGCCAATTTAACTATGGAAGCGATCAGCGTTTTTGATATGCTTAAGATCGGAGTAGGCCCCTCCAGCTCACATACCCTAGGCCCCTGGCGAGCCGCCCAGGCCTTCATTCAGGAATTGAAAGCAAATAAGCTTTTCGATCAGTTAACTAAGATACAGGCTCATTTGTATGGCTCCCTGGCCCTCACCGGACATGGGCACGGCACGGACATTGCCATCCTCTTGGGACTAAGCGGACAAGATCCTGTCAGCATGCCGCTGGAACGCGTCCAGCAAATTCCGGAGGCCGTCAAAAAGGAAGGCCTCTTACACCTTAACGACGAGCGTTCTCTGCCCTTCAGCTATGATAAAGACCTGGTATTCCACTACGATAAATGTCTGCACGGCCATGCCAACGGCATGAAATTCGAGGTTTATAACCAATCCGATACCTTGCTTATCTCCTCCACCTATTATTCCATCGGGGGCGGTTTTTTTATAAAAGAAAATGAGGCAACTGAACCGATGCACGAAACGCCTCCTGTGCAACTCCCCTATCCCATTAGTAGTGGTAAAGATCTGATCAACTATTGCGAACACCATGGACGGCATATTTCAGAAGTAGTTTGGGAAAATGAAAAAACCTGGCGTGAGTCTGATCTCATCCAAAAGGATCTGCTCCAGATCTGGGAGGTAATGAAAATGTGCATGTATCGAGGCTGTCATACAGAAGGGACCCTGCCGGGAGGCCTTAATGTCAGTCGGCGGGCTGCCAGAATCAACAGCAAACTTTTGCCCACTGCCCGATACAAGAATGCCGACCAATGGATCATGGCCATAAAAAAGAAAAGGTTTGGGTTTTCAGAAATTGTAAAGTGGATTGGCTGTTTTGCCATGGCCGTGAACGAAGAGAACGCCAACTTTGGGCGGGTCGTCACAGCTCCTACGAACGGGGCAGCCGGCGTCATCCCGGCTGTACTAATGTATTACCTCTGCTGGTGTACTAAAGAAGTGAAAAATGAGGATATCATCCGCTTTCTGATGGTTGCCGGAGAAATTGGCAGCCTGTTCAAGAAAGGTTCAACGATCTCAGCCGCTATGGGAGGATGTCAGGCCGAGATCGGCGTTTCCTCGGCAATGGCGGCTGCGGCCCTGGCCGAATTGCTGGGAGGCGATTCGGGGCAATCCCTGATGGCTGCAGAAATAGCGATGGAGCATCACCTCGGGCTTACTTGTGACCCCATCGGCGGGCTTGTACAAGTCCCCTGTATCGAGCGTAATTCTATGGGGGCCATGAAGGCCATTACCGCCGCTAAAATTGCCGTAGAAAGTGATCATAAACTGGCCAAAGTATCCCTCGACACGGTCATCAAAACCATGTGGGAAACCGCTCAGGATATGCATGCCAAGTATAAAGAAACTTCACAGGGTGGGCTCGCAGCAAATATTTCAATCTCTGTGCCGGAATGTTAGTCATGCCGAGGACAGTTTCAATGGCAATATAATCAGGTATTGATATTGATATTGACAAGGATTCAAAATGATCAATGTCCTCTTCAAGGCCCTGGAAGCTCATACTTTTTCTCATTTGTGGTGTTATATCTCTATTGAACAGAAACACTGTAATGAGAAGAATTAAATATCTTTCAAAGAGCGAAGAATTAGACATGGGAGGTACCTTAGTCAAGCAGCCCCTCCCCACCCAGAGAATTGAGAGACATAGTCCCTTTTTACTACTACACCATTTCGGACCAACAGAGGCAGAAGTTGGAATGACACCAATGGATGTAGGTCCCCATCCGCACAGGGGCTTCGAGCCGGTTACCTTTTTATATAGCGGAGGACTCCGACACAAGGACAGCCTTGGCAATGAAGGTATTTTATCGGATGGGGATGTTCAATGGATGACTGCAGGGCGGGGAGTGATCCATAGCGAAAGGGCTTCCAACGAGTATCTGTACAGAGGAGGTGTACTGGAGGGCATACAATTATGGATAAACCTACCCCAAGCCTTTAAAATGGTGCCGCCCAAATACCAGCAATTTAGGTCGGAAGAGATCCCCTTTGTCGAAAAGAAAGGGGTAAAAGTGAAGGTAGTAGCCGGAAATTTTGAGGACAAAAAGGGCCCCGTGAGTACCCACACGCCCGTATTGGCCCTCCAAATAGAAATGGCTGAGGATGCCCGCCTCATCATTGAAACCCCAGAAGGCTTTAATACCATGGCATACGTTCTGAATGGAAGCATACGGAATATTGGCGATCAGCCCATAGAAAATGGATTTTTAGCCATTTTTGAAGACACAAATGAGCCTGTAGAGTTGCAAGCCTTGTCAGAAAGTCGCATCTTGTTTCTAAGCGCACAACCCATTAACGAGCCGGTAGCCCAGTGGGGGCCTTATGTAATGAATTCCCAAACGGAAATCTTACAGGCCATGCGAGACTACCAAATAGGGAAAATGGGGGTATACATTGACTAAAAATTTTTGGCGTGAGGTTGTGTTAAAAGGCCGTACGCCGTCGGCCGAAGTCTTACACTTGCGCCGAAGCTGCGCCTCCTCGCCGAAGTGCTAACGGAGGCCAGAGAGCGTAGGGGCATGGCGTAGGGACGAAGGACTTTTTACACAACCCCACGCCTTCCTAAAATGTCACTAGAAGGTTAAAATTATTGAAATTTAGAACCTTTCTGCATAGATATATCGTTTGTATAGTTGTAAGTTTGCGAGTTCATTAAAATACTGATAAATGTAAATATGTCACTGTGATTTAACAGCAACATATTTACACATTACTGAAACAATACTTTTTTTATGAAGCGTACTTTCATGGTAGAGTTTGAGTTACCGGAAGTTTTGACTGATGAATTCATGTCTTTAATACCGGAACAGCGTTATGTGATCAATAAAATGATGGCAGACGGACAGTTAAAGTCCTATTCGCTGGCTCTGGACCGGTCGATGTTGTGGGCAGTATTTGATGCTGATTCAGAATTTCAAGTACTGGAACTAATCGCTCAAATGCCTTTGAGTGATTTTATGGACCCTTATGTGTCTGAGCTGATGTTCCATAATGCAGCCAATGATATCGTCCACCAGTTTTCTTTGAACTAATCCCAACTGCGAATTCGTTCGCAATTTTTTACATACTTAAATATTTCTTCTTCACAATGAGGGAGGTGGGATACTCACCTCCCTTATTTAGTTTAAAATTCTTCTGTTACTTATTACCTTTGCGAGGCCATCCAAAAAACCAGGAACCAACTGCTATCATGAAGAAACGAATCGCTCTTGATATGGACCAGGTCATTGCTAATGTATTGGCCAAATATTTAGATATCTTTGAAGAAATGTACGGCCGCAGGCCAAAAAAAGAAGCGTATTGGGGGAAAAAGTTCTATGAACTGGAAGAAGATGCTATCGCTATTCGAAGTCATCTTTTTGACAAAGGTTTTTTTAGAGACCTCCCTGTTATTGAGGGCAGCCAGGAAGGCGTTAAAGCCTTGATGGAGCATTATGATGTGTACATTACCACGGCAGCTCAGGAATTCAGAAACTCTTTTGAGGATAAGTATGATTGGCTGCGGGAGCACTTCCCGTTTATCCATTGGAAACAATTCATTTTTTGCGGTGATAAAAGCATTTTTAATGCCGATTACATGATCGATGATCATGCTTACAACCTGGAGACTTTTCAGGGAAAGGGACTATTGTATACCGCTTCTCACAACGTCCATGAAACGCGCTTCACCAGGGTCAATAACTGGAAAGAGATACTTGATTTTTTTGAAAAAGAAAGATCGGCCGAATGAGAAAACTGTGGGAACGCTTCCGTGAATTGTTTTTGCTAAAGGCCAAGTTCGCCTTGTCGAGCCTGGTGGCCACTTCGGTTAACATCGGCATCTACATGGTGCTGGTTAATAAAGTACTGCCGCCGGTGCCCTCAGAGGTCATTGCTTATTCTATCGCAGTCATCATCAATTTTATCCTTCAAAAGCGCTTTGTATTTGACTTGCAACGCAAATTATCTCATGCTTTCTGGCTGTCTATGCTGGTTTCCCTGGGAGGCTTACTACTCAGTACCGGTATCATTTACTCATTAAACTTGCTTCCGTTTTTCCAAAGCAAGCAGTTGATCACTAAGTTGTGCGCAGTGGGCATCGTGTTCTTTTATAACTTCTACTTGAAGCGCTTTGTGTTTGAAAAACGTTTTTTATAAGAAGTGTTTTAACCAAACCACTTCCTTTTCTTTCAAAGGCCGTACAAAACCACGGGGCAGATCCTTTTTAGTCAGTCCGCCGTAAGTAAGGCGATCTAATCGCAACACTTTATATCCTGATTTTTCAAACAACTTCTTCAAAGCGAGGTCGCTTCCTCTGCGCAGATCGACTCCTACTTCATTCTTGGGTAAATCTTCAAGATGAGTTAAACTTTTCAGGATCAATTGATCGGAATCTTTTGCCGCTTTCAGGATTTTTTCAAAAGCAGTTTCTTCAATCTCTTTTTCCAGCTGAAGCTGGTACATCATCTTCACTTCATGCAACGGATGCGTGAGGCGCTCTTTCAATGCTTTATCATTGGTAAGGATAAGCAGGCCGGTAGAGGCAGCATCCATCTGCTCAATGGGATAGACCTTTTCAGGCACCTTGTTCCGGATCAGTTCATAAACGGTTTTACGCTCGTTTTTTGTTTTATGTGAAGTCGTACTGGTATTTTTCGGCTTATTGAATAAGTAATACACCTTTTTCTCCTGAGGGCTAACGATTTCGCCCTTAAAGGTGACTTCATCTCCCTCTTGTATCTGATAGCCGGGATTGGTTTCTACCTGGCCGTTCACTTTTACTTGTCCCTTCTTCACAAACTCTCCGGCCTGTCGGCGGGTACATTGGCCGCTATGGGCAATATATTGGTTCAATCTCATATAGTTAGTTAATTATTCCAAAGCTTAATAAATTATCTGCAAAGCGGGCAATTGATTAAGCTTTGGAATTTAAAAAGGTATGTCTTCATCCTCATTGATCTTTGAGGGCATCGTGATAGTTGTGTTGGTAAAGGTATCATCCGGCAGGTCATCGAAGGCGCGGTCCTCCAGATCAGAGAAGCGGGCGAACTCGGCGGTGAACTTCATCCGGATAGTATCCAGTTTACCATGTCGGTTCTTGGCCATGATGATTTCTCCTATTCCTTTGAGGGACATGCCTTCTTCATCTTCCAGAATATCGTAGTATTCCGGGCGATAGATGAAGGCTACCTGGTCAGCGTCCTGTTCGATGGAGTTATGGACAATGATATCGTTGGCTACGAAATTATGGACGTCTTCGACAGTTGCATCGTATACTGGTTCAATACCTAGTGGGATGATTTCGTTTATTTCGTCCCAAATGATATCTGATTCAATACAGCTTTGAATTTCCTTACTCTGTAAAACTTGATTAAACCGTTTTAGTCGGCCTATAGATACACCGTTCTTTTTAACAGAACTAGAATAAGAAAGTCCCAATTCTTTATAAAACCCTCTCCAGCTGATATTTTTTGCTTTCCTAGAAGGTTCTATAATTTTATTCCAAATTTCTTTTGGCCAAACATCAACATTAGGGTTTCCTTGAATTTCCCCCAATGCCATTATCAAATCTGATGATATATATCCTCGTTTACCAAAACAGCCAACTTGATGAATAAAATTCTGCTGATTTCTGGCTCCGTAGATTTGCACCTGGAACATAGGCCTGTATTTACCCTGCTTCACTTTAATTATCTTAGATAAAATGCCTAATCGAATTAGAAGGTGTTGAATTTGGGAAGCAAGTTGTTCACTACTTGTTCCATAATAAATTGCTCCAGCAGGCTTTCTCCCATCTAGCTTTTTCCAACTTAAATTACCATCAGTTGCCCAAAGGTGCCTCAGAAACAAAGCAATTTTTTCATTTGAGCATTGGAAAACTCCATTAGGAATAACCTTTGCGTAGGATCTTACCCTTTCTATTCCTAACTGTTCATACCAATTACTAATCGGGTGCTTTCTCCCTTTTGTTAAGTGATAAGGAGATTTCAAATAAATATGATACCAATTTTCCTGGGGAACTACTTTGGTTTTAAGGTCAAACAATCTCTCTGCTGCGATACTAACCGCTTCAATATTATTTTTGTCAGCGCTAGTATAATGGTAAGGTTGCTTAGGCAAAATACAACCATCTCCAATTAAGTGAGCTAATAAAGTAAGCTCATCATCTGATAAAAGATTTTCTGATTCAGAAATTTTTATTTCCCTAGGAATAGCAACCTTATCCCCTACCATCAACTCCTCCAACGCTGTCCACCCTTCTAGCTTCAAAAAGGGATGGTTGGCGCTTGCCTTTATGCGGCGTCCAGATTTGGTAATTAGCTCAAAAACCTGTTTTTCTCCGCTATAAAAGGCTTTTACCATTTTTCTGGGCTTGATCTTATATTGTTTATCAACTCCCAGAACATAAATAGGTATTTGTTCCGTCCTTTCAGCTAATTCCTTTATCGTATACCTTTTACCACTTTTGGCATCTTGAATAAGTGTGTCACCTGTCAGACAACCAGATTCCCTTAGGTCCGACAACTGTGGCCGCTTACTTCCTCCTCTAATCTCCACTGCCCGGCTCAGCTGTGAGAGGGCCAGTACCGGCACATTCAACTCCTTGGCCAGACCTTTCAAAGCCCGGGAGATGGCACTGACCTCCTGCTCGCGATTGCCCCGCTGGTTATCCGAACCGCCGCTCATAAGTTGGAGGTAATCGATGATCACCAACTGGATGTCGTGCTGCATCTTCAAACGGCGGCACTTGGCACGCAGTTCAAAAACATTGATACCCGGCGTATCATCAATAAAAATAGGCGCTTCGGAAATTTTCTCGATGGAGGAATGCAATTGTTGCCATTCGTAATCTTCCAGCTGTCCGTTCCGCATTTTATGCCCTGATATTTCCGCATCCATACTCACGATACGCTGTGCCAGCTGTACGCTGGACATCTCCAAGGAAAAAATCGCCACTCCTTTTTTGAAATCCAGGGCCGCATTTTTGGCTAAAGACAAGACGAAACTCGTTTTCCCCATACCCGGACGAGCCGCGATGATGACCAGGTCGGAAGGCTGCCAGCCGGAAGTCAGGCGGTCGAGGTCGGTAAAGCCGGATGGGACGCCGGTCAGGCCATCCTCGCGATCCTTAAGTTCTTCGAGTTGCTTGATGATCTTACTGGCCAGGCTGCTCATGCTGTCGATGGCCCGCGACATATTCTGCTGGGCGATGGCAAACAGGCCCTGCTCCGCATCGTCGAGTAGTTGGAATACATCGGTCGTATCCTCAAAAGAGGATTTAATGATCTTGGAAGAAACCTGAATGAGCTCCCGCTGGATAAATTTCTGAGCGATGATCCGGGCATGATATTCGATATTGGCTGCCGAGGCCACTTTGTTGGTTAGTTCTACCAGGTAGTAAGCGCCGCCTGCAGCGTCCAGCTCGCCCGACTTTTTCAGCTCTTCGGTAACCGTCAGCATATCGATTGGGTGCGACTTCTCGAACAGCCGCATCATAGCCTTATAGATCAGTTGGTGGGCATCTGTATAAAAACTCTGGGGTCGGAGGATATCCAGTACAACCGTTAGCGCATCTTTTTCCAGCATGATAGCCCCTAGTACGGCCTCTTCTAAAGGAACGGCCTGAGGAGGTACCTTACCAAATACAAAATCCGACAAATCCTCTCTTTTTTGGAGGTTGCCCGTCTTATACTGCTTGCCCGTCTTTTTTGAAGGATTTTGTTCCGCCATATTCCCCTGGTTTTATTACTCGATCGCTAACTAAAATATACCTTTTTTAGCACAAAAAAAAAGGATAAACCGCATTATAGTCTGGTTAAGGCTGCGCAATAGTAGTGAACAAATGTGGAAAAAAGAAGTGTATAATGTGGAAAAGCCAGTCTATTATGAATTGAATGTTAAAAGCATGTCAATGAGATGTAAGCAAGCCTCACTTCGGAGAAGGGATGTTAATTCATTGTAATGAGTTTAGCGCTTGGTGCTCATTGCTTTGTGAGGAGGTCAATCCTACTAGTTAATTATCAATTAAAAATCCCCTGTGAATTCAATACTAAAAAATGTAAAACCGGTTTAGGGGATAAAATGTGAATAAATTTTTATAAAAAATTCTTCACGCAACTGTTTCTTTAAAATAAGGGGTGGCCGACGGCCACCCCTTATTTTTTTATTGTATGGAATTCAATCTATCCATGACCTGTTGGATCAGCATCATTTGCTGTTCAATTTCCTGCACCATTCCCTGCTGTTCAGATTCGTTTTGTGCGATGTCCGATTCTGCTTTTTGAATCCTTTTGTAGGAATCTTCGATGGCTTTATGATAGCGATCCTGCAGACTTTTGAGTTTTTTCAGATCAGCCTGAAGTTTTTTGAGGTTTTTCTCTTCATCCTTTAATTCTTCTCTGACCAATTCTCTTTTCACCTCCAGCTTATACTCGTACATCATATTTTCGGCTGTGTTATACCAGGTCGGATAAGAACCGGAGGACAAATAGTCGTTGCCCACATCCATCCAAACCATAAACTTGGCCGCGCGCCCTCGATCTTCTGCGCGTGAGTATAGGTTGACGCCTCCTCCTGCGCCGACGATTCCGACATTAACGCCTTCCGCTATTGAATCGTCGGATTTTTTCACTTTTTTGACACGGGTACCATAATTGTCCTTTACGAAGTCGGACCATACTTTTTCGGCAACTTTGGCATCGGCTCCTTCGATTTCAACTACCAATGCATTGTGAGTCCCCTGGTTCATATATTCCTGAGCTTCCATAACGGCCATTGATTTCATTTCCATTTGGTAGCCTGTATTGCTGTAGTTGTTGTAGGTTTGAACCTGAGGCTCATAAGTATTCGTGTTGTAAGTTCTCGTCTGAGGCTGGTACGTATTATTTTGAGGCGCACTGATGATACGGGCAGTTGGCCTTGTTTGAGGTGTCCGGGCCTGAGTCTGAGTCTGTGGCTGCTGGATTTGCTGAGTCTGTGTATTGGGCTGCACAGGCGTACGCGGCTGCAACTGCGTTTGAGTATTTGCCTGAACAGGTTTATTGACTTGCATGGGTTGAGCTTCGGCTTTACTGTTAAATACCTTCGCTCCTTTAATCACCCACTGCGTTTTCTCTTTCTTCTCCTCTTTTTTCTCCTGATTACTCTGGGCCTCCAGGCTTACAGAAACCACCAGAAGCATGACAAAAAGGAATAATAGGTTTTTCATAGTATAAATTTAGTTTTGTTAACCAAGCTAATTAGGTCTGCCTGTTTAGCAAACATAATCCAATCATTAAGACGCGAAAGAAGGATGGAAGTCACATTTCGGTAATGATGCTTTGGATTATTTTTTATCGGCCTTATTTACTTCCCTTAGCCCATCACCGACTTTCTTCAACTCTTGATCGCTCTCCATATACCCTTTACTGAACGGCCGTCTATAAAATGGGGGCATTAGTTGAAAGTAGTTTGCATAGGTCGAAACATCATTAATTTAGCATTTTTTTCTCTTAAATTGTGTTCCACTCTTAAAAAACGAACAACCAACTATGATAGTTCTAAACCTGGAAGAGGTAGTCAAGGCATATGAAAAGCATCTGGCAGTGGATAGTGTCAGTTTTGAGGTGCCGGAAGGCAGTATTTTTGGCTTACTGGGTCCCAATGGAGCCGGAAAAACTACCCTCATCCGCATTATAACCACTATTATCAGAGCTGATAGCGGCCGGATTTTCTTCAAGGGAGACCTCCTCAACCATAAGCATCCTTCCCGGATCGGGTATATGCCTGAAGAACGCGGACTATATAAGAAAATGAAAGTAGGGGACCATCTGATTTATTTGGCCAGATTAAAAGGCCTGAGCAAATCCCAAGCCAAGGAATCCATCGATTACTGGCTCGAAAAATTCGAGATAACCGACTGGTGGTCCAAGAAAGTAAATGAACTTTCTAAAGGGATGCAGCAAAAGATCCAGTTCATCTCAACGGTTGTTCATGAACCTGAATTGCTCATCCTCGACGAGCCCTTTTCCGGCCTGGACCCCATTAACACTAATTTAATAAAATCGGAAATTCGGAAGTTGCAAGAAAAAGGCACCAGCATTATTTTTTCTACACACCGCATGGAGCAGGTGGAGGAGATCTGCGAGCACATCGTACTGATCAATAAGGGTCAAAATGTACTGGAGGGCAGGGTCAGTGATATCAAGAATACCTATAAGCAAAATATTTTTCAGCTCGAATTCGACGGCCGCATTCCGGAATCTGTGGAAACGGACCTATCTATCATTGAAAAGGCGCCGAACAGGATCCGCATCCAGCTCGAAGAAGGCC
The DNA here is from genome assembly GCA_030430845.1 of Bacteroidia bacterium. Taxonomy (GTDB): domain Bacteria; phylum Bacteroidota; class Bacteroidia; order Chitinophagales; family Saprospiraceae; genus JANQPA01. Next base: position 3,030 of record JAUIKE010000007.1, on the reverse strand, counting down.
AGGACTCTAATGTGTTGCTAAATCAGTTTTTAAACGAGGGGGTGAAGATTCTTTCGTTCAATGAAATTTTCCCTTCGCTGAACGAGATCTTCATCCGGCAAGTGGAGTCGTGAAGGGGGCGTTATTCCTGATCAAAGGCATACTGAGCCATCGGGTCGAGCAGGTACTCAGTCACAATTGCTTTCTTGAAAGGGCAGACAAAGGACGTACGGGCAGGCTTAAAAAATCCATAAAGAAAACCTTGCAAAACCTTGCAAAATAGGACAAAAGCGGACAATTCCGGACAGCAATTTGCGCCCAAATAAAATTTTGCGGAGCTTGCGTTAGTGACCTGGTGACTCCAAGTCACCAGGTCACTAACGAACAGATTTTAAAAATTCAAATAAAAAAAATAACATATATTAAAAAATGAACAAACTCCTCCTCATCATACGCAGAGAATACCTGACCCGGGTCACCCGGCGATCCTTCATTTTGGCGACCCTGCTGACCCCGCTGGCCTTTGCCGTCTTCTTTATCGTGGTGGGCTTCATATTCAGTTATGAGAGCGACGATGAGATGGTCGTAGCCGTTATCGATGAAGGAGGCATATTGGCTGAAAAACGCCAAATGAAAGACGAGAAAAGACTCTTTTTTAAGCAGGTTCCTTACTCTCTGGATAGTGCCCGGGTTGCTGTGAAGCGCAAAGAATTTGTCGGAATTTTACAGATCCCGCCGCTTCAGGATGTGATGGACCGCAACCAAACCATCTATTACTATGCCGAAGAGCAGTTGCCGCTGGACATCCAATTCCAAATTCAGGAAAAAGTTAGCCGACTCATACGGGATTACAAAATAGAACAGCTGGCCTTCGATAAAGAACGCCTCGAAGCACTTGAAACTCGCGTAGTACTGGAACCCGAACCGCTCGAAGAAGACGGTGAGGATGCAAGTCAGCTAACAGGAGCCATTTCGGCTGCTATCGGCGGAATTATGGGCTTCACTATGTATCTGACCATCTTTATTTACGGCATGATGATCATGCGGTCGGTTATGGAAGAAAAAACCAACAGAATCGTGGAAGTAATGATCTCCTCGGTCAAACCTTTTCAATTGATGCTGGGCAAGATTATAGGAGTAGGAGGTGTTGGGCTCACTCAGGTAGCCGTTTGGGCCATTTTGATTCCATTGATCAGCTTTTTGGTTAACCTATTCTTTGGTTTTAACAGCTCTATACCTGAATTGGATGCCGATGCCAGAATAGACCCCGAAGATATGGAGATGTTAATGGCCCTGGCCTACACTGAAATTGCCAATATCAATTGGTGGGTCATCTTACCTCTCTTCATTTTCTATTTCCTCGGCGGATATTTCCTGTATTCCTCTTTATTCGCAGCCGTCGGTTCAGCTATGGGGGACGATCTGGGGGAAGGGCAAAGCCTGACTATTCCGATCACCATTCCAGTCATTTTGGCTGTCTATATCATGATGAAAGCTATTCAGGCCCCCAATTCAAGTCTGGCCGTCTTTTCATCCATTTTCCCTTTATTTGCGCCGATCGTCATGCCGGCCCGTCTGGCTTTTAATCCTCCACTCTGGGAAATTCTCCTATCTGTGTTGGTGGTAGGGCTAACGTCTGTTTTTTTTGTTTGGTTGTCGGGACGGATCTATCGGGTTGGCATATTGATGTATGGGAAAAAAGTGACTTTCAAGGAGTTGTTCAAGTGGATGCTATCCAGAGGATAAAAAAAACGGCCGCAGTTTTACCTGCGGCCGGATGACTATCTGGTAATAGTCGTTTTCTCAGGGCATGCTTCACATAATAAAATGAGAAGACTGAATTTGCCTCTCAAAGCTAAAATAGATTCTTTCTGGGGTGCCTGGTTTAATCTTCATTTTTCAGACATTTTTCTAACGATAAAATTAAGTAAAATATTTTATTTATGCTGATATAATTTTTTTTTTCTTATAAAGCCTAACCTAAAGTTAGCTTTTACCTACCTTTCTCTCAACCGATTTGCTCTTTGCCTTGTAGTAGCAGTAGTACTTTAATTGGAAATGAGTAATTTTAGTGCTCAGCCATTTAAGCAGAAAAACATCAATATGACCAGACGATTTTTACCCGTTAAATATCCTTCCGGCAATTACAGCGAGCTTAATTTTGTCCATATCCAAAACACCTTGAAGGATATAGAACAGCGAATCAAAAAAAACTTCCCGGACTCAGGCCTGGGTAAAGTATCCGAAGAGCTATTCGAGGTAGGAAAGTCGATCATCCGCTTAGTCAAAAAACTACAACAGCCGATCTGGACCCTGCGTATCCTGACCATTGTTGGCATCTTAGGCCTCATCAGCATCGCCGTCTGGGTCTTTTATATGGCCTTAACCATCTCTCCTACCGGCCAGGACGGCCTGATGGAAACCCTGCAGGGAATTGAAAGCGTCACCAATGAGCTTATCTTCCTTACCATCGGTATCATCTTTCTCGCTACCCTCGAAAGTCGACTCAAACGCCGGGCGGCACTCGACTCTCTACACCGGCTTCGCAGTTTTGCCCACGTGGTAGATATGCATCAATTGACCAAAGACCCCAATGACATCCTGGAACCCAAAGAAGATAATGACCCCCGATTCCAGGCCCCCGAACAGCTGGTTCGATACCTCGATTTCTGTACCGACCTTTTGTCCATCAATTCCAAACTGGCTGCCCTGCATGTGCAATACTTTCAGGATAGCCAGGTACTCAATAGCGTCAATGAAGTGGAAATGCTCTCGCACGAATTGTCCAGAAAGATCTGGCAAAAGATTATGATCCTGGATTTAATGCAGCCCAAGGATAAAAAGAAGCGCTTGCAGGTTTCAAAAGATTAAAACACGAGTCATCCCCTATTTTTGAAGCAACTTATAAAGCCTGGCTTTTCAATTATTTAGGGCATCCCTGAAAAGGGATGCATGAACGGCCTGACGGAATAAAATTTCGTCAGGCCGTTGTTATTTTAGCATCAGTTGAGAGGAGAACCAGACTATCAAAGCCAATTTCCATTGTTTTCT